>DDEP01000090.1 GCA_002336465.1 Pedobacter sp. UBA1951
TCAATGTTACCTATACTACTTTGTTTATGGGCGGCTTGGTTATTTTTTATACGGTTTTTGGAGGAACAAAAGCAGTTTCTTACACACAGTTGCTGCAAATGACCATCATATTTTGTGGTTTGTTTGCGGCAGGAGTAATGGTAGTACACCTGTTGCCTCAAAGTGTTGGTTTTGGTAAAGCTATTGGTATTGCCGGAAAAATGGGGCGTACCAATGCCATTGATTTTGATTTTAGCTGGACCAATCCCTACAATGTTTGGAGTGGGATTATTGGTGGTTTCTTTTTACAATTATCTTATTTCGGTACGGATCAAAGTCAGGTAGGGAGGTATTTAACGGGGTCATCGGTAGGACAAAGCCGATTGGGTTTACTAATGAATGGTTTGGTTAAGATTCCAATGCAGTTTCTCATTTTATTGATAGGTGTTTTGGTGTTTACATTTTATCAATACAATAAGGCTCCGCTGTTTTTTAACAGTTACGAATTACATAAACTGGAACGTAGCGAGCATAAGGCTGAATTGGCAAATATTCAGTTAAAACACGACCAGCTTTTTGAGAAAAAGAAACAAGAGGTAGAAAAATTAGATGTTGCTTTATCTACCAATAATCAAGCATTGATCGATCAACAACGTACACTGGTAAAACAATATGATGAAGAAGGTAAAACGATTAGGGAAGAGGTAAAAGCTTTAATGCTAAAGAACGATGCGGATGCGGCTACTAACGATAACAATTATATTTTTTTAAGTTTCGTTACAGAGTATCTTCCAAAGGGATTGATAGGATTGCTCATTGCCATTATCTTCTTGGCATCGATGGGTTCTACAGCCAGTGCTTTAAATTCTTTAGCATCCACTACAGTAGTAGATATTTACAAGCGATTGATCAATAAAAGTGGAAATGATGGGCAATATGTAAATGCGTCGAGATGGGCTACAGTTGGTTGGGGGCTGATTTGTGTGGTTATGGCTTTGTTTACCAGTAAAATTGGCAATTTGATAGAAGCGGTAAATATTTTGGGATCCTTTATATACGGAACTATTTTGGGCGTGTTTTTGGTTGCTTTTTATCTGAAAAACGTGCGAAGTAGGGCAGTTTTTTATGCAGCTATTTTAGCAGAAGCGATTGTATGTATTTTAGGATTTAAGGAAGTAGTTGCCTATTTATGGCTAAATGTAATTGGATGTTTAGCCGTGGTGATTATTGCTTATTTGCTACAAATGTTCATCAAAGAGAAAAGCGTCGGAGTAACTACAACAGCTTAAAAAGAAAAGGCTTCCAATTTGGAAGCCTTTAAGTTATTTTCTCGAAGTGCTGATTACTTCTTTGTTTCTTCCAATAATTGGGTGTTCAAGCGAATGTACTCATCATTTTTGACTTTTGTAGCGATGTCAATACCCTCTTTTGCAGATTTTGCAGCACCAGCTTTATCACCCATTTTCAATTGTACCCTGCCTTTCCAAAGTTTAACCCAAGGAGCGTCGGTCATTTCCTTTTCAGCCTCGTTCAACCATGTTAATGCAGTTTTTAAGTCTTTTCCGTTGCTGTAGTAGTAAATTGCAGATTGGAAGTAAGGTTTTTTCTCTCCTTTCATTGCTTCTTCAATGCTGGCCATTACTCTTTCGTCAACAGAAGTGCTAAGGTTAACATTTACTAAAGTATTTTCCCATGATAATTGCATCTGCGCAGAAGTATCATATACATGAGCAAAATTGATCGTGAAAGTTTCTATCTTTTCTTTTAGGGTAATTGGTTTCACTTTTACGCGTAATACATCATTGGCTTCACTATAAGTATAAGCTCCCCATTCTTTAACACCTTTGTTAAAGATAATGGTCCATTCTGTTTTTCCGGGGATGGTAAATAAAGCATATTCACCAGCAGCTAGATCTTTTCCTTCAATTTTAACAGCATCAGTAAACTTAATTACGGTAGCAGAGTTTGCGCCTGTGCGCCAAACTTTATCATAAGGTTCTAATGCACCAAATATTTTACGGCCTTTAGCATTTGGACGAGAGTAAATTACGGTGATTTTTCCTAAACCAAAATCCTGTGTAATGGTTTGAGCTGTGCTGGGTTGAGGCATTTTTAAGCCTTGGGCCTTAAGGTTTTCGCCCAAAACAACCAGTACAAAGAGTACTAAAACGAGTTTAATTGATGATTTCATCTTTTTATATTTTTTAGAGTTCCAGTTTAAAAATACAGAATAAATCTTTCATGATTGCTGCTGCGGAGAATTATGTTATTTTGCAAACAAATGGAAAATAGAACAGTTGCAGTTTTAGGGTGTGGGTGGTTTGGTTTGCCTTTAGCCAAAACTTTGGTACAATTGGGTTACACGGTTAAAGGATCAACTACTAGCAAGGCTAAATTGATGGAATTGGAGGCGCTGAGAATAGAACCGTATCAAATTAATTTGAATGATAGTGATGAATTACCCAACGATTTCTTTGATGTTGATGTACTTTTTGTAAATGTACCGCCAAGGGCTAAATCTGAAGATGCATCTCAATATCCTCAAAAATTGAGAGCAGTGGCTAAAGCTGCCGAAGGAAAAGTGAAACATCTCGTTTTTATCAGTTCTATAGGTGTTTTTGAAGAGGGAAATTTCCATGTTGACGAAAATTCTATACCTCAACCAGATACGGAAGCCGGTAACACATTATTAGCAGCGGAAAAAATATTTAGTGACAACAGGCAATTTACAAGCACTATTATCCGCTTTGCGGGATTAATTGGTCCAAACCGAAATTTGGCTAGATTTTTTGCAGGCCGGAGTAATGTGCCTAATGGAAAGGCACCAATCAATCTTATTGCATCGGAAGATTGTATTGGTATTTGTTTGCAATTGTTAAATAAAAAGGCATTTGGTGAGATTTATCACGCAGTTTGCCCGCATCATCCAACGAGGGTAGATTTTTATACGGCTTTAGCCAAAAATACGGGATATGAAACACCTGAGTTTGTATGCGAAAAAGGCACATGGAAACAAGTAGATAGTTTCAATGTGCCTCGTATCTTAAATTATAAATTTGCTGTAAGTAATTGGTTTGACTGGATTGCCCAGCAGAACATCAATTCGCTTTAATCCAGTTAGCCAAATCATCAATAAGCTGCTCGCTTACGTTTGCAGGTTTTTGGTATTGCATAACGGTCCCTTTTTCTGTTTGTACACTTAAAAGATGATTGAGTTCAGGGTATAATTTTAAGGTTACATTTTTCTTTTTGTTAAGCTCGTTGTTCCAAATGTTAAAATCGGTTTCTGTAATTTGAAAATCGTTTCCTCCTTGCAAAATATATATACGTTGTTTATTTAGTTTTTTTGCAGTAGCAAGTTGATCATAATTATTAAGATCTATCCAGTATGAAGCCGGCAATCCTGCAATAGCAGAATCAGGTTTCATATTAGGCAACAGCTTAGTAATTTTAGTTTTCTCTAATTCGGTCATGGCATTTTTAAACTCATCTTTCATAGCCTGAGAGGTGTCTTTGCTAAGCTCGAATATGTATTTGTTCTGATCAATGATAATATCAGTAAGCTTACGTGCAGGAGCCGAAGCAATCACAATTCCTTTTAGATCAGGAGCCAAAGTCGCAATTTTTGGAGCTAGCATGCCACCTAAACTATGTCCAAAAACATAAATGTTTTTTAGGTCTGCTCCGGGTATCTTTTTAGCCAATTCTATAGCCAAAATAGCATCATCTGTGGTTTCTTCTTTTACTGTAAAAGCTCCCTTAAAATCATTCGGGTAAATTAAAGTACGCTTTACATATCTTACCGTGGCAATGCCTTTTGCAGCCAAACCTGCTGCAATATCTTTAAAAGGTTTGTTAGGACCAATGGTTTCGTCCATATCATTTGGCCCTGAACCATGTACCAGAACAACTACGGGAAAGTTCTTTACATTTTTAGGCGTAGTAATTACAGTAGCTAACTGGTGATTGGGAAATTCGATATAAGTAGATTTTTCTACATATACATTGGTATCTGCATATGAAGGTTTTTGGTAAGTAACGGCTTTTGGAAGCAATTGCAAGCCTACAACTTTTTCGCTCTTATCAAATAGCATTACAAAATCTTGCGTATCATTCTCAAAAACGCCGTTTAAAATTACTGCAAAAAAATCGCCTTGGTTTTTGCTTTGTATGGCATCTATGCTTTTTACTTTTCCTAACTTGCTTTCAAGCAAATTGGCCAATTGTTTTAGGTTTTCAGTAGAAACCTTGGTTTTTGCCTCATCAGAAAAATAATTATGCGCTTCTTCAAGCTTGTTTTCAAAAAACAAGTCAAAAAATGTGTTGGCCTTGTTAAAAAGACTTAAAACGTTCTGAGCAAATGAACCCAAGCTAAAAACGCTTAGTAGCAGTATTAAGAAAATTTTTTTCATGTGTATCTTCAAATGTCTGAAAGACCAAATGTAACAATATTTACTACGAAAACAACGTAGCTTATGTTAATAGCTGTTAAAAATAAGGAAACCTTTTATTATGCAGGTTTACAGGGCTTTCTAATGAGATGATTTATTTTGCTAAAGACCGCAAAAGTCGGAAAGACTTTGACAAACCCCATTTATAAAGAGCCTGTCAAAGTTGTATGGTTGATGAGCTTCGGGTGTATTTATATCAATTCGGCACTCATGGTAATTTCTGCATTAAGCAGTTTGGATATAGGACAGTTGTTTTTTGCATCATTGGCAAGTTCTTCAAACCTCTCTTTGGTTAAACCCGGTGCTTTTACACTCACTTCGAGATGTATCTTATCTATTTCTCCTTTTTCTGTGTTAAAATTTACGTTTGATTTAGTTCTGATTGAATCAGGTGTAATATTGGCTTCAGAGATATTAAAGCTTAATTTCATGCTAAAACATCCAGCATGTGCTGCAGCAATCAGCTCTTCAGGATTTGTACCTACGCCATTTTCAAACCTGCTTTTAAAGCCATATTGCGCTTCGTTTAACACTGTACTTTGTGTGCTTAATTTTCCCGAGCCTTCTTTTCCTGTGCCATTCCAGATGGCAGTTGCATATCTGTTCATAATTTTAAGGTTAAGTTTATGCTTCTTTTAAATAATGCTTTTAGCCTGCTGATTGTTTTAATACATTTGATAAAATTTAAGCTTAAATAAGTTATGACCCCTAATGAGCAACTCATACATCAGTTTTATACTGCCTTTGCCAGTAGCGATTTTAAGACAATGCAAGAAGCCTATGCTGATGAAGCCAAATTTAATGATCCCGTATTTGGCGATTTAGATGCAGCACAAGCAAAGGCTATGTGGCAAATGCTGATCAGCAGAGGGAAAGAACTTAAAATAGAATTTGGGCAGATTGCACAACAGGACGAAGAAAGGGTTACTGCCGTTTGGCAGGCTTCCTATCTTTTCACGGCTACTGGAAAAAAAGTGGTAAATAACGTAAGTTCTTCTTTTGTGGTTAAAGATGGCCGGATTGTTAATCAAATTGATGAATTTGATTTTAAAAAATGGGCAAAGCAAGCCTTTGGTTTTGGTGGCTGGTTATTAGGCGGGACAAGAAATTTTAAAGAAAAAGTAGGAGAGCAGGCACGTAAAAATTTAGCGGCTTTTATGAAAAAGATTAGTCAACCGTAACCTCAAGGCCTTCGGCTTTTAATATTTTTCGGTACACTTCCATTTCTGTGAAAGAACCTTCTAAAATTGCACATTTACCTTTTGTATGTACTTCCCATGCAATTTTTTCTGCTTGGCTTTCGGTATAATCTAAGTATTTCATCATACACCAGATTACATGGTCAAAAGTATTTACATCATCATTCCATAAAATTAAACGATGTATCGTTTTTAACGAGGTTAAGATCTCTTCAAGTGTAAAGGTTTCTTCTTTTGTTTGGGTGGACATGTTACAAATTTACTAAAAATTAGAATTTCATATTTAAATAAACTGGGGTCAGATTTTCTTTAGTAATATTTTTCAATGCCTTTTGCAGGCTCCCATTTGCTTTGAGGTTCAAAATAGTTCCATAGCATTTTGCTTAGATTGCGGATAAGCGTAGTTGCTTCATTATCATGCTTCCATGAAGTATCTTTTAGATTTTTGGTAGCAATGCAAAATACATAATCGCCATGCGGTGCATTTACCATAACCACTTCAGAACGGGCAGCATCAACAGCACCTGATTTAGATGCGGCTTGTACATAAGGAGGAATTTCAGATAGTGCCTCATGATCAAAATAAATCCTGATCAGGTTTCTGTATATACGCTCAGAAGCCGCTTCACTAATTATTTTTCCCTGCCTGATCATGGTAAGTAGCGTAGCCATCTCTCGTGGAGAAGTTTGTCCCCATCCATATTTCTGCTGATTGGCCCTGCGTCCGGCTGTGCGTGAATTTACACGAGTGTTGGTAAAACCATATTTCTCTAATAATCCGTTAATGATTTCTCCACCTCCGGCCATGCTTTGGCACCATAAGCTCGCTGTATTATCGCTTGTGGTAATCATCAGCATGAGAACTTTGGGCAACCATATTTTTTCGCCATTTTTAAAAGAACCTAAAATGTCTTCACCTGCATAAAGCAAGCTGTCTTTATAAGTAAGAGAAGCATTGTAATCTAATTCTCCCAGATCTATTTTATTGAACATACCAATAGTTATAGGTATTTTAACCATGCTGGCAGTAGGAAAAATACTATCGGCATTAAGGCTTGCGACTTTACCTGTTTTGAGCGATTTTACATAAATACCAACATCTCCGTTAAAGCCTTTGGTTAATTCGGTAATCATTTTCTGAAGTTTGGTATCTGTTTTCTCAGTTTGGGCAAACGAAAAGAAACTGATAAAGCTTAACAGGATGATGCAGTATAGATTGCGCATAGTTTTAAAATCTGGTTGTTTTACAAATTTATAAAAAGCTTTTGCCATTTTTAATAGTTATCTTCTGTTTAAGTAGAATTAGCACAGCTTCTCTACATAAAGGGTAAATTAGTATTTTTGTTCACTAAACCATCATATATGTACAGTTCAAAAATTGCGGGTATAGGTCATTATGTACCTAAAAATGTTTATACCAATAATGATTTATCACGTTTCATGGAAACCAGCGATGAGTGGATACAGGAACGCACCGGTATAAAAGAACGCAGATTTGCTGATCGCTTTGCTGAAACCACAACCACAATGGGCATCGAAGCGGCCAAAATCGCAATTGAACGTGCAGGTATAACCGAACAGGACATTGATTTTATCATTTTTGCAACCTTAAGCCCTGATTATTATTTTCCGGGCTGTGGTGTTTTGTTGCAACGCGAAATGAAAATGAAAGAAGTAGGGGCATTAGATATCCGTAATCAATGCTCGGGCTTTGTATATGCTTTATCTGTTGCCGATCAATTCATTAAAACAGGTATGTACAAAAATATCTTGGTAGTGGGAAGTGAGAAACATTCATTTGCAATGGATTTTCAAACCCGTAGCAGGAACGTTTCTGTAATTTTTGGAGATGGGGCAGGAGCTGTTGTTTTGCAGAGAGCAGATAAAGAAGGCCAAGGAATTTTAAGTACTCATCTACATAGCGATGGTGCTGATGCAGAGATATTGGCTATGCACTATCCCGGTGCACATGCCAATAAGTGGCTACCTGACAATCCACCTTTTCCTGATCAAGAATTAGGCGGTTTGTTCTTAACACACGAACAATTAGATAGTGGAGCTGCTCTTCCTTATATGGATGGTCCGGCAGTATTTAAAAAAGCAGTAGTTAAGTTTCCTGAGGTAATTAATGAAGCTTTGGCTAAAAATGGTTTTACAGCTAAAGATATTGATTTATTGGTTCCACATCAGGCCAATTTGCGGATCAGTCAGTACGTACAGCAATTATTAGGTTTACCTGATGATAAGGTTTTTAATAATATACATAAATACGGCAATACTACAGCGGCGTCTGTACCTTTGGCTTTGAGCGAAGCTTGGGAAGCTGGTAAAGTTAAAGAAGGAGATCTGGTTTGCCTTGCTGCGTTTGGCTCTGGTTTTACTTGGGCAAGCGCCTTAATTAGATGGTAATCGATTTAACGATTAGCCACGAGTCTCGTTACCATTGTAAATACTCAGATAACTCTCATAACGCGAAAGCTCAATTTCGCCGTTCTCAACAGCTTTGATTACGGCGCAGTCTGGTTCGTTAATGTGCCTGCAATTGTTAAACTTGCATTGATTTAATCGTTCACGCATCTCAACAAAGAAATGACTGAGTTCTTCCTTCTCTATATCTACGATTCCTAGTTCGCGTATACCGGGAGTATCTATCAATTGTCCACCAAAAGGTAATTGGTACATCTCAGCAAAAGTGGTGGTATGTTGCCCTTTATCACTCCATTCGCTTACTTCCCCCGTCTTGATATTGAAACCGGGTAAAATGGCATTGATCAAGCTTGATTTTCCTACTCCTGAGTGCCCAGAGAATAAGGTGGTTTTATCTTTGAGCAAAGTTTTGATCTGTTCTATATTTGTACCTTTTAAAGCTGAGACTTCGTAGCAAGGATAACCTATTTTCTCATAGATGGCTTTGTATTCGGCTAAAATTTCTAAGCCGTATTCATTAAACAAATCTAATTTATTAAAAATGATGCAGGTTGGTATATCATAGGCTTCGGCAGTAACCAAGAAACGGTCTATAAAGCCTAAGGATGTTCTGGGCGAGGCCAAGGTAACAATTAAAAATGCCTGATCTAAATTAGCCGCTATAATCTGAGCTTGCTTGCTGAGATTAATTGATTTGCGGATGATGTAGTTTTTACGTTCATGCAAATGGTCAATTACTCCCGTTTCGGCATTAGGTTCAAGCTCAAAATCTACCTTATCGCCCACAGCAACAGGATTTGTGGTTTGTATGCCCTTTATCCTGAATTTTCCTTTGATACGGCAATCGTACACTTTCCCGTTATCGGCCAATACTTGGTACCAACTCCCTGTAGATTTAATAACTAATCCATGCATATTTGCCGTAAAGGTATAAAAAACATTTTTCTGTAATGTAATTCAATTATCCATAAATGGTTACGAATTATGTAGTATTATCTCTTATTGTGCCTTGTTAAGCTCGGTAGCGTATTGCTTTAGCAAAAAACTGTAAGCTTCGTAACTGTGATGAAAAAGAGATTTATTAATCTCGTTTTTGAAATGACGTTCGTAATTTTCATCTGCTATTAAAGCTACCATGACCCCGGGCGTTACAAAGTGAGTGGTATTTGCCATGGGTTCTAACTGTAAACCGGGTAAAGCAGTTTTTACCATTTTTTCTACCGTTTTACCTAAATATTTTTGGTAAGCTTTAGATGATTTTTCGGCTTTACGTTCCATACTTTTAAAAGCATTTTTTAAGATGATCCGTTTAAAAAAAGAAAGATTACCTACATGTTCATAAATGGTAATGAAAGGGTTTGGCTTGTTCATATCAGTAGCCAGTTGCTGCGTGGTAAAGGGCATTTCGGGTACGGGATCTACATTGCTGATCAGGCTAAATGCTTGGTTAGAGTGGGTAATATGCTGGTAATCATATGCAAAATACATGTTGCTCATTTTAGCTGGAGCCGTAGCATAATTTTTTATTACTAATTCAGGATAAGTACCCTGTTTCTTTAAGTAGGCAAGCCATGCAGTTACATAAATACTGATTGAGCCACCTTGACTATGACCTGTAACTAGATATTTATGGTATCCCTTATGGTATAAAGAATCAACCTTGGGCGATATCTCCTTACATAAATAAGCAAAACTGACCAAAAATCCGGCATGTACAGCTGCACGGTCATCATCTGCAAGATGGTATCTTATGGTATCTGTAGAAGAGAGAATTACTTTCCCTTTGGCGGGTATCATGGCACAATAGAAATCGGACAATAACGATTTGGGGTCTTTGGTTGTACCTCTTAATGAAATGATTACGGTAGAGTCTGCTCGCAACCAAAAATCTACCACATTATCTAAACCTACACTTTTTGAACGTGATATAAAGCTATATCCATTAAGAAAGCCCAAGAATTTGTTGCCCTTTATGGTATCTGTAAATGCAGAGTTGATTTTCAGCATTTCATCACATTCCTGTGCATTAAACCCGGGTATAAAATTAAATGTTTTTTGCTGAGCAAAAGAGGTCATAAAGATGCCTAGCACCATTAAGCATTGCAGGTAGAGAGTTTTTCTCATATTAATAGATATAGAGATGAAAGCTCTATATCTTAAAGTTAAAAAGATCCTTCAATTTTTTATAATGCCATTTTAAGCATGAGCATATCTTTTAATAAGATGCCATTTTCATAAATAGGTTCTTCATAATTATCAATAAAGAAATTCTCTTTGAGCATAAAAGGTATAAACCCTGTTTTTTTATAGAAATTAATTTGCTGCGTAGCACAGTTGGGAGTTCCCACAATTAAGTTTTTATAATATTGCTGCGTAGCTATTTGTTTAATGCTAGAGATTAGCCAAGAGCCTATGCCTTTTCCCCTTAACTTTTCTGTAATGGCAATATTTTTGATTTCGAGCGTTGTATCATCAACTTTAAAGAGGGCAAATACAGCAATTGTTTCATGACTGATTTTATCTGTTACCACATATACCTTAGATTGAGAAATATACTTGCGAATAGCAGCTTCAGTTTCATCGGCCATTAACAGCAAATCAAAAGGCAAAGAAGCACTCTTTGGCAAGAGAACAATAGCATAGTTGTTATTGAACATAGTCAATTAAGAAGAAGATACTTAGAAAAGATTTTTAATGATTTGCTCTGTAGATAAACCTTCGGCCTCTGCTCTGTAGTTACGTACAATACGATGTCTGAGTATAGCTTCAGCTACTGCCTGCACATCTTCTATATCGGGTGCATACTTGCCCGATATGGCCGCATGGCATTTAGCACCTAGAATTAGAAATTGCGAAGCACGCGGTCCAGCTCCCCATGCCACGTACTGGTTAACCTGAGCTGTAGCTAGCTCGGTATTAGGACGGGTTTGCGCTACCAGTTTTACAGCATACTGTAATACATTATCTGTTACGGGTATGCTTCTGATCAGTTGCTGAAAATATTGGATTTCATCAGCACTGATTATTTTAGATAGAGATGGAATGTTATTTCCTGTAGTATTCTTAACAATGGTAAGCTCGTCGTTAAAGCTTGGATAATTTAATTGTACATTGAACATGAAACGGTCTAATTGTGCTTCGGGAAGCGGGTATGTACCTTCTTGTTCAATAGGATTTTGAGTAGCTAAAACAAAAAACGGTTTGGGTAAAATATGGGTTTGCCCTGCCGCGGTTACAGCTCTTTCTTGCATTGCTTCCAATAATGCGGCTTGTGTTTTAGGCGGCGTACGATTAATTTCATCGGCAAGGATAATGTTAGAAAAAATAGGACCTTTTACAAATTTAAAATGGCGATCCTCACCTAATATTTCAGTACCAATGATATCTCCCGGCATTAAATCTGGTGTAAACTGAATACGGTTAAAATTGAGGTCTAAAACGCCTGCAACGGTTTGTACCAATAAGGTTTTTGCCAAACCCGGTACACCCACTAAAAGGCAATGCCCATTGCTGAATATAGCAATGAGCACTGATTTAATAATATCATCTTGTCCGATAACAACTTTACCTATTTCGGCTTTAATGTTGTTAAACGATTGGTGTAAAGCATCAACAGCTTCAACTTCGTTTTTAAAATGCATTAGTTGCTTTTAGTATCTTTATTTTTATTAATCCAAAGTTTCAACTCATCGCATGTAGCAAATTCGTCGTCAACCCTAATATAGGTGTTTTCTTTACGTTTTTCAAACCATTGACTCATTACCTTAGATTCTTTTTCATGTTGAGCCTGCTCTTTAAATTTAGGATAATCCTGTTCTAAACTGCCTTTGTGCGGAGCTATCTTAGACTTTAAGAAAAAGATTTTATAACCTTCTTTACCGTCATTTTGGTTTTTAAAAGAAATAGGTTTAGAAATCTCACCCACTTTCATCGTATCTACTGCCATGAAAACTGCAGGATCTAGTTTTTCAACTGGGATCAAAGTCGTTCTTGCAGTTTGGTTATCTGCATATAACAGCATACCACCGTTGTATTGCGTTTCTTTACTATCTGAAAATAGAGAAGCTGCAGTGGCAAAAGGTAGTTTTTTGTCTGTAAGGTCTTTATAGATACTGTCGGCTTTAAGCTTTACACGCTCTAAGCTTTCAGGTGTATTTTGAGGTCTGATCAAAATATGACGCACATGAGCTTGCTCTCCACGTCTTTCAATAACTTGTAAAATATGGTAACCATATTCAGTTTCAAACACAGGCGACATCTCTCCAGCTTTTAATTTGAATGCCCATGCAGTAAATTCTTTAACCATGGTGTTCCTGTCAATAAAGCCGTAATCACCACCATCTGCTGCCGAACCAGGGTCTTCAGAGTAAGTTTTTGCTAAAAATCCAAAATCTTCTCCGCTTTTTACACGTAAGCGCAATGCCTCGAGCCTATCATAATATTTTTGTTTTTCGGCCTTGGTTAATTTAGGGGTTAAAACAATTTCACCTACCTCAACTTCGGCACCTATATCTGGCAAACTGTCTTTAGGGTAGCTGTCAAAATATTTTTTTACCTCTAAAGGAGTTACAGTAGTGTTTTCTGTGATTTTTTGCTGCATTTTTTCAGCAATAAGACCCTCTTTTACATCGGCTCTCATTTCATCTTTATACTGCAACACAGATTTTTGCAAAAATTGTTCTAAACGCTCTTGCCCGCCCATACGTTGTATCTGGTAGCGCATTCTTTTATCTAGAACATCATCTACTTGGCTTTCTTCAACTACGATAGAATCAATTTCGGCTTGTTGTTTCAATAATTTCTGAACCAGCATTTGCTGTAAAAAGTAACATTTTACCTTTTCATCGGCCGGATTTCCCTGATTTAAGTAAATAGCGTATTGTTGGTTTAATTCTGATAATAATATGATGTTATTACCTACTACGGCTACAATTTTATCAAGATTAGGTTTTTGTGCATTGGCATTTAAGGCAAAATATATTAAAGCTACTGCCAATGTAAATATTTTCTTCATTCTGTATTTATACTGTTAATTTTTTGCAAATTTAGCATTATTAAGTTAAGGCTTTTCAGGGCTTTGCTAATTTCTTTAACTCTCTTTCGTAAATGATTACTTTATACTTCTTTTTGAGATCTTTTATCCACTGATTTTCCAGGTCCTGCTGGTAATCGCCGATCAGGTTGCCTTTAATCTCGTTATAATTTAAACCTGCATATTTTGTTCTGTTCCTGCTATAATAATCTTTAAGTATATCTTCGTTGTCATCTGTTTGGTTCCAGATCTTTTTTTCTGAAACGTTAAACATCAAAACACCTTCTTTGTACTCGTTAAGAATGAAATTGAGCTCTTTTGCGTTATCATTCCTATCTTTTTGCTGCATTAAGGTAGTTTTGTACCCATCTATTTCATTTATATATCCACTATCAAGGTCTAAACCCATGCTTTTGGCATCGGCAACCTTAAGCTTAAAATTAATATAAAGGTTTAGATAAGCTTTTAAGTCTTTTAGCGTATAAATAGTGCCATCTGTATGATTTTTGGTGTACACCCATAAAAACTCATCAGTATGTATCGGTACTTTATTTACCAAAGCTACATTTTGTGCCCATGATACACTACCAATAGTACTAAAAGCTAATACAAAAAAGAACTGTTTCACAAAGAATAAGGTCTAAGTTTAGTTTATAAAAGTAACAAATTGCACTACGATAATAAGATATTTAACTAATTTTAACAGAAATTTTTTTCAATTATTATGCATAGCCAGCTAACCCATAACGAACAAGCTTTACGTTTATTCTTTACAGATGATGTTTATCTGGTTAATGAGCCTGTGCAACAGTACGAATTACAGGAAAAAACATCAGCCGAAAATAAAGAAGAAGCTCCATTACAAGTAATAGAACAGCCTGTTAAAATAGAAACCTCCGCTGTTGCTGAAGCTCCTGTTGTACAGCAGGAAATCAGTTTTACATATCTGGGGAAAAACCAGAAAAATATTTTGGTACTTGTAAATGATGCAGAAAATAGTGTTTGCAGCAAAGATGGCATGGAATTTTTAACCAAGATCGTAGGAGCTGTAGGCTTAACCAGTAAAGATATTGCCATTTTAAACTTTGCTAAGAATGCACATGCCAGATACGAGGGCCTAAAATCATTTTTTTCGTTCAGGTTATTGATGTCTTTTGGGGTTTCTGCTGCCGAGCTAGGTTTGAATAAAGAATTTCCATTACACGATTTAGAATTGTATGATGGCGTAGAAACTATTTTTACAAGTAACTTAGATCCCTTAAGCTCTGATCTACCTGCGAAAAAGCAGCTTTGGGGAAATTTAAAACAATTGAAAAATGTATAAACAATTGGTTTTTGCAACTAATAATCAAAATAAGAAACAAGAAATAGCAGCACTGGTAGGTTCTGCCTACGAAGTTTTGAATTTAAAAGATATAGGTTGTGATGTAGATATACCCGAAACAGGTAACTCATTTGCCGAGAACGCAACCTTAAAAAGTACCTATGTTGTAAAACATTATAACATAGACTGCTTTGCCGATGACAGTGGACTGGAGGTTGATGCACTAAATAATGAACCGGGTATCTTTTCTGCTAGGTATAGTGGAGTAAAAGACGACAAAGCCAATCTGGAATTTTTATTGAAGAAACTGGAAGGAGTTGCTAACAGAAAAGCTCATTTCAGAACGGTAATCTCACTTATGCTGGATCAGCAAAATTATCTTTTTGAAGGTGCTATAGAAGGTACTTTATTGAATAAGCCGATAGGCGAAAAAGGTTTTGGTTATGATCCCATCTTTGTACCCGAGGGTTATGATATTACCTTTGCCGAGATGGATATGGAAGAAAAAAATCGCATAAGCCATAGAGCTATTGCTACAAGAAAATTGATCGAGTTTCTTAACCAAAAAGCCAGTTAATTAACTGGCTTT
>DDEP01000233.1 GCA_002336465.1 Pedobacter sp. UBA1951
CCTTTTCAAGTTGTAATGCATTTAATAAGAACTGTATATGATTTGCTCGCGTTATGTAAGCCGACATTGTGTTATTGTAATGGTATTTCTTGAGAAAAGAATTGTAGTATGTATTTCTGAATTCGTAGGCGCCCACTAAATCATTATACAATGCAACAGGATCGTTCTGGTATTTTACTGTTCTCAAATCTGGAAAACGATCTCCCTTTATAAGTCTGGGAGTAAAAAAATTAGAAAAGGTATAGTTGATTGCATTATTACCCTTCGCATAAACAGTATCTTGGAATTCTCGGTCATTCCATACAATCACTTTGTAGGTAAGTTTAACATCATCACCAGAGCGTCACCAGGTCGGCCTTTGGTTAATATAAACAAAGCTAGGTTTATCATAAATATAATTCAAGACATAACGAGTATTATCTACACGTTCTAAAGTGAATCTATCAGAATTTTGGATTTGCCCATTTAATCCATTCTTTAAATTTTCGGTCAACTACTCTATGTCAGATTTAGCTGGATTATTTTGTCCTTCTTTAAATTTGAAAAACAAGGGTTTTTCAATAGTCCTGTACTTAGAATTTTCAAACGTGATTTCCAATTTAGCCTTTGTTTGGGCAATGACAGATAAAGGAAAAATTAGAATTGACAGGATGGCTCTAATTTTCATCTCATATGGATAAGTTCTTTTTTTATTTGGCTGGTTAGGATTTAGTTGAACAATAGAACAATAAATTCTCTTTGATAAAATGAAACCTCTTGTTATTCGATAGACAACTGTTTCTAAAAATAGAATAAAAATTTAACTTTTATCTATAATAACTCATGTAAAAGCTTCTTTTAAATGACTTCATGAAACATAATTGCCAATGGTGATTGGCATCAGAAAATAAAAAGCTCCATCTGGTAAGGATGAAGCTTTTGAAGTGGGCCAAGCAGGGCTCGAACCTGCGACCAAAAGATTATGAGTCTTCTACTCTAACCAACTGAGCTATTGGCCCCGAAAACCCGATTAGGTTTTGCGAGTGCAATGTTACATATTTGCAACGAATTTTGAAAGCACTTACATGAAAAAATTTAAAAATATTATCTTCGATTATGGCAATGTAATATTTGCTATAGATTTCAATCGTACCCAAGAAGCTCTTACTCAAATAGGTATCCAGCATGTAAATGAATTCTTTGCACATAAGGGGCATCATCAATTATTTAATGATTTTGAAACCGGAAGCATCAGCTCAAATCAATTCAGGGAAGAAATCAGGAAAATCGCACAGAATTCAGCGCTTACAGATACACAAATTGATGCAGCTTGGAACAGTTTACTCATCGGTGTTCCCACTACTGCCAATCATGAAATTCTGCTAAATCTTAAAAACAATTATAGAACTTTTTTACTAAGCAATAACAACGAGATTCACTACAACTGGATATTAGATTATATTCAAAAAGAATTTGATATAAAGAGTTATGATGATTTTTTTGAGAAAGCTTATTTTTCTCATTTAATGGGGATGAGAAAACCCAATGCAGAGATATTTGAAAGGGTAATTGCAGAAAACAACCTAAATGTTGATGAAACACTTTTTATAGACGACAGCCCGCAGCATTTGGCGGGAGCGCAAAAAGCGGGTTTAAATACTTTATTAATGGATGTTCACCCTAAAGATCTTTCAACTTTTTTAAAGCATTATTCTTTACTTTAACACGAGGTATATTGGGGTCAAAATCTTGAGGTAAAATATCTGCTAAACGCTTTTTAGACATATAGCCCCAGTAATAGAGATTATTGGTAAAAGATTGACCAGAAGCATTAAAATAAAATGGATCTTCGTCTATTAAAGTAAGTATTGTTTCAACAGAATAAGTCTCCAAACCTTTTTGAGGATTTTTATAATCTGTATGTAGCGCTAGTTTTTTCCTATCTCTAGAATATTTTACGAGCAAACTACCTTGAAATTTCAAACCGTAAATTTTATTGTTCTCGTCATATCTTACAATAGAATCTAAATTCACTTCTTCGATTTTTTCATTCATAAAATCTTGTTGTTTTAAGATTTCGGCATAATATTGTAGTGTATCTGAGTTATTTATTAAGTCTTTCAAGGAAATTATCGAATTATTGGCTGTATTCATCTTCTTATACTTCAACCTATTAATTTCTTCAGAAACCCTCTGCTTCTCTATATTTGGGGTTGCACTATATTTATATATTTCAAACCCCTCTTCTTTCAGATTTTTATTTGCCAATGCGTTAAAAAAATGTTGCCTAGAGCCTTGAAATATATGGTTAGTTGAGAGCTGTATCTGCTCTAAGCTTGAAGAAGATTTTGTAGGTTCGTAATAAGAGGTTATCTTAAATCTAAATTCTTCTGTTACAATATTATACTCAAACTGGTCTAAATCCAATGCAATTAAATACCCAAGCCTCTCATGAATTACATATAATGGTTTATTAGCTCTAACCGTAAGAACATTTGTTTTATTGTCAAATGCAAAATTTAATACTTTTGGATTGAGCACTACGTCATATTTATACTTACTACTATAATAATCGTGTGAATCATCACCCATCAATAATTTTGTAAACAATTTCCCCCACTTCTTCCATCCCAATCCGGCAGAAATAGTAACCTCTTTCAAGGTTTCTGCAACAGGAGAAAGCAAAATCTTCAATCTGGGATTAGATAAGTCTTTAATGACCATCTTTTCATAACCAACACATGAAATAACCAATTCATGGTAATCGTTATCGCTATAGATCATAAATGCACCTTCTTTATTGGTCAAAGTACCTATTTGGGTTTGATTGTAATAAATAGTGGCATTTTCTATAGGTAAATTCGTATTTTTATCAAAAACACGCCCTCGTATAGAAACCTGAGCAAAAGAGCAATAAAAAGAAAAAATCAGAAAAAGCGTTATATATAAAGTTTTCATAAAAAGTTAGAGCTTATCCCTAAATTAACAAAAAAATATACATGACACCTAAAAAATATAAATCATTAAAAGAGTTTTATCCATTTTATTTAAGTGAGCATCAAAATTTTACCAGTCGTATTTTACATTTTATAGGAACTGGATTGGTTATTTTGTCTCTAATAGCCGCTATATTATTTCACGATTCTGTTTACTTAATTGCTATTCCGTTTTTAGGTTATGGCTTTGCATGGGTAGGGCATTTTTTCTTTGAGAAAAATAAACCTGCTACTTTTCAATACCCCTTATATAGTTTAGCCAGTGATTTCATTTTATTTTGGGAATTGTTAAATGGCAGACAAAGTTTTAAAGTTTAAAGGCATAAAAAAGGGCTGTACACGTACAACCCTATTACAATAAACCTAAACCATTAACTAATTTTGTTTAGTAACCTTAAATTCTGTTCTTCTGTTTAAAGCTCTTCCTTCTGGATTATCTTTGCCATTTGGCAATTGATTTGGGGCAACAGGTTTGGTAAACCCATATCCTTTCCAAGTCATCCTGTCTTGATTTATTCCTCTTTCAACCAAATAATTAACGCATGATTTTGCACGTCTATCTGAAAGACCAAGGTTGTATTCGGCGGTTCCGATATTATCTGTATGGGCGCTAAGTTCTATATCTATTTTAGGATTGTCTATCATGAGCTGGTATAGGGTATCTAAGGTATTTTTAGATTGTAATGTGAGCTCTGCACTATTGAATTCATAAAAAATATTGTTCAAAACAATAGGTTTATTAATAATGATAGGATCTAGGCATGAATTGATACTTAACAGGGTATCTACCTGAAGCAGTTGATTATAATTATAAACCACATTTTTTGCAAAGAATTTATCTTTGCTGATGTTGATCTGTAAACCTCTATTATCGTTAATCTTAAAACGGTAGTTTCCATTAGCATCTGATAAAACAGTTTTCTGTAACATATCTCCTATTTTCAATGTTACACTAGCGCCTTCAACTGGTTTGTTAGATACGCAATCTACCAGCCTACCATTAATGTTGATATAATCTCTGGCAAAATAAAACAGCTCCAAGCAACATAAAGACTCTCTATCAGAGCTGATATAACCTTCTTTGCCTTCATCATCAATGGCAGTAAAATATAAATCATCTTTAGCAGAGTTGAAAGGATAGCCCATATTAGCAGGCTCGTCCCAATTCACAAAATCTCCTTCAGACTCATAAAAATCAAAACCTCCTAGGCCAATTCTGCCATTGCTACTAAAAATAAGTGCTTTTCTTCCTATTTGGTAATAAGGTGCTTGTTCATCATCTTTTGAATTAATTTTGGCACCAAAATTTACGGCATTTCCTACGCTACCATCTGGTCTTAAAAGCGCATACCATAAATCATAACCTCCATATCCACCTGGTCTGTCTGACGCGAAAAGAAGGTATTTACCATCTCTTGTAATACTTGGTTGTATAGAATTAAATCCGTTCACGTTGATTTCGCCCCCTATAGACCTAGGCTCTGTCCACTCGCCATTGATCTTTCTACTGATCAATATGCTTTTCTTTTTATCATCTTTATCGACCCAACCAGTCAACAACATAAAATCTCCATTAGGATGTATGGTATTTGCCGCAAACTCCATCTTTTTTACATCAATCGATAGTTTTTTAAAACTTACATTCTCATTCTTAGGATTGTTATCTGTTACTGTATAAAGTGTGTTGATATAAGGGCTTTCTTTCTTCATGATTTTAACCACACCTTTTCCCCTATCTAATACCTGATTTTTGCCGGCTTCTTCTAAAGGTCTCGATGAGGTAAAGTAGAAATTTGACTTATCGTACACCGGAGCGTAATTTGAGCCTTCACCATTCAGGGTATTAGGCAATTTAGATATCCTGAACATTTTAGGGTATTTCATCTCATTCATAGCAAATTTGCACGATTCGATTTCTGCTCTGGCCTTTTGAGCAAGCTCATCCTTATTTTTATGATTCTTCAGAAATTGTTCAAGCGCACTGATGGCCTCTTCATATTTTAAATTAGCCCGTAAACATTCTCCATACCAAAAACCACTTGTTTCATATTTGGGGTTAGAGAATTGCGTAGCTATAGCATACCATTTCTCGGCATCGGTAAAGTTTTTATACAACCTTAAAGAAGTTGCCAGTTGAAATACGGCATACTCATAGTCATCCTTTTTAAGTTTGGTCTCTTTAATTCTTGTTTCAAAACTATAAGGAACTT
The DNA here is from genome assembly GCA_002336465.1 of Pedobacter sp. UBA1951. GTDB lineage: Bacteria > Bacteroidota > Bacteroidia > Sphingobacteriales > Sphingobacteriaceae > Pedobacter. Next base: position 5,186 of record DDEP01000233.1, read on the forward strand.
TGAAACCCAAACTATCAGGCGAAATCTGAAGCATTTTTTTATAATACTCTGCCGCTGCGTAATATTCCTTATTCTGGAAGTAAACATCAGCAATTCTTTTATTACTTACACTAACCTGTGCTTTTAATGAAAAACATAGGCAGATTAAAATGAGCGTAGTTTTTAACACTTTCATATAAACTTATATTTAAAGTCTCGGACAAAAGAAATTAGGACCTATTATTCCTCTTCGGCTGTTGAATGACACCGATAATTCTAACCCTCCCTTACTGCCTGTTGCTTTGTTAAGACTCGAAGTGTTAAAATCATAACTTACGCCAAATACCATGTTCTTGATATGAAATCCTAAAAATGCAATGGCTGCATCATCTACCCTATAGTTGGAACCAAAAAGCAGGTCAGATTCTGTGTTCAGCATCATTTGGGCATACGCACCTACAGATATTTCTCTTGCCGAACCCTGTTTAAGATATAAGGCATTAGGCGTTAAATCAAAAATATCAGACAGCTTAATCCTCACACCTCCATGACCAGTAAAACGCATTGGCGTTTTGGCGTTTCCACCCAAGAATTTATCCTTAGGGCGATTGATATGTGCAACGGCAGCGCCAGCAAAAACATTAACATCTTTATCTGCAGCATCAAAAAACATTACTCCACTGTTGATATCTAATGCGGCATAATTCTCGGCAGCAAAACCTTCATCTATTGGCATGCCTCCATCGTACCCCATCATTAAGTTATATTGGCTACCTAAAGTGATCTTAGAAATATCAAAGCTTTTATTGATGATACCTGCTTGCAAACCAAAATTGATAATCTTATCGCCATCTTGGCCTAACCTAATCCTATAGGCACCCGATGCCAAAGCATTCAATTGGTTGTAGCTGATGCTTCCGGCTCTTTGATTAATAATGATTGCGCCAAATGAGAGATTTTTTTTAGGTGCCGTATCAAAAGAGGCTCCTATCGTAAAAAAGCCATTATCTAAGTTGCTCCATTGCTGCTTAAAATTAATATTTGCCCTAAAGGTTCCTTCAATTACCCCTGTTAGGGCAGGATTTAACCAGATTGGATTAGCATAATATTGTGAAAAGTGAGGGTCTACCTGAGATTTTACCTGCTGAGTGATATTACAAAAGAACAGGATTAATACGGTTATTATCGTTAATTTTTTCATGGATATCGTTTTAATTTAAACCATCTTACAATTGTACATTTATAGGTTAGCGCAGCAGCGTTATGGTTCCTTTTAGTTTTTTACTGCTTCCATTCTCAAACGTAACCTCTATGTAGTAAACATAGGCTCCGTTTGGTTGTGGTTTTCCTTTATGTGTACCATCCCATCCGGTAAGGACAGACTGCGATTCGAATAGTAATTGTCCCCATTGATTGTAAACTTTCATTGTGAATTTGGAGATAGAATTACCATAGGCGAAGAATATGTCATTCTTACCATCATTGTTAGGTGTAAATGTGTTAGGAATGTACAGATCATTTAAGAAAGGATCTGGCGTTTTAGCATCAGGAGTAATTGAGTTAGCGCTGGTTTCGCAATCTTTACTACCTAAAGCCCTTACTACGATATTTATTTTTTGTCCAGGTTTTAATCCACCTGCTAAATATTCTGTTGCAGTAACATTGATCCAGTTTAAGCCTCCATTAATTGAAACATCATATGATAGTGCTCCTGTAACAGCATTCCATTTAAACAGGATGCTATTCTGTGTTATGGTAGATAGGCTAACCACAGGTGCTGTTAAAACTGTTCTTACATCAACACTTACCGGTGTTCTCATTAAGCTCACACAACCACCGGTTGAAGAAACGCTTTCTACATAGAAAGTAGTTTTTTGGGTAATTGCAGGTGAAGCAAAGGTTGTACCTTGATAAATAGGTGTTCCGCCGGTAGCAACAGTGTACCATCTGTAGGTAATATTAACTACTGGGTTTTCTACCGTGAAGGTAGTCGATGAACCTGAACATACCAATGGATCTGACACCTTAATACTTGCCGGAACAGCAGGTGCTTGTACCATTTTCACATCTATCTTAGTTCTTGTAGCAGATATACAATTTCCACTCTGGGTTTCGATATAATATACCTGATCAGCACTTACTACCGGTGTGGTAAATGTTGTACCTGTATATATTGGCGTACCTCCTGTAGCAGCGGTGTACCAGTTATAAACCGCCCCGTTATCAGGATTAATTACCGATAAAGATGCTGAGGTTCCCTCGCAAGTAGAAACACTGCTTGCTGCAACCATAGGATTTAATGGAATATTATTAACCGTTACAGAAACTTTTACCAATGCCGTTGGATTGCCACATCCAGCTGTGCCCACAGCTCTTACATAATAGTCTGTCGATTCGGTTAAAACCTGAGTAGTATAAGTGGTTCCTTTATGAACAAGGTTATTTCCCTGTGGATCACTGTACCATTCGTAGTCAACATCTAATTCAGTATTTTCTAAGGTTAGCGTTGTAGCTCCCGAACCGCAAAGTGATGTTCCTGTTTTGGCTAACTGAGGTAATTTTGGCAATGCTTTAACAGAAATAGTAACAAGCTGTACATCCGTTGGAGAATTTTCACATCTGTTATCCCCTTTTACAGTTACGTAATACGTTTTATCTGCGTTCAGCGCTGGTGTTTTAAATACCGAGCCTGTACCTGCTATTGAAGTTAACCCTGCATTGTCATACCAAGTAAACACAGGATTTACAATACCATTATTGGCTGTAGCCGTAAGTGTAGTTGAGGTATTTATACAGGTTACTGTAGCTCCTGTTACGGTAACATCGGCAGCAACAGCAATTTGATTAACTTTTATGGTGATCACTTTTGCATCAGCGGCAAGTGTTTCACATTTATCATCTCCTTGAACAGTTACATAATATGTTTTTGTGGCATTTAATATCGGTGTGTTAAAACTTGCTCCCGTATGTACCAGATTGCTTAAATCTGGCGTATCATACCAATTAAATATTGGGTTTTGTACCGTTGTGCTACTTGCACTTAAAGAAGCACTTCCTTGTCCGCAAATATCTTGTGCTGTAGATACTGAGAGATCAGAACTGCCCGCATAAGGTTTAACTTTTACTTGAACTACTTTAGCTTCTTGTGCACTGCTCTCACATCTATCGTCTCCTTTTACTGTTACATAATAAGTCTTATCTACGGTTACTGGTGAGATTGTAAATGCAGTACCCACATACTCTACATTGGTAAGATTAGAATCACTGTACCATGTAAATATTGGATTGGTTACCGTGGTACTACTTGCTGTAAACGTAGCAGATGAATTTAAACATGCATTTGTATTGCCTGCTATTTGAATATCGCTGGCCATACCTAAAGGATTTACAGTCAATACCACTTTTGCACGGGCAGTATTAGAAGAACAGTTATTGGCATTTACTGCTTCTACATAAAACTCATAGATGCCCACTGCTAAATTTACAGGTGTATCGTAAGTACTACTATTAAATATAAGTAGTTTTCCAGCAGCATCATACCAGTTATAACTGATGTTAGGGTCCTGTTGCACACCTAGTTGAACAGATGCGCCATAACAAGTCTGTGCAGGGTTACCCGCTAAAGCTACAGGGGCAACTGGTGCAGGTAAAATATTTACCACCACTTTTGTAGGAGCGCTTTCACATCCGTTCGCAAAAGCACTTACATAAAAATTATAAGTACCTGGCGCAAGGTTTAGAGGAGTTGAAAATGTTTCGCCATCTTTCCCTGTTTGATAAACATTTTCCAAATACCATTTATAAACAGTACCCGCTACTGGATTTTTAATATTTAATGTTGCTGCTGTACCTTCACATGCGCTTACCGTATTTGCCTCTACCTGAGGTGCTACACCTGAACGCTGAACATAATTAACATCCAATGATGTAAGTAAGCTTACAATACCCGAATTAAGTCTAATCTCTATTCCATCAAACTGTTTCGCAGGAACAAAAGTGATCGTTTGGTTCATTTCGATTTTGCAGATTCTTATTATAAAGAAGCTGTTGCCGCTTTAATTAAATTATCAGATAACAATGACGATACTTTATTGTATCATGCCTTATTGGCCATAAGTGATTGTTTAAGTCTAGATAAAGAACTCATTACAAAACGTTTGCAGCAGATGCATAAATTTTCCAAAGAAGCAAAATCGTGGGAAGTTAACCCTATAGAATTGTTGAGATTGGTTTATTTTAAGATTGCAGGAGAATTTGTTTATTCTAATGAAACGCTGATCAAAATAGAAGATTTTAAGCAAGGCGAAAGGATATTTTATAAAAGTACCCATGACCTGCCTTCAAATGAGCAAATGGTAATCTTTGTAATGTTCTCTATTGTAAATGTATTTTATGGAAACAATAAAGAGGCTATACAGATTGTTAATGCCATGATTACGCATTTTCCAAAATCAGTTCAAATGACCAAATCATATGCAAGCTATATTTTTACAACCTTGGTTTACTTTAAGTCTAAAACTCCTTCAGGTACAAATACCGAGGCTATGGAAACAATAAAGTCAAGGCTTTTTGCTTATCAAGCAAGCAAAAATACCATTCCTTTTATTCAATCTATTTTTCTGGCTGCACAAGCGTATCAATCCAAAAATGATAAAGATTACAATTGCGCCTTAATTTATGCAAAAAGATGTTTAGAGATTTTCAAGCGCAATAACCTTATTGTAAACCAAATCTGCATCCTTAATTTATTAATCAGCATTTACCAAGAACTTAATGAACAGGAAATAAAAACTGAATACATTAACGAAAAATTAAGTGTTTTGGAACAAAGAAAAATAGCTCCCTCCCTATTCCATTTTATAGCAGAAAGCAGATAACCTATAACTATTCTCTATGTGCATATAGGTAAAATCAGTTTGATAAAACACGGTATTAACCCCAATTTTAAAAAATATAACAAATTGATAAGCTATGGAACAAAATAAGAAAAAGACTTTAACAACCGCTGCTGGCAGGCCTTATGTGGAGCACGAAAATTCAATGACTGCCGGACCAAGAGGCCCCGTGCTGTTAGAAGATTATATCTTGCACGAAAAAATGGCTCACTTTAACCGTGAGCGCATACCCGAACGTGTGGTACATGCAAAAGGAAGTGGTGCATTTGGTACTTTTAAGGTAACCCATGACATTACCAAGTACACAAAAGCCAAAATCTTTAATCAAATAGGTAAAGAAACCAAAGTTTTTTTACGCTTTAGTACGGTTGGCGGTGAGCTGGGCTCTCCCGATACCGAAAGAGATCCGCGTGGTTTTGCCTTAAAATTTTATACCGAGGATGGCAACTGGGATCTAGTAGGTAACAATACACCTGTGTTCTTTATTAAGGATGCCAAAAAATTCAGTGATTTTATCCATACCCAAAAAAGGGATCCACGTACACATTGCAAAAGCGCTACTATGGTATGGGATTTCTGGAGCCTTAACCCCGAAAGCTTACATCAAGTGCTTATTTTAATGAGCGATAGGGGAACACCATACGGTTATCGTCATATGCATGGTTTTGGTTCGCATACATTTAGCATGATCAATGCAAATAATGAACGTGTCTGGGTTAAATTTCATTTCAAAACACAGCAGGGTATTAAAAACTTTACCAATGATGAAGCTACTGTAATGAAAGGAAAAGATCCTGATTTTGCGCAGCGTGATCTGGTTAAAGCGATAGATAATGGTAACTTCCCTAAATGGAAAATGAAAATTCAGGTAATGACAGATGAACAGGCGAAAAGCTTTCCTTTCAACCCTTTTGATGTTACCAAAACATGGCCTCATGCCGATTTTCCATTGATAGATGTTGGAGAACTGGAATTGAACCAAGTTCCTAAAAATTACTTTGCTACAGTAGAACAATCGGCTTTTGCTCCGGCTCACATTGTTGATGGTATTGGTTTCTCTCCTGACAGAATGTTACAAGGCAGAATCTTATCATACCCTGATGCCCATAGGCACAGATTAGGCGTAAATTACCAACAGATACCTGTAAACGCCTGTCCATATGCAACAAACAATTTTCATAGAGACGGTTTTATGCGTGTTGATGATAACGGAAATGATCATCCAAACTATTACCCGAACAGTTCTGGTGTAATAGAGCCTGATATGAATTATAAAGAACCGGGATTAGAATTAGATGGACAGAAAGCTGATTGGTACGACAGGAATGCAGGTTTACCTGGTGATGAAGATCATTACACACAACCTGGTTTACTATTTACAAAAGCCATGAACGATTACGACAGGCATAACCTGATCAGTAATATCATAGATTCTATGAGTGGGATTGAAGGCCCTCAGAAAGATAGTATTATTGCACGCCAGTTATGCCACTTCTTTAGAGCAGATCAAAATCTAGGTATGGCCGTAGCTCAGGGTTTAAATATTGATGTAAACGAAATCATGAAAAAACTGACGCACTAAGAAAGAAGATGCTGAAACAAGTTCAGTATGACACTTTGTTTAATGTTATCGTAAACTCGGGATAAGACAATCTCGAGTTTTTTTATGGTAAAATTTCAGATTTTCTCTTGTTTATTAAGAAAAACAAAGGCATCTTTGTTAAGATGCGAAACATTTTAGCAAAATATAAACAGTTCATCGCAAAACATTATAAGGATGTTTTGTGTGCTATTATATTGCAGCGTTTTGCTTTTCATCATGTTTTTAAGAACATATTGAGTCTTACTTTACAAACTGAGAGTAAAGACTTTATCAAAAAAACCCCGAATTCAATCATTTTTCTTTCTTAAAGAATTTCGGGGGATAACCACCGCTTAATCTTACTTAACCATACACCTTAGAGGTGAAATGTTTCATTTAACTAAATATTATGAAAACAAAATCAATATTATTATCTAAAAGTGATTACAAATTCTTAAGCGAGCATTTGGACAAAGCTATCATGAGCGATTATAATAAATCGCGTTTAAAAGAAGAAGTAAAGAACGCTACGCTTTTTGATGATGATAAGTTACCGGAAGATGTAGTTTCTTTACATAGCGAAGCCAAAATACAAAGCACTTCTAATCAGCAAGAATTTGTATTTAAATTGGTTTTACCTAAAGATGCCGATATCAAGAAACAAAAAGTATCCATCTTTGCCCCTATCAGTATTGCTTTATTAGGTTACCAAACTGGTGATCTGATCAACTGGGAAATGCCTGATGGTATTAAAGAGTTTAAAATTCTAAATGTTAGAAAATTAAACGTAGACGAATTATAACAAAAAGGGGTATCTAAAAATTCTGCTTCCCATTTATTGCGTATCTTACACGGTTTATATTCTGAAACAAGTTCAGAATGATGGATAGGAGACAATTACTTTTTAGATACCCTTTATATTTCTACTAAAATAAGCTTCAGGGTATAATCTACGTTCTACAAATCGGCTGCAACTCTATTAAATCCCTCTACGAGCTTTTTCTTTAGCAATTAAGCTAAGTTCCCTGCTGGTTTGTCCCGCTACAGAAGTATTTTCTTGCGCTCTTCTAAACAAATAAGGCATAACAGCTTTTACCGGACCATAAGGCACATATTTGGCCACATTATAGCCTGCATTAGAAAGGTTGAAACTCAAGTTATCGCTCATACCCAATAACTGTGCAAAATAAATGTGTGGGTGGTTATGAGCAATATTTTTTTCGTCGATTAATTCTGTTAGCAAACGGCAACTGGCTTCGTTATGCGTACCGCAAACAATGCCTATCTGATCTAAATGATCAACAGAAAAACGAATAGATTCATCATAATCTCTGTCTGAAGAAGCTTTGTCTGGTTGTATTGGAGATGGGTAACCCATTTCTTGCGCACGTTTACGTTCTTTCTCCATGTAAGCGCCACGCACCATTTTTACACCCAAAGTAAACCCATGCTCTTTAGCAATTAAATAATCAGCTTTTAAATCAGCTAATTTATCATGGCGATACATTTGGTAAGTGTTATATACAATTAGCTGCTCTTTATTAAACTTCATCATCATTTCTAAAGCTAGCATATCAATGGTATCTTGTATCCAAGTTTCTTCTGCATCGATCATGATTGGAACTTTGCGTTCAAAAGCTGTTTTACAAATTTTTTCGCAACGCGCCTTTACTCGGTCAAATTCTGTTTTTTCCGTTTCAGTAAGTTCTTGTTTGGCATCTAGTTTCTCCAGTAAGGCAAAACGACCAATACCAGTAATCTTAAAAACCGTAATAGGAATACGCGGATCGCCATCTGCTCTTTCAACCGTTCTAATGATCTCTTCGCAAGTAGCATCAAAAACATGTTCTTCTTCTTCTCCTTCTACAGAATAATCCAAAATTGTTCCCACTTTGCCTTTAGCCAATTGCGCTATGGTATGATCACACTCAGCAATGGTTTCTCCTCCACAAAATTGTTTAAAGATGGTTTTCTTGATCATCCCTTGAATAGGAAACCCTGCATTAAGCATGAAATTTGTAATCGGTGGGCCAACTTTAGTCAGGAAATTACTTCCTATCATCTTAAATAACCAGTAAGCTTGCTTTAATTCTGCATTAGATTTATTGCTAAATGCTATCTCGGTATTGTTAAAATCAATTTTGTTCTCGGGGGATACTTTCATTTTAAGTTTAAAATTTCATTTGTATTTTGATGGTACAAAAATATAAATAAATCGTTTTACGGCTAAAAACCTTTGCAATTAATTGTAAACTTGCCCAACAATGACATAAAGCCATTTAGGTCAAATCTTTAGCTTTTTTTTAAAAGCCCGGTTGTTTAATTACATAGCCAGTTTTAGCCTTTTCTTGATCTACCATTTCTTTAACTTCCTGTAAAAGCTTTTTAGCATCATATACAATACCATCTTTAATCGTGTATTTAACCCCTCCTACTCTTTTAGGCTTATTGTCTGCACCCAAACTGATTGCTCCTGTACCATAAAGCACTTGTAGGTTTTTAAGAGGATTCTGATCTACGATTACAAAATCGGCAAGTTTACCTATCTCAATGCTTCCTAGATCTTTTTCCATACCCAAAGCTTGCGCTCCATTTAAGGTAGCCGACCTGATTATTTCTAAAGGATGAAAACCAGCTTCTCTTAACAGTTCTAACTCTCTCACGTAGGAGAAACCATATAATTCATAGATAAAACCTGCATCTGTACCAACAGTAACACGCCCGCCTTTGTTTTTAAATTCATTTAAGAACTGCATCCAAAGTTTGTAATTTTCTTTCCAATCCAGCTCCTGTTCTGTTCCCCAACTATGCCAGTATGAGCCATGCGAATTCCAGTTTGGTGCATAAAATTCCCACAGCTTAGGCATAGTATAAGTATTATGCCACTCGGCTGTACGAGCACGCATCAAATCACGATTGGCCTCATATATATTTAACGTTGGATCTAAAGTAAAATCAAGTCTGATCAAATCGTTCATAATCTTATTCCAAGTTTCGCTACCAGGAATTGCAGCTTGTTTCCATAGAGTACCTGCCTCACTAAAGCGGTCTTGCTCGTTCTGATAATTGTAATCAGGAGAATAGTGTTGTACCGTTTTATCATCAAACATAGACTCTGGCAAACCATACCAATGCTCTAATGATGTTAATCCAGCTCTGGCACTGTTCATGGCATTCCATCTGCCCACATCTGTTTGTGCATGATGTGCCATTGCCCGCAATCCAAGTTTTTTATTCTCATCAATCGCATTAGACATCACTTCTGGCGATGCACCAAAGAATTTGATACCGTCTGAACCTTTTTTAGCATTTTCTCTTACCCATTGCCTAGCCTGCTCTCCTGTATATATAGGTGTTGTTGAACCTTGTCCAAATACGGTATAGGCAAATATGCGAGGTGCTGTGATTTCGTTCTTTAAACTCTTTTGCTTTTGATCCAGTACCCAATCTAAGCCGTTCATACTCCCCGGCTCTCTTATGGTGGTAATGCCATGCGCCATCCAAAGTTTGAATACGTAATCTGCATCGGCACCTTTATCGGCTCCACCAATATGCCCGTGCATATCAATAAAGCCGGGCAGTATGTACATTCCTTCTGCCCATAGTTCTTTGCCTCCGGGTTTTAGTTGAGGTCTTCGGTTGGGTTCTACAGGCAAACCTGGCGAACCTACTGTTCTAATAGCGGTGATTCTATTATTCTCCACTACAATATCGGCGGGCCCCATGGGTGGTGCGCCTGTACTGTTTATAATGGTTACGCCTCTTATGATCAATTGCGGATAAGGTCCGTCTCCTTCTTTTCTGGGTTCTGCTTTTTTTACCGTTGGCCTGCCACCTTGTGCAAATGCCATCGTAAACATGAATACGCTACCTAATGTTAGGTAAATTGCTTTCTTTGTTAAATTCATGTGTATATTTTATTGATTTTTAGTTGCAACATGGAATTCGCTATATAACCACACAAATGGGTATATTAAAGATTTATGCTCATTTCATTTGCTTTAAATGATAATCAGTGATTGCGTTTTTTATTGTAATGTTTAATTACAATTGATAAGCAACTCCTGGTTTTATTTTCAAATTGTTAATGTTCTGGTCTAGTGCTTTTAATTGGTCGGTGGCTTGTGTATCTGTATAAGCACCTCTTAAAGCTTTATAAGCAGCAAACAAATAAGGGTTATACTGTAAAGCTTGACTTAGGTTCTGAATATATTCTCCTTGACTGCCATCTGCTTTGCTCAAAATAGCTTTTGTAAAAGCATAATCGGCTTTTGAAGGCATATCTGCGCCTTCTTTTTCTTTAGAAAAGACTTGTTTTGCAGTTTGTAAATCGCCTGATTTTGCCAATAGTCTTGCCATACGTAACTGGTCTGCTCCACGTAAAGGTGATTTAGCAGAAAGTACCATGTTAATATATTCGCTTGCTTTTGATTTGTTACCTTGAGCTAAATAAAATTCGGCCAAACGCATATTATAATCTGTTCTCGAATTATTTGAAGCAGCTAAAATTCGCTGAGCTTCATTGATGGTTTTAATCGCTTCATCATATTTGCCTTGGGTGGCTAAAGCATCTGCCAACAGGTTACGGTATTCATAATTCTGAGGTTTCTTAGTTACCAAATCTCGCAATACTTGTACAGGTTCAGCATAACCTAACTCTGCTTTTAATGATGCTGAAAATGCATTTGCATCATCTATACGATCTCTAAGATAGGTTGATACTGCTGCTCCATTCTTGGCATATTCCAATCCGGCATCGATAGCCTCGGGATAAAGCCCGTTGCTTCTGTACATCTCTCTTAATTGTCCGTTTACCCTTGCCAGTTCAGAATAATCTGTTTCCATTTTATATGATTTCTGCAGATAATCTGCCTGTTTTTGTATGGCTTCTGATTTCGCAATAAGGTTATTATCATATTTGGCTTTAGTTAAATTAGCATAAGCAGCATAGATAGGTGCATAATTAGGATCTATCTGTTCAGCCTTTTTTAACCATGCTTCAGCATCATCTAATTTTTTCTCTGAAATGCTTATACCTGAATAAGCCAGCATAGCAGGTAAGTATTTTGCATCATAAGTCAATGCAGTATCTAAATACTTTTTAGCCATATCACGGTCTTGCATACGGCTTCGTTGGCTCAAATTTAGATAAACTTGCGCCCAGTTACTGGCCATTGCCTCTTTTTTACCACTCAAGTAAGCTCGCTCTTTTTTAACCAATGCATCTATAAACTGGTACATCTCAGGATCTTTCGTAATTAAATCGTTGGTGGTGTTCATCGATTTAAAATCTAAAGGATGCACCTTTACAGGTTCAAAGTACGCAGGGTAAGTCTGCGCAAAGTATTCAGATTCATTATTCTGAGAATAATAATCTAATGTACGCCCTTCTTTCATCGCTTTATAATAATGCGCTCTAATTGCTCTATTTTCTGCATCAGTTAAAACACGGCCGTGAAATAAATGCACATATTCATGTAAAATCACATTACGTTCAAGATAAGCTCCACGTTCTACATATTCAATAGCCGCAGCCCCGCTTCCTACTCCGCGTATATCCATCCATTGGCGGTTATCAAATGTGGTACTTGTACGAAAATATGGCGAATTCATGGTTTCTGCCAAATCTTTATGCAATGGAGGTATCCTAAAAACATTATCGCCTTTGGTTAGGAAAGGGAAATATACAACCGAAGTATACAACTGGTTCCATGCCATGGCTTTTACCATATCGCCCGAATAATAACTTACATCAGGAAAAACTCGCTTAAAGTTTTCCATATCCTTTATTTTAGTTTGGTGCAAATGATTGGTTATTGAATCATAAACTGATAGATAAGGGATACGTTTGGCTTTGATTACAGCCGAAAGACCGTTATGTGCCGGTCCGTAATGTCTTTTTCTTTTTAAGATTTCCCTAAAAATATGTTCGGCAGAATCAAGACCTGCTTTACGATCCATATCATATGCAACATGGTACAAAGAGCCGCGGTGCATTAATGGTAAAACTGAATTAGGGTATTTTGCTTGTATTTTTCTGGTATAATCTAAAGCTTCATTTAATTTATTTTGCTGAAAAAGCTCATCGGCAGGTTTCAGCTCTTTTCTTACCTGTTCATCTTCTGGTTGTGCATAATCTGCATAAGTAAGATTGGTATGGCCATTGCCCCAATGCCAGTGGGTTTGGAAATGCAATGGGTTAACAGCTAAAGCAACTTCCCATTGAGCAGCCATCGCATTTAGCAAGGTTGCATCAAACCTACGCCAAATAGCATAGCCGTAACTAAATCTGGCATCGGCATTAAAAGGATCTATTGCTATAGATTTTAACAAAGGTGCTTCTGCCAATTGGGGTTTCTGATCCCAAAAATAAACATCAGCCTCGAGCATTAAAGCAGCCGCATTTTTACGGTCGGCTGCTTCAACTTCTTTGGCTAAGCTCAATGCTTTTTTATAATCTTTCTGTAACAATTTTACCCTGCCTAACATCAACTTCAGCTTATTTGAAGGATTGGTTTTAAGCGCATTTTCACAAATCTGTGCAGCCTGTGGAAGTTTCCATGCCTGCATTTCTAAAAATGCTTTCAGTAAAACAGCCTTTTCTTTTTTCTTATTGGTATTATATACTTGGTTCACATATTTTTCTGCCGATTTAAAATCATTGTTTAAAATATAGTAATCAGCATATAACAACTTATAATCATCCGTTAAAGCTTTTTGCTTCTTAATCTCAGTCAATACATTGTCCCACAAACCCAACTCTAGCATGCGTTCCAGAACATGAGCCTTATCTTTGCTTGCAGGTAATATATTAACCAAACCCATTTTAACCTGCTTAAGCTTTTCTAATGCTTGTTTAGTACTATCGGGCGATATAGTTTGCTGAGCATAGGTATTTCCTAAAGCTGTAATTGATAAAAGGCAGATAGATAAAATTGTTTTTTTCATAACGGTCTATTTAGCAGGAGCTGCATTAATTTCTCTCAAAACATCGTCATACATTTTGTCTGCATCTTTTTTGGTCTGCACCAACGATGGTTTATGAACATACAACATATGTCCGGCCTCGTAATAAGTAAAATTCACATTCTTTCTTTGCTCTGGCCTTAAACCCATGGTACTAAATGTGTATTCTGCAGCAAAATATGGTGTTGCTAAGTCGTAATATCCGCATAATACCCAAACTTTTAAGTAAGGATTTCGTGACATTGCTTTTCTCAAATCTTCGGCCACATTGAGGTAACGGTTCTGAACATTATTGTAATTCCATGGCGATACTCTTCCTCCTAAAATCTCATACGAAAGATCATTTTTGAACTTCAATTCGGCTCTTACATAATGGTTTAATGCTGCACTATATGGTCCTGAAATGGTTCCATCGTTACTTGGATCAAACTCAGGTTGATCACCAACATCATTGTAATCTCTTCCCGTATATCTACTATCTAAACGACCAACTGTTAATCCTTCATTTCTACGCAGCTCTTTATCATACTTCTGAATATTTATCCTCAAATTGGTTTGGCGGATATAATCTTTAGATAGTCCTGTGTACCTGTTCAATTTGTTTACAATAGTTTCATACTCTGCAGAAGTGAGGTCGCTGCCTTTCATCAAAGCAATATTGTATTCTTGCAAAGCAAAATCTTCTACTTCTTTAAGTACAGTTTTTAGTGGTTTTGACTGAAGGTCTGCAGGTAATTTTTTGTGATACCATGATGTAGCCGTATAGGTTGGTAAAAACAACGGATAAGGTAAATCGTTACCAATATCAAAACGGGCGGTTTGCATGTTTAAAATTGAGCTGATCAATACGATGCCATTTAAATAAAATTTGTATTTGCTCTGCAGGTAATCAGACAAACCCGATGCCCGTGTTGTGCCATAGCTTTCGCCGGCTAAAAACTTAGGAGAATTCCATCTTTCATATTTGGTGCTATATAATCTGATCGCTTCTCCCATACTTTGTATATCTTCTACGTAACCGTAAAATTGTTTTTCGTTTTCTCCTGTAACCGCCCTACTATATCCCGTACCTACCGGATCAATAAAAACCAAGTCTGTTTTATCTAACCAAGTATATTCATTATCTACATAGCTGTATGGAGGTGGCAATAAATCGCCATTATCGGTAAAAAGAACTCTTTTTGGTCCCATAATACCCATGTGCAACCATACCGACGATGAACCCGGGCCACCGTTAAAAGTATAGGTTATAGGTCTTTTATTTTTATTGGCAACTCCATCTTTAGTGTATGCTGTAAAAAATATATTTGCTTTGGGTTTTCCGTCTTCGGTTCTAAGTTGTAAATAACCAGTTGTAGCAGTATAATTAATCACTTGACCTTTTACCGTAATGCTATGCTTGGTAACAACTGGAGCAGGAATGTTAGGCGAATTAGAAATAATTTCTCCGTTAGCGTTTACCGGCAAAGGAACCGGCGCATCTGCTTTGCTTGTTGAGGCTGTTTGAAAAGCAGAAGGCGCCGGTTGTGCATTTCCTCTTCCCGGCTGTGCTGCAGCTTGCATGGCAAAAACTGATAATACAAATGCCATTACAACATGAGCAGTATTTTTTTTATAAGACATGGTCTTCATTAGTTAATTTCCTTTAAAGTTTTACCATAAAAAGCATCTGCATCTGCTTTCATTTGTTTCAGAGAAGGCATATGGATATAGAGCATATGTCCTGCTTCATAATGTGTAAAATCTACATTCTTTTGCTGTTCAGGACGCAAACCCATATGTTTAATTACATACTCAGAGGCAAAATAAGGGGTAGCAAAATCATAATAACCTCCCAAAACCCATACTTTCATTGAAGGGTTTTGTGCCATAGCTTTACGCATATACTCTGCAACATTTAAATAAGAATTTTGAACGTTACTATAATTCCATCTGCCTAAACCACCACCCAAGGTATAATAAGTCCAATCATTGGTAAAGTTTAGTTCTTTACCAAAATAACTTAGAATTCCATGTGTATAAGGTCCTGATATGGTACCTGTATTACTTGGGTCATATTCACTTTGGCTACCGGTATCATTGTAATCTCTTCCTGTAAAACGACTATCTAAACGACCTACGGTTCTACCTTCTTGTCTTAATAGTTCTTTGTTATACTGAGCAAGGTTAATACGCAGGTTAGTTTGTCTGATAAAATCTTCTGACAAGCCTGTATATTTACTTAAATTCTTTACCACACTGTTGTACTCTGTTGCCGACATGCGGTCACCTTTCATTAATGCGGTGGTATATTCGTTTATAGCGTATTTCTCTGCTTCTGCTGTAAGCGTTTTGACATCTTTTGCTTGTAATTCGGGGCTTAGTTTTTTGTAATACCATGAGGTAGCTGCGTAGCTTGGCAAATACAACGGATAAGGCAAATCGTTACCTACTACAAATTGTATAGTTTGAAAATTCAATACCGCAGAGATAAGCACTATTCCATTAACATACATTTTAAATGCATTTTGCAGGTACATTGATAATCCAGCGGCTCTTGTTGTGCCATAACTTTCGCCTGCCAAAAATTTAGGGGAACCCCATCTTTTATTTTGCGTGGTATACAATTTTATAAACTCTCCTACCGATTGTATGTCTTCATTATAACCTTGGAACTCTTGTTTATCTACACCATTTACCGCCCTGCTAAAACCTGTCCCTACTGGATCTATAAATACTAAATCTGACTGGTCTAACCATGAATATTCGTTATTGGTATATGAATATGGAGGTGTTAAAGCCTCTCCTTTTTCAGACATCACTATTCTTCTCGGACCGATAACACCCATATGCAGCCATAGCGAAGCTGAACCAGGCCCACCGTTAAAAGTATAAGTTATAGGTCTTTTGGTTAAATCATCTATCCCATCTTTGGTATAGGCAGTAAAGCCCATTTTTGCCCTTACTTTACCGTCTTCTGACTTAATTTCCATGAAACCGGTTGTAGCCGTGTAATTAATGACTTTACCGTTTATGGTTACAGATGATTTGGTTGTTTTGGTTAACGCACTCTCTTTGGGTGCCTGATTTTCCAAAACCGCTGTATTGTTAGCGGTTTTGGAAGCATCGTTCTTTTGCGACCATGCAAAATGTGTAGCAGAGAACGCAATCAGAAATATGAAAATCTTTTTCATTAATGTATCTCTTTTAAATTTTAAGGACGAACATCCCAAAATACTCTTGCCATCATATCTGCACGGGCAGGTACATTAGGGTTACTGTTTTTCTCATACTGAGGATAAACCAATGATCGTGGAATTTTATCATAAACGGCTACCGATATTGGAAGTGCAGTTAAAGTTGGATAGCCTGTTCTTCTCCAATCTGACCATGGCTCCATTACCACACCAAAATTTGCGGTATATTTCTCATTGATGATCTGTTCTAATTTTTGCTGATCGCTACCGGTTAATGTACCGTTTGCAGTAATATATGCTGTAATATCTCCCGCACTTACGCCCGCATCTTGCATAGATGCCCTGATTCCGTTTTCAAAAAAGGTTTGGGCACTGCCCGGAGCACCTAACATTAAAGCGGCTTCGGCACGGATGAAATTATATTCTGCAAAGGTTAACAATCTGGCAGGTGCATCACCTCCCCAAGTAATGCTTCCATCTTTAAGCGAACCATCAGAGTTCATGTTTATGGTATTAATGGTAGCGGTTCCTTTAAGGAAACTATTTAATCTAGAATAAGCAACAGAAGAGGCTTCTGTAGCATTTCCACCTTTATAAGTTGCAGGTGATGAATTGTATGGGAAAGGAACAAAATAAGATGGTCTGCGAGGATCTGATTTTGCATTCATCATATCTACAATGGTTTTATTTGGGAAAAATGCATTTTTAAACTGGCCACCTTCTACACTCGCGTTAGGGTTTTGACGGCCTGCAACTGCTAAAAACGGCATAATAAAACTATCAGCATTAGATTGCATAAACTCTGCACCACTGTTGATCAAATCCTTGATTTTAGTAGAAGCATAGGTTGCATCTTTTGCGGTGTAGTGGATAAACAAGCGCAATTTTAAAGTATTGCCAAAGCGTGTCCATTGTTTTTTAGATACGTTCCAATCTGTACTTGCATAAATGGTAGTGTATTTGGTTGGCGATAAAACAGAAGTTGTTTTATTTACATCAGCAATACCCTCATCAATCAAGCGAACCAAATCTTTGTAAATGTCTTCTCCTTTATCAAACTTAGGTTTCAGGTTATCCAAAAACTTTGAAGCCTCGGTATAGGGTACATCGCCCCATGCATCTACAATTAACTGAAAGATATAAGCTTTCATCAATTTAGCAGTTCCTGCGTAATGCGGGCTATTTTGCTGATTTGCTTTTTCTGTCAGCTTATCTATATCAGCCAAAATACCAGCATAAATGTTTGACCATTGGTTGTTTACATCTGAACTATTAATGTTATATCTCTCGTATTCTTTAAAAGTTTGAGACACGTTTGTGGTATTACCCGTAAACTGCTGCGCCATTAACCCGCTGTAACGGTAAAGATCGCTCACGCCTACATAACCTACACCCACGGTAATAGAAGGTAATAATTGTTCTATTGGTGCCTCCTGAATATTATTAGGGCTCTCATTCACATCAAAAAACTTTTTGCATGATTGAGAGGAAATGCTCAGTAATGCTATTCCTGTACAGGCAATTATTTTATTTATTTTCATAACTTATGTTTTGAAATTTTAAATCAATTAATTAAAAAGAGGCTCTCAAGGTTGCTCCAAATACTTTAGAAACTGGTGTAATACCAAACTCTAAACCTCTAGCATTAGAAATACCTGTTAAATTCTGTTCAGGATCTAAGTGAGGGAAATTTGGTGCATAAGTCCACAAGTTCCTTCCATAAGCAGAAAGTTGTAACCTGCTGATGAATTTTGTTTTTTCCAATAATTTTTTCGGAAGGTCATAAGTAAAGGTAACCTCTCTTAGTTTTAAGAAAGTAGCATCAAGTACATAGCCTTCCCAAGCAACATACTTACCACTTAAGCCCCAGTAATCCTGTGCAGAAACATAGGTAGTATTAGGTTGGCCATTGGCATATACGCCTTCAAACAAGTATGGTTTTGAAACCGATCCATCTGCATTAAAGCGGTTAAACTCAGCAGTTTCTTTAGCAACTCCGTTTATTCTCAAATCGCCAATGGTACGCGACATTAGATCGCCTTTGTATCTAAAGTCTAATAGGAATGATAATCCAAAGGCTTTGTATTTAAATGAGTTGGTTAGCCCTGCTGTAAATTTTGGATTTGGATTTCCTACTGCATTTACATCATTGGTAGCTTGTGGCAAACCATTGCTTTTAATGATCATTCTACCCTGGGCATCTCTAAGATATCTGTTAGAGTAAATCAGTCCATATTCTTGTCCTGTTACGGCCTGAATGTTTGGCGAGGTGAAACCACCTAACGAAATCAATTCAACGCCTGGTGCCAGTTCTTTTACCACTGATTTAAATTTAGTAAAGTTTAATGAAGCCTCCCATGAGAAATTAGTGTTTTTAATCGGCGTACCGCTCAATAAAAACTCTACCCCTTTTGTAGAAAGTTTACCTGCATTTTTTACGGTAGAAGTAAAGCCCGAAGAATAAGCTACAGGTACGTTAAATATCAGCTCTCTCGAATCTCTTTTATAAACTGAGAAATCTAAACCTAATCTGCCGTTAAACATTGAAATATCCGTACCTAATTCAATTTCTCTTGTAAACTCAGGCATCAACTCAGGGTTACCTGCGCCATTTGAATAGGTATAACCAGCCAACCCGTTATAAGGGAAACTTACACTGGTTGAGCTGAAACCATCTGCAGAACCTGCTTTAACATAATAAGTAGCTGTTTCATAAGGACTTCCACCTTTACCTACTTCACCACCATTTGCTCTTATTTTCAATGAATTTAACACGTTACTACGCAACGATGGGAATGCTTCTGTAGCTACAAAACTTACTGCAACTGCTGGATAAAATATAGACCTGTTTTTTGGAATCAAGGTCGAAGAAAAATCGTTTCTTGCTTTTAAGTTTACGTTTAACCACGATTTATACTGTACCGATAAATCGCCGAATACACCCATCATGCGGTTTTTGTTGTAAGAGTTATTGGCAGATATTAAAGTAAAATTGTCTAAGTTTTTAAATCCTGCAACAACAATCTCGAGACCTGTTGTAGATAAGTTATTGCCATAATTAGAAATAACCTCATTACCTAAGGTAAAAGAAAGGTTAAAATCGCCATAGGTTTTGTTTCCTGTTAAGGTAAAGTAACTGTTCAGGTTACGGCGCATACTTCTCGATTGTACCAAACCGCCTTTTCCGGCAGAGCCTGTGTTTGCATTACTACGCACACCTTTGTCATCAAAACCTGCGTTCATCATAGAAAACACATCGGCACCAATTTTCAAATCGGCTTGTAACCAGCTGGTAATGTCATATTTAAGGTTAATGTTTCCAAAGAAACGGTTCAACTCTTCTGCACGGGTTATGTGCTCAATAGACCAATAAGGGTTTTCTTCTGATGATGAGTACCAAATCTGATCTCCTGCAGCAGTAGTTACTGGCAAACCAGTTACATCATAACTACGAGGGGCATAGATACCTCTCCATAATGGGTTGGCACCTTGGTTACCTGCCTGTGTTCTGTCAGACATGCTGTTGATATAAGAAAACGAAGTACTCAATTTAAATTTGCTGGTAATATTTGCGCCAGCATTTACTGAGAAATTGTTTCTGTTCATTTTATTACCCGGTACCAAGGCATCAGTAGTACTGTTGGCATATGAAATACGGTAATTGAATTTCTCATTAGCTCCTGAGAAGCTGATGGTATTGTCTAATCCTGTTGAATTTTGAAGAATGTCTCTTACGTTATCTGGATAAGCCTGTAAAGGCACGGTTTGACCTAAAATATTTTCTACAGGTTGACCAGTAATTTTTGGCCCCCATGAAGTAGAACGAGCTACCCATCTATTTGGATTGGTTGCATCGCCATAAATACCATTTGTACCTTGTCCATATTCATTTTGGTACTCAGGAAATATGTTCATGCTTCCGATATTGATACTTGAAGTTAGGGATACTTGAGCTTTTGATCCACCTTTACCTTTTTTGGTAGTGATCAAAATTACACCAGAAGCAGCTCTAGAGCCATAAAGCACAGTAGCTGCAGCACCTTTAAGTACACTGATGTTCTCGATATCTTCTGGGTTTATATCAGATACCCTGTTAGAAGTTGACGCGCCTTGGTTCACGCTGTTACCACCTCCGCTGTTATCAATCGGAACCCCGTCAATAACATACAATGGCTGGTTACTTCTTGTAAAAGACGAAAAACCACGAATGGTAATGTTAGAACTGTTAAACGCACCTCCCGAACCTGAAACCTGTACACCGGCTACTTTTCCGGCTAAGGCGTTAGAAACATCAGGCGTTGGCGCATCTGTTAGTTTTTCTGCCGATACAGTTCCCACTCCGTAACCCAAAGTCTTTTTATCTCTTTGGATACCAAATGAAGTGATCACCACATCTGCAAGTTGTTGTACGTTCTCTCCTATTTCTATCTTATAGGTTGAGCTACTGGTAACCGGTACTTTTTCGGTAATATAACCGATAAAAGAAACTACTAAGGTAGATCCCGGTGGTACAGCTAATGAAAACGCACCTTTTGGGTCGGTTACCGTTCCGATTTTGGTTCCTTCTACCACGACCGAAACCCCTGGAATTGGAAGCTTATCGGACTTACCGATTACGGTTCCACTAATTTTCTTATCCTGCGCCAGTGCTTGATAGCAAGCAGAAAACAGCACAAAAAAAACAAGTAAGATTTTTTTCATAATTATTGATTTTGTTTTAGTTGGTTAGGTTAGCTTATCACTTAATGTGCATCTAAAGTGTCTGCTTGAAACAAATGTATAAGAGGTAAACCAAAAACCGATGTGGTATAATTATCACTTGATAATCAAAAATTATCCTCTTGTAGAAGACCAAAAAAAGGCCGTAAAAGCGTTTAATCTGCGTTTACGACCTTTTCATTCAAAAATTATCCAAAGATTTTAAATGACAGGTTCTAATCCATAACTTTCCGTAAAGGGAAAGAAGACGGCCTTACCTTATATAAGGTGATGTATTCTTTGGGCACCATTCCTGTGATTTTTTTGAACACCCTATTAAACGTTATGATACTGTTAA
>DDEP01000251.1 GCA_002336465.1 Pedobacter sp. UBA1951
GAATCGGCATCAAACTGCAACTCCATAATGGCTTCGTTCAAGTCCATCATCTCCATCAAAAAGGTTTGTGGCAAAGTGTAATTATCTCCTTCTGCAATAAGATTTTTAAGTTCAAGAATATATTTCAAAGTCTTTTTAGGGTCTTTCAGTACCTGAAAAGCTTTGTTATTAAGCGTAGATAATTCTAATGCTTGTTCTTGTTCAACTTCGCTTTTATTGATATAAAAATCAGGATGGTATTTTTTGCTCAATGCATAAAACTGTTGTTTAACCACAGCCTGATCAGGAAAAAAACTTAAGGGTAGTCCGTAAAATTCAAAATAATCCATCATAACAAGTTTAAATAAGAAGACCAGATATTCAGATCATAAGCTAATGAAACTTCAACCCAAATATCTGGCCTAAATTTAAGATTATCCTATTTTCCGAATAATTTTAAAATATCGTTTCCGAAGGCAAATACCATTAAGCAAAGCAAAATCACAAAACCAACAATCTGTGCTTTCTCCATAAATTTATCGCTTAGCGGTTTTCCTTTAATCATTTCAATCAATAAAAACACAACGTGTCCCCCATCAAGAGCTGGTATAGGTAATAAGTTCATAAAAGCCAGCGCCATAGAAATTAGACCTGTTAAACGCCAGAATTTTTCCCAATCAAATTCAGAACCATATACCTGTGCAATACCAATTGGACTACTTATATTACGGGCACTTACTTTACCTGTAATCATTTTCCAGATGCCTTTGGCATTGTCTGTTATGGTGGTTATACCTTTATGCATCCCTATAGAGAACGATTCGCCAAAGCCATAGGTAATGTGTTTGCTTGGTAAGGCTAAACGGCCCATAACTATTCCAATGGTACCATCATTTGCTACTTTTGGTGTTAGGGTAAATTCTTTTCCACCTCTTAAGACATTTACTTCAACAGGTTTACCTGCAGATTTTTCAACTTCGGTCGTAAAATCGGTTAAATATCTAACCGCTTTTCCATTAACCGTTAAAAGACTATCTCCTTCTTTAAAACCTGCATCAAACGCCGGAGTAGCCACTTTTACAGGTTCTTCTTTTATAAAAAGACCTCTTAATTTTGCAAAAAGTCCTTTTTTAACTTTAACATCTTCAGGTCCATTTACTTTTTTAATTTTTGCAGCTACCATTTTAGGCATCACAAATTCTTCAATACCGTACTTGCTGATACTGTTTAGAACACTTTCAGGAATGGTAAGGTCAATTGCTCTTCCTCCTCTAGATATAGTAAGTTTAGAACCTCCAAGTAAAACTTTAGAACTTAAAAGCTCATCAAACTTGATTACTTTCTGACCATTAATAGCTAAAATCCTATCGCCATCCTTTAACCCTATCTCACGACCTATAATACCCGGATAAACGCCGTTTACCAACTGATCGTTAGGAATATAATCTTCACCGTATTTGAAGGTAACCATCCAAAAAATGAATATACCTACAATCACATTTACAATAATACCGCCCAACATTACAATTAAGCGCTGCCAAGCCGGTTTTGCCCTAAACTCCCAAGGTTGTGCTGGTTGTTGCATTTGTTCGGTATCCATAGATTCATCTATCATACCCGATATCTTAACATATCCCCCCAAAGGAAGCCATCCTATGCCATATTCTGTTTCACCTACTTTAAAACTTACCAGCTTTACTCCCCAAGCATCAAAAAACAGATAAAATTTTTCTACTTTGATTCCAAAAGCTCTTGCTGCTAAAAAATGTCCTAATTCGTGTAAAATAACCAGTATCGATAATCCCAGCAAAAGCTGGCCCGCCATGATCAATCCATCCATATTGTAATTATATATTTTTCTATTTTAGATTAGTTAATAAATGTTTTGTTACTACTTCAGCCGCAAATATACGTGTCTGCTCATCGGTTTTTAAATAATCATCCAACGTAGGGTGCGCAATAAAAGGAATACTCGCCATTGCCTCCTCAATTACGTCGCTCATTTCTAAAAACCCGATTTTGTCTTTTAAAAAGGCATCTACCACTATTTCATTTGCTGCATTGATGATACAAGGCATATTACCTCCTTTTTTCATCGCATTGTAAGCCAGCTCAAGGTTACGAAAAGTTTTTGTATCTGCATGACTAAATGTTAATTCGGGATAGTTCAGAAAATCAAAACGTTTAAAATTGTTACTTATTCTCTGAGGGTAAGCCAGCGCATAATGAATTGGTAGTTTCATATCAGGAACTCCCATCTGTGCTTTTATAGACCCATCATTAAACTGCACCATTGAATGGATAACAGATTGCGGATGTATAACCACCTCTATCTGTTCAGGTTGTAAGTTAAAAAGCCATTTAGCCTCTATAACCTCAAGCCCTTTATTCATTAAAGAAGCCGAATCTATAGTAATTTTTGCTCCCATTACCCAGTTAGGATGCTTGAGCGCCTCTTTTTTAGTAACCGAACTCAAAGATGCCCTATCTTTACCTCTAAATGGCCCTCCAGATGCCGTAAGCATAATTTTTTCAACAGGATTGTTCTTTTCTCCTACTAAGCATTGAAAAATAGCTGAATGCTCCGAATCTACCGGAATAATGGCCACATCATGCTGTTTGGCCAGTTCCATGACCAACTCACCTGCCACTACTAAGGTTTCTTTATTGGCCAAACCAATATCTTTTTTAGCTTTAATTGCAGCAATGGTAGGTTTAAGCCCCACAGAACCGACAATAGCCGTAATTACAAACTCGGTTTCTGGCAGAGTTACAGCTTCTATCAAAGCCTCCTCTCCACATAAAACTTTTATACCCTGTAACGCCGCTTTGACTTTGGTATAATGTTCCTCATTACCTATAACTACTAAATCGGGACTAAACTCCAAAGCTTGTTGTATCAACAGCTCTGCATTATTCTGTGCAGTTAGGGCATTTACTTTATATAAGCCCGGATTTTCCCGAACCACATCTAAAGTTTGTGTACCTATTGAACCTGTTGAACCTAATATTGAAATATTTTTCAAATTGATATGATTGTTATATTAATTGTCTTATGGTTGAATTGTTTTATTGCTCAACTAAACTTTCAGCTTTTCGTTTATAAACTTAATTAATGAATATACTTCCTTTGGCAAAGCACTCAAAGTATCAAAAATTTTAATACAATCATCTTCATTTATCAGTTTTCTAACTTTGGCTTTTTCATTCCAGTCTAAACATTCTTTTATTGAGCCAAGACTGTAGTAATAAAATTTAATCTTATCCTTTTTATGATAACGTCCAAATCCTTCTGCAACATTAGCTGAAGTAGAATCTACTGCATTTACAAATTGTTGTCCGATTGAATATTTAGAAAAATTGTCCCCTGAAGAAACCAGATTCCAAATAAAATTACTTAAATGAAATGCATTAGTATAAGCTTTAATCTGGTTCAGTTGCAGGTAGTTTTTATCCATAACAATGGAACAATAAAACAATTTAGTTATATAATATACTGAGTTAACTCTTCTGCTATCTTTCTGTCGTTGCTTAAGCGCGGCACTTTATTCTGTCCTCCAAGTTTACCTTGCGACCTCATATAATTTACGAAAGAATCTTTTTCTAAAGACCTAATCATTAAAGGCTGTAGCACGTTGCCTTCTATCAAATCAAAATAATAGATATTCTTTTGCTGCAAAGCTTTATCTACTTTTTGGGAAAAGGCTTTTAAATCTGCAGGTTCTTTAGCAAATTCTATAAACCACTCGTGATAAGGAAGCCCCCCTTCTGTTGGATTTACTTGAGGAGCCACTGTAAACTCTGTAATCTCTACATTTTCATCATTTGCTACCGACAACAAGGCCTGTTCTACTTCTTCACCTATTACATGTTCACCAAAAGCCGAAATGAAATGTTTGATACGTCCAGTTACAACAATCTTATAAGGATTTAAAGAAACAAACTTAACCGTATCTCCTATGCTATATCCCCACAAACCTGCATTTGTATTAAGGATCAAAGCATAATTCTTATCTAATTCTACCTCTCCAAGACTCAATCGGGTTGGGTTTTTATTGTAATATTCATCAGCAGGTATAAACTCGTAAAACATACCTGAGTTGGCTAATAACAATAAACCTTGAGATTGCTGACTATCTTGATACGCAATAAATCCTTCAGATGCAGGATAAGTTTCTATAGAATCTATTTTTTTACCGATGCTGGCTTCTATTTTTGCTCTGTAGGGTTCATAATTAACCCCACCATAAACAAACAAGCTAAAATTCTTAAAGATATCTTTGATCTTTTTCCCCGAAGATTGCTGACTCAATCTGTCAAAATACATTTGCACCCAAGGCGGTATGCCCGAAATCAACGTCATATCTTGGTTGATGGTTTCTTCTACGATCGCATCTACTTTTTGTTCCCAATCTTCTATACAATTGGTTTTATAGCTTGGCAAACGGTTTTTTTGAAGATAAGCAGGCACCAAATGTGCAACAATACCTGATAAACGACCAGTCTTGATACCATTCTTAATACTTAAGATTGGGCTTCCTTGCAGAAAAATCATTTTACCATT
>DDEP01000025.1:0-4695 GCA_002336465.1 Pedobacter sp. UBA1951
CCGTATCGATATATCTGTTGTAATAGTTGTAATCCATGCCCGAGAAATAGATATTTTTAGATTTATCGGCATGCAAGAAAGCATTTTCTAAACGGAAATGGGTTTGTCCAATACCGAAAAAGTAGTAAAATGATAAGCTTTTTCGAAAGTTTCCCCGAATTTTTTCCGTAGCCGTTGTTTTGATTTTTTTACCGCATCTATGGTTATGCCCAACAGTGTCGAAATTTCCTGATTAGATAAATTAAGTTTCATTAAGGTAATCATCCGTAGATTTGATTCGGTGAGGTCGGGAAATGCTACTATTATGGTTTTATAAAAGTCGGGATATTCATTTTGGAACGCCATTTTAAATTTTACCCAGTTTTCATCGGTCATCAGGTGCGAGTCCAAAAGTTTTTGCAACTGTTGCTCTTCCTTTTCAAAAGATAGCGATGGCGATTTTTTTATTCTAACAATTTCTTTGTTCAGCTGCTCTATCTGATTATTTTTTTCAGTGAGATAAACAAGGTACGATGCTAGTGTATTGTGGGCATCATTCAGCTTCTGCTCCGATCTCAATTTTTCCAGCTGAAGTTGCAGAACGATTTTCTCGTATATTGTTTTTCTGTTTTTTTTCTGTTTTTGGTTAAAAATGAACAGAAAAACTATCAATATTGCCAACAAAACTGCAATTGTTACAATGGCTTTGTTTTTTAGCTGTTCTTTTTCAAACAGAATATTGGCAATGCTAAGTTTGCTTGCATAACGGTCTTTTTGTGCAAGCATATTGCTTTTTTGGAGATTTTGGTCGCTGTCGCTTGTATCAAGAGCATTTTCAAGCTCGCTCAGTCTTCTTCTCGATTTTAGTTCTTGCGATATGTTGTTTTCTTTCACCGCAATATAAAGGTTCAGTTGCGTTATTTCATACTCCGCTTTTTTATAATAAGATTTAGACAACGCATACTGTGCTGCTTTTTGCAGCGTTGTTTTGGCTTCGGCAATTTTATTTTGATTGATATAGATTTTGCTGAGCAGTATCAGTGCATACATTGTATTTCTATCGCTTTTGTATTTTTCGGAAATCAGCAAATCTTCCTTTATCAGCCTTTCGGCTTGCGTATAATTGCCTTGCTTTTGTGCAAGTAGCGCCAAATTTCCCAAAATCTTTGCATATCGGATATCATCTTTTACAGAAAGTGCAATTTTTTTGGCTTCCAACAAATATTTTTCTGCATTCGCAAAATCGTTCAGTTCAATGTAGTAAAGTCCTGTATTATCTTTAATGGCGGCAATTTCTTGCGAATTGGGCCTTGCATAAGTTTCGGCCTTTTTCAAATAGTCGATGGCATCTTTCGTATCGCCGATGGTGCCCATAAAGTAGCCGATTTTTTTGAAGCAATCGCTTGGAAAGATAATCGTTGCTGGATTAATGGCGTTGATAATATTATCGGCATCCATATAAACTTTTAGGGCATCCGATGTTTTTTTATAATCGTAAAGATAAAATGCATAATTGGTTAAAGCCCAAACTTCCAAACCTTTGTTTTTTTTGGATTTTGCCTTTTCCAGAGACAGCTTGTAATAATAGTCACTCTTATTATTGAAATTTTCATGAGCATTTGCAAAGCCATCTGCGAGCAGGTTGTAATATACAATGTGCAGATTTTCGTCATTAGATTGGAGCAGCGGGCTGAGGAATTTTTTTAAGGCCACGGTATCTTTTCCAAAATTTCGGTTTTGCAGCAAAACGTTTTCTATTTTTTCTTTTTCTACCACCGAGTTATTGATGACGACAGATTGCGAAAAGCAAATATGGCAATGCAGCAACAGTAAAAGCGTATAAAAATAGTTCGTCATTTATAGATGTTATTCTAAATGCAAATTATCAAAAATATTCAAGTTCCCGTGTCAGATTTACAAATATAGCATTGAAATTAAATCAATAGACTGATAATCATTTGCACTTGTTTGTAAAATCATTTGTCCACCATTTGTCCACCCCTGTTTTTCGGGTTTTTTCGCATTTGTGGATAATTTTGCCCACAAGAAAAATTATTACAACTAATGAACAGAAAACTACTTTTAAGCATTTCGCTTTTGTTGGTTTGCTTTTTTACAAAAGCCCAAAACGTAACCATTCCCGATGCCAACTTTAAAGCGTATCTGGTAGGAAACTCTGCTATCAACACCAACAGCGATACCGAGATACAGGTAAGCGAAGCCGAAGCATTTACCGGAACGATAGATTGCAGCGGTAAAAACATCACCAACCTAACGGGAATAGAGGCGTTTACAAAAATTACGGAATTATATTGTTCAGACAACCAGCTTACCACTTTGGATGTAAGTAAAAATACCGCTTTGACAACTTTATGGTGTTTCGACAACCAGCTTACCGCTTTGGATGTAAGTAAAAATACCACTTTGATAGAACTTTATGTATGGGCAAACCAACTTACTACTTTGGATGTAAGTAAAAATATTCTATTGGAAGGGTTAGATATTTCTGATAACCAATTTACGACTTTGGATATAAGCAAGAATACCGCTTTGAAATCTCTTTCTGCAGGGGGCAATCAGCTTACCGCTTTGGATCTAAGTAAAAATATTCTATTGGAAGGGTTACATGTTCCTGGTAACCAATTTACGACTTTGGATGTAAGTAAAAATATTCTATTGGAAGAGTTAAATGTTTCTGATAACCAATTTACGACTTTGGATGTAAGCAAAAATACCGCTTTGCAATTTCTTTTAGCAATGAGAAACCAGCTTACCACTTTGG
Source organism: Pedobacter sp. UBA1951 (assembly GCA_002336465.1). Taxonomy (GTDB): domain Bacteria; phylum Bacteroidota; class Bacteroidia; order Sphingobacteriales; family Sphingobacteriaceae; genus Pedobacter. Next base: position 2,762 of record DDEP01000025.1, read on the forward strand.
ATGTAAGCAAAAACACAGCTTTGATAACTTTATGGTGTTTCAACAACCAGCTTACCGCTTTGGATGTAAGCAAAAATACCGCTTTAACACAGTTGAATTGTGTCCATAACCAGTTAACATCGCTCAATATAAAGAACGGAAACAACAGAATTCTTTTGGTTAATGCAATAGATAACCCCAACCTTACCTGCATACGGGTAGATAATGTTCCCTATGCAAATGCACAAAACTCTTGGGGCAAAGATGTAACGGCAAGTTATTGTACAGACCCGTCAACTGGCCCTATTGTTAACATTCCCGATGCCAACTTTAAAGCGTATTTATTGACTGTAATGTATGCTGATGCAGACGGCGACGGCGAAATACAGGTGAGCGAAGCAGAAACTTTTACAGGATTTATAAATTGTCCCAGCAAAGGCATTGCCGACCTTACTGGGATAGAAGCCTTTACTAATATTACGGAATTATATTGTTCAGACAACCAGCTTACCACTTTGGATGTAAGTAAAAATACCGCTTTGACAACTTTATGGTGTTTCGACAACCAGCTTACCACTTTGGATGTAAGCAAAAACACCGCTTTGAAAAATTTATGGTGTTACAGGAACAAGCTTACCGCTTTGGATGTAAGTAAAAATACCGCTTTGAAATCTCTTAGTGCAGATCGCAACCAGCTTACCACTTTAGATATAAGTAAGAATACCGCTTTGACAGAACTTTCTGTATGGGCAAACCAGCTTACCACTTTGGATGTAAGTAAAAACATTCTATTGGAAGGGTTATATGTTTCTGATAACCAATTGACAAGCCTTAACCTGAAAAACGGAAACAACAACATGCTTTCTGATATGGATGCAACCAACAACCCCAACCTTACCTGCATACAGGTAGATAACGCTACCAATGCAAATACGAATGGCGGTTGGTATAAAGATGCCACAGCGAGCTATAACGAAAATTGCGGCTATGTATTGCCTGTAACGCTCATCACTTTTACCGCTAAAGCCAATGGTAACCACGCCCTGTTGCAATGGAAAACCACTAATGAAGTTAACAATAAAGGTTTTGAGATTTACAGGGGCGCTGAAAGGTTAGAAGGCGGTACCTTTACAGGCTCAGTATCCGTTGAAGGTTTTGTAAAAATAGGCGAGGTGCCAGCTTCTCATATCTCAAATCTCACGTCTCAAGCCTATTCTTTCACAGACAAAAATCCTCTAAACGGCAACAACTATTACAAACTGGTGCAAATAGATAATGATGGTAAAGCAACTGAATTAGGTGTTAGAACGGTAAACTTCGGTCTTTCATCATCAGACATCCGACTATTCCCTAACCCTACCACTAACAAAATAACAGTGGTTTTTGGGACAGGGCAATATAATAAAGCAACATTGACAAATATTAGTGGAAAAGTGTTAAAACGATTGAACATTGGTAAAACCGATGGCAGTGCCAACATGGAGCTGTCCGATTTGCCAAGTGGAACCTATCTGTTGCATCTTACCGGCTATGGAAAACCAGCCGTACAGAAAGTGGTTAAACTTTAGATTTTAAATAGAAGTTTGAATTGTGATTGTCCGAAAAGTCTTAAGGTTCGTCATTCTGAACTTGTTTCAGAATCTAAAGCATCCTTGTAGAATCCTACAAAGAGACCCTGAACTAGACGGCGTTAGCCCTCTTGAATACCATTGAGAATATAAATACTTAATGAAAAATTCAGGATGATGGCAGGACTTTTCGGGCGCTCTCGTTGTGAAAGTAAAATATTAATCATACAAGAGCATCTAAAGGATCTTCTTCAGAAGCTAAAGGCTTTGTCAAGATAATATATATTAAAAAAAGCCACCTTTCATAACGGAAGGTGGCTTTTTCCTTTTCTAAACTGATCTTCGCTAGATTTTAGTTATTTCTTACCTACAACAACCTTTATCATT
>DDEP01000025.1:4712-30645 GCA_002336465.1 Pedobacter sp. UBA1951
CTGTTGTAATAAGCATAATCCATGCCCGAGAAATAGATATTCTTAAATTTATCGGCATGCGAGAAAGCATTTTCTAAACTACCCAGCATTGAACCCAACATATAGTTTCTAACCAAATCTAATTCTTCTTCACTAACCGGTTCTGTTTTCAGCAATGTAATCTCTTTTTCGATCTCTTTAAGTGCATCGGCACACACATCAGCGCCAACTTCGGTAGCAATAAAGAAATATCCGGCTTGTTTCAATGAAGCTACTGCAGAGCCAATACCATAAGTATAGCCTTTATCTTCTCTGATATTAGCCATCAACCTCGAGCCAAAATAACCACCCAACACACAATTAAGAACCTGTAATGCAGCAAAATCAGGATGTTTCCTGTCTATGGCTAAATTTCCCATTCTTATAGCCGATTGCAAAGCTTCGGGTTTTTCAATATAAATCTCTCTACCCTCTTGTGTTACGAACGATAATCGGTTTTTTTCAAAAGATTTTTCGTTCTTCCAAGAAGCCCCAAAAACATTGTTGAGCACCTCAAAATCTTTATCTAAGAATTTCCCTGCAACAATAATTACGCAGTTTTTAGGTTGGTAGGCACTTTGGTAATGAGCCAATAAATCTTCTCTTTTTAACTCATCATAATGAGTCGGCTCGGTATTTACGCCATAAGGTGTATTGCCAAAAACTGCATGAGCAAAGGTTTTACGACCTACAAAATCATTTTTTTGCAGGTTAACCTGTAAACGTTGTTTTTGGTTCTGTTTGTAAATATCCAATTCCTCCTGTGGAAAGATATTGTTGTTTAAAATATCATAAACAACAGGTAAAACAGAAGCAAGATGCTTAGTAAGAGAAAATAAAGTTACATTGGTATAATCTGATGAGAAATCAGTTTGCAGAAAAGCACCATAATAGTCTATTTTATCTGCAATTTCCTTAGCAGTCAAATTAGCTGTACCCGAATTGATCAAACCGTTTACGGCCATAGCCAATAAAGGTTTGCTTGCATCCCAGTTTACGTTCTCAAATATAAATTCAATGCGCACCAACTCCTGTTCGCCAATATTTAAGGTAAAAACATCAATACCATTTGCTAATTGCCGTTTTACTGGAGGTATAAATTTAATATCGCTAACCTGCTTAAATGCAGGTGCCTGTGTTCTGTTAAGCATTTGACAAATAATATAATGTTGACGACTGTTCTTTTCTAAAAGTTTCGCGGGCGGCCTCTTGTATCTGCGCTGCTGTAATCTTTAAGTACTTATCAATTTCTGTATTGAGGTTAGCAGCATCTCCCAGCAATTCATAGTAAGCCAAATTCATGGCTTTGTCTAATAAATTCATCTCAGAGAATACCATAATTGATTCAGACTTATTCTTAACCTTGGTCAATTCATTTTCCGTTACCTGTTCATTGGTCAGTTTTTCAAGTTCTCTCCATATTGCTGCCTCAGCTTCTTCCATTTTAACGCCCTCAACCAATTTTCCTTCAACCACAAACAAGCCCTGATCTATGCTGGCAGTGATATAAGCATTGATATCGCTAAAAAGCTTTTGCTCTTTAAGCAAACTGTTAAACAAACGTGATGATTGCCCCTGAGATAAAACATCAGACATCAAATCATATATCTGATAAGATTTGTCTAAACGTGCAGGCATTTTAAAAGCAATATAGATTGCGTTTAAAGGTACATTTGCCTCAACGGTTAGTTTTCTCGTTTCGGTCTGTACGGGTTCTTTTGGTAAATTTCTATGGTATTTCTCTCCCGCAGGTATATTACCAAACCATTTTTCGGCCAGTTGCTTAACCTCTTCTGTTTTTACATTGCCGCCCACAACCATTATTGCATTTTGCGGATTGTAATGCTTTTTAAAGAAGGCTTTTACATCTTCCATTTTTGCATTTTCAATCTGCGCAAGGTCTTGCCCAATAGTAGCCCATCTGTAGGGATGCTTATGGTAAGCCAAAGGCCTTAATTTTAACCATACATCGCCATAAGGCTGATTTAAGTAACGTTGTTTAAACTCTTCGCAAACCACATTACGCTGTGTTTCTAAACTTTTCTCAGAAAAAGCAAGGCTTAACATACGATCACTTTCCAGCCAAAAAGCAGTTTCTATATTTACTGCAGGTAAAGTGATGTAATAATTGGTAATATCATTACTGGTAAAAGCATTGTTCTCTCCTCCTACTCTTTGCAAAGGTTCATCATAACTTGGTATATTAACAGAACCACCAAACATCAGGTGTTCAAATAAATGCGCAAAACCAGTCCGTCCTTCTTCTTCATCTCTTGCACCTACATCATATAAAATATTTAAGACAGCCATAGGTGTGGTATCATCTTCATGCACCAGTACGCTTAGTCCATTGGCCAGTGTAAATCGATTGAAATTTATCATATTAATTTTTAGATGGGTAAAGATAGTCGTTTAGCTTTAAAATAAGGTTACAGAAACAACTGGGTTTTATCCCCATGTGTTAAAATTACACCTAGCTAACGTGAATACCCTTAAACGTTCTGTGCTTTTTCTTTATCTTTGTTCTCATGAATACAAGCGATTTACTGACCAGAGCATTAAATTTCGATTTCTTGACAAAGGAAGAAGGGGTTTTCTTATACCATAATGCCTCTACTGCCGAACTAGCTTTTGTAGCTAATGAGCTCAGGAAAATACAAGTACCAAGCGGCAAGGTTACTTGGCAGATCGACAGGAACGTAAATACCACCAACGTTTGTATTGCCAACTGCAAATTCTGTAACTTTTTTCGCAGACCAGGGCATGAAGAAAGTTATATTACTGATATTGAAACTTATAAGGTAAAAATAGAAGAAACCTTTAAATATGGCGGAGACCAATTATTGTTGCAAGGTGGTCATCACCCAGATTTAGGTTTAGAATTTTACGCCACATTATTTAAACAACTTAAGGAACTTTATCCCGACTTAAAATTACATGCTTTAGGTCCCCCTGAAATTGCACATATTGCCAAATTAGAGGGCATTTCTCATACAAAAGTACTCAGAGCGTTACAAGAATCGGGTTTAGATAGTTTACCGGGTGCGGGTGCGGAGATATTGAACGACCGTGTTCGTCGTTTGATCTCTAAAGGCAAATGCGGCGGTCAAGAATGGCTTGATGTGATGCGTGCTGCCCATCAATTAGATATTACCACTTCTGCCACCATGATGTTTGGGCATATAGAAACCATTGAAGAACGTTTTGAGCATTTGGTATGGATACGTGAAGTACAAAGCGAAAAACCTGAAAATGCAAATGGTTTCCTTGCATTTATTCCTTGGCCATTTCAAGATGATGGCACATTGCTTAAACGCCTACGCGGCATCAGCAACAATGTTACGGGAGATGAGTATGTAAGAATGATTGCGTTGAGCAGAATCATGCTCCCTAATGTTAAAAATATACAGGCCAGTTGGTTAACCGTAGGTAAAACCGTTGCACAACTTTGCTTACATGCCGGCGCAAATGATTTTGGCTCAATCATGATCGAAGAAAATGTAGTATCTGCAGCAGGAGCTCCACATCGTTTTACAGCTAAAGGCATACAAACCGCTATAAGAGAAGCAGGATTTGAACCTCAGCTACGTGGACAGAAATACAACTATCGTGATCTGCCTGAACACATGGAAGAACAGGTTATTACCTACTAAGGTGCTTTATTTAAGAATATCTTGCTATTTTAGTAACTGCTAAAACATTATGGAAGATATCTTAAACGCGATAATAGTAGATGACGAAGAGTTTGCCCGTTCATCCCTGTATTTTTTGTTGCAGGAGAATTGTCCCAACATCCATATCTCAGGAATTGCAAAATCTGTAAAAGAAGCACGTACCTTACTGGCAACCCATGCCGTTGATCTTATCTTTTTAGATATAGCCATGCCCGGAGAAAACGGTTTTGAACTGATACCCGATGTACAACAGAGCAATGCTACAGTTATCTTTACTACTGCTTATGATCAGTATGCTTTAAAGGCCATTAAGGCCAATGCCATAGATTATTTACTTAAACCCATAGATATAGATGATCTTAAAGATGCCGTAAGCAAGGCTTCTAAGCACCATAAATTAAATCAACTAGACAAACAAAGTCGTACTGAAAGTTTAAAGAACTTAGAACACGATTTGAACAATCAACAAAATATCAATAAGATTACGCTTCCGGCCAGCCAAGGCTACCGTGTAGTAGAATTAGATGAGATTTTACATATAGAGGCCGACAGCAATTATTCTGTTTTTAACCTTGTAAATAAAGAAAAGATAACCGTTTCAAAGGTTTTAAAAGACTTTGAAGAAATATTGCCCGAAAACAGGTTTCTACGTATCCATAAGTCGAGTATCGTTAACCTTGCCCACGTTAAAGAGTATTACAACAAAAATGGCCTGACCGTAGCTTTGCAAAATGGAGAAACCATAGCTGTTTCTAGACGAAGAGCAAGCGATTTTTATGAGAAGATAAAATCATACACCATTAAGAATAGTGACAAATAAAAAGCTTCTATATTACTTATTCTGGTTGCTTTTAGCGGTTATGCCTTTGAGCATGCTAAAAGCGCAGAAAATTTATTTGCCTCACTATACCACTAAGCAAGGTTTACCCAGCAACAACTGTTTCTTTGCCCTGCAAGATAAAAAAGGCTATTTATGGATAGCTACCGATGCCGGTGTGAGCCGTTTCGATGGAACGGTTTTCGAAAATTTTACGGTCAACAACGGGCTTCCAGATAACCAAATCTTACAATTAAGAGAAGACAGCAAAGGCCGTATCTGGTTTCTGTCGCTAAATGGTCAGCTCAGCTATTTTTATAACGGTAAAGTTTATAACCAAGATAACAATCCACAACTTAAAGAACTGAATTTCAATACAGTTATTGTTTCTTTTTTTGAAGATAGCAAAGGACTTATCTGGTTTGGCACAAACACCAACTTAATTGGTTTGTGGGATGGTAAATCGCTATCGAGATTAAGTGCCTTATCTCAGTACAATAAGTTTCAGAACGCTTTCATATATGAAGACAAGAATGGCAACATTTGGGCTTACAATGAAAATTCTACGTTTTTATATACCAAAGGTAATTTTCTATTGGTGGGCGATCATGTTTTTCCGCAATCTTATAAAACGGTACAATACCATGATCACCATACTTTTTTGGTAGATAACACAGGCTTAAATCTTAAAGAAGGTCCCAATAACAATCTCCTTTTTACTATCCCAAAAGAGCTGATTGAAAGCAAATTGGGTTATATCTTTTATGATGGCAACGAACTTTGGTTGAGCAATAACCATGGTGCATACAGGGTAAATCAACAAGGACGTGCAGACCATTTTTTAGGCAACGAAGACATTAATCAAGTTATTAAAGACAGAACAGGAAATGTATGGTTCATTACCAAAAATGGTATTTATAAAATGCCGAACAAAAATGAGCAGTTATTTATACTCGATAAAGAATATGGCTTAACAGAAAATAACCTAAAAAGCATCTATAAAGATAACCGCAACAGATTATGGTTGGGCACCGGAAACGCACAGATCAATATCTTAGACCTTAACAATAAAAAAATTACCACCCTTAGCTTACCAGATAAAGAGAAATTCAATGTTATAAAACAACTAGATTTAGATGCGCAGAGCAATAAAATGTATTTTGCTTCTGATTACGGCTTAGGAAGTATAGACGTTAATTACCCTATCTCAAAAAGCACCAGTTACTTAAAAGAAAGGGAAAATCTCTTTTTTGCGGTCAAGAATTTTACGTTTAACAAGTTTAACAATTTAAGCGTTGCACTCTCATCGGGTGTATTTACCTTAGGCGACAACCTTACCTTTTCTACGCAAAGATCTGATCTGCAAAAAAGCCTTAAAGGTAGGGCTTATAGGGTTTTTTACGACCATAATAACAATCTTTGGTTCTCTAACATCAATGGTTTAAATGAAATTAGGAACAAATCTGTTTATACGCATTACCAAAATCATCCGCTTTTAAAAAAACGGATCAATGACATACAGCAATTACCTGATCAAACACTGGTACTGGCTACCGATGGTTATGGGATCCTTTATTACAAAAACAATAAAATCCTTAACCAAATCACTACGGTTAATGGTTTAAGCAACAATATCATAAACCACCTGTTTGTAAAGAACAATGCGGTTTGGGCTATCAGCAATACAGGGATAAATCGTATTACATTACACAACAATGTACCTAGCATCACTTCATTTGATTATCTAAATGAAGTGCTCTCTGACGACCTGAACGATTTATATATAGACACGGATACTGCTTATTTTGCCACAAAAAATGGCCTCCTGTATTTTGCGCATAAACAAAGTATCAAAAACAACCCTGCTCCGCAGGTATATATTTCTTCTGTAAGCAAAAACCATCAAGATCTAGATTTAGGTGTAGCTAATTATATTTTACAGCCCGATGAACAGAACATAACGATCAATTACAGCGCCATAGATTTCAAAAACCGTAACATTATCTATAGATACCGCTTAAAAGCCAATGCTACATGGATTGAGACTAAAAGCAGAAGGTTAGATCTAACCTCTCTAGAACCCGGGTCTTATGTTTTTGAAGTTTGCGCCAAAAGTCAGGATAGTGAATGGAGCAAAGCCTCTACTTTTAACTTTACTTTAAGAAAATATTTTTACCAAACTTGGTGGTTTATAGGTATCACAATAGCATTGGCAGCCTGTTTACTTTACCTTATTGCTTCAGACATTACCAAACGCAAGAAAAACAAAGAACAAGAGCAACTCCTATTGAGAAACAAAGTGCTGATGCTCGAGCAAAAAGCTTTACAGGCCATGATGAACCCACATTTTGTGTTCAATGTGATGAATTCTATACAGCATTACATCAATACAAAGAACACTTCCTCGGCCAATAAGGTTTTAACCGGATTTGCCAAACTTATCCGTAAAAATCTTGAAGTATGTACCAAAAGTTATATCAACTTAGAAGAAGAAATAGAATACCTTAACCTTTACTTGAGTTTAGAAAAATACCGTTTTGGCGATAAATTTAATTACCATATCATTATCAATAGTGAAATTGATAAAGACGAAACCTATATCCCTTCAATGCTACTTCAACCTTTCATTGAAAATGCGATATGGCACGGTATCATGCCAAAAGAAGAAGGTGGCACAGTTACCATAGATATCAGTTTACTTGAAGAAGAAAAGGATTGTTTGTTGATCAAGATCATAGATGATGGTATTGGCATTGAAAACGCGCTTAAAACCAAACAAAAGAGCCATCAGAGCAAAGGCATGAGCCTTACCCTAGAACGTATAGACCTGTTGAATAAGATTGAAGCAAAATCTATACGCTTTAAAGTACAACAGAACGGAAAATCGGGCACTACAGTAACGATCAACATCCCCATGAGCTAGGCATTTACCGTTTACTCAAAAAAACCTACCATTCACTAAATAAGAACCCGAAAGCATTTAGTTTTGTATTAAAATTGTTTTAGAAAATTAGACAAATCTATTAGTGATTTGTTGAATATACGTTCTTAAAGGATTGGTAAGATATTTTTTAACCTAACCTAAAATTATATCTCAATTCAGGTTTCATTTGTGTGTTAAAAGCGTCCCGATTAAATAATCAGGACGCTTTTTTATTTTAGCTATGTTTTTGATAAAGAATATCTTTTCCAGAAAGCTCATCCTTATTTTGTCCACACATTGCAAAACAACCTTCTGTCTTAATTTTTTATTAAGCCTGTTTTTTCTGCACCTGCTTAACCAAAGTTCTTTTACAGCATACAACCTCTATCCTATTCTTTTTCTGTTTAAACTATCATTTTACTTCATTTCATATATTTTTATGCAAATGTTGTTTCCACATCAATCTATTTATTTTAATAATTTAGGTGTTAATTACAAGATAATATTTAGGGGTATGATGTTAATTGATTCCCTGTTTTCGATAGTAGCTTTATGCTTTATATTGATATGCCAGAATTATATGTAGATAGTGTTTCTCATCATTTCAAGGATAGAAATGTACTTAATGGTGTGCATCTGCAATGCAGCACAGGCGATATAAAAGGAATATTGGGCAGGAATGGTTGCGGAAAATCAACTTTGCTCAAATGTATATTTGGAAACATCAAGGCAGATCATATTTACCTTAAAATAAACGGTAGTATTATTAAAGAACCCGCATATCTTAACCAACAGGTAGCCTACCTGCCACAGCATCCTTTCTTACCACAACAATTAAAATTAGAAACTATTATTAACCTGCTGTGCAACAAGTATAAAAAAGAGCTGCTTGGCATTAAACTTATACAACATCATCTCAAAAACAAGATTGCTACTTTATCAGGTGGCACGGTACGTTTAATTGAAGCACTTTTAATAATCTACAGCAATGCAGATTTTGTGCTTTTAGATGAACCTTTCTCTCAATTATCTCCCATGCTGGTACAAGAGATCAAAAATCATATCCTGCTATTAAAACACCAAAAAGCATTTGTAATTACCGATCATTATTATCGCGACATCATCGATATTTCTACTGAAATTATACTGCTTAAAAATGGATCAAATTATACCATTAACAGCATGGAAGATTTAAGTTTGCACAACTATATACCTTATCATTAAGCATATACCAACAAAGATGGTTCTTGCCCGTTCCAAAATCTTCTTTTTTTATTTTCAGTTCTAAAATATTCTGGCTAAAAAACCCATTTTTAATGATAATAAATGCAATTTCAAAAATTTTAAAAAAAATTTCGCAGAAGCGGTTTTTATTATAATTTTGGCACCCGTAAACGAAACAGGAAAAGAACTTTCTACTTTAGAAAAGATTTTCTTAATTTTAACTAAGCATACAACTTTCGAATATTTTAACTATTTTTTTGTGTTATGAAAACGCCTAAAAAATCTATTCCGAACAAACCAACAAGTAAGCCTAAATCAAAAGAGGACTTAGACGACGATTTTGATGATGATGATGTAACTGCGGACAAAAGTTATGACGATGAAGACGAAGATGACTTTGACATGCCGCTTGATGATTTAGATACCTTCGAAAGTTTTGATGACGACGATGACGATTATTAATCTAAAATCAGCATAAAATAAAAAGCATCCCTTTCAGGATGCTTTTTATTTTATTAACTTTTGCCATTCTAAAGTTTAAACCGGAGTAAATGAGAGTTACCGAAGTAAAAGACAGATCAACACAGCAACGTTTCTTAAATATAGTTGAAGGGTTGTACAAAAACGATCCCAACTATATAAGACCTTTAGACCAAGATATAGAAAAGGTTTTTGACCAACACGCCAATCCTTTTTTTAAACATGGCGAGTGCACAAGATGGATACTGGAAGATGAACGTGGAAATACCATTGGACGCATAGCTGCATTTATTAACCAAAAGAAAGCTCATCTTTATGAAAAACCAACAGGTGGTATAGGCTTTTTTGAAAGCGTAAACCAACAAGATGCAGCCAATCTATTGTTTGATACGGCAAAAGCTTGGTTAAAGGAAAGAAATATTGAGGTAATGGAAGGTCCTGTAAATTTTGGTGAGAACGATTCTTTCTGGGGTTTGCTGGTAGAAGGCTTTACGCCTGCTTCATACGGCATGAATTATCATTTGCCCTATTACCATAACCTGTTTACCAATTATGGCTTTAAAACGGCATATGAGCAATTAACCAACATTGTAGATATTTCCATACCTTTTCCTGAACGTTTTACCAAAATTGCCAATTGGGTGGCCTCAAAACCTACCTACAGCTTTGAGCATTTTAAAAAAACAAATGCCAGTAAATACATCTCCGACCTAATGGAGATTTATAACGATGGCTGGAAAAACTTTGAAAATTTTGTTCCTATCAAAAAAGAAACTTTAGAAGAGAGTTTTAAGCAGATGGAAATTATCATGGACGAGAAACTCATCTGGTTTGCCTATGCAAATGGCGAGCCCGCTTCTTTCGTTGTGATTATTCCTGATGCCAATCAAATGATCAAAGGCTTTAATGGTAAACTAGGTCTATTGCAAAAATTAAAGTTTGCATACAGACGTTGGAAAGGCATTAATCGTATGCGTGCTATTGTAATGGGTACCAAACAAGCCTACCAAAAACATGGCTTAGAATCTGCATTATTTATTAAGCTCAAAGAATATGTGATACCTAAAAACCAATACAATGAGCTTGAACTTTCATGGGTGGGCGATTTTAATGAAAAGATGTTGGCCATACATGAAGCAACAGGTGCCAGATTTGGCAAAAAGCATTTAACGCTAAGAGTAGATATTTAAAAAAAGCTGTTCAATATATCTTATTTGTTATTCCGTACTTGTTACGGATCTCCTTATTTAAATAATTCAGGATAACGGATAAGACACATCGAACAGCCTTTAAACTATATATTTATCGTTATTCCTAAAAGTTTGTAAAACTCTTTTAAGATTGCTGGGTGTCCCGGCCATGCAGGTGAAGTAACTAGATTACCATCTACCACAGCTTGATCTGCAGGAATATTTTTCCACGTACCACCAGCTAATTTAATATCAGGTCCTACAGCAACATAAGCTGTTAATGTTCTTCCTTTTAAAACTTCTGCTGCGGTTAAAACCTGTATGCCGTGGCAAATTGCCGCTACGGGTTTATTTTCATTGAAGAAATGACGGGTGTATTCCAGTACTTTTTCATTTAAACGGATATACTCAGGAGCCCTACCTCCGCAAACATACAAACCATCATAATCTGCAAGGTTTACTTCGTCAAAAGTCTTGTTCAACATAAAATTATGACCGCGAAGCTCACAATAAGTTTGGTCACCTACAAAGTCATGAACAGCAGTTGGAACAGTTTCCCCTGCTTTCTTATCTGGACAAACCACATCAACATTTAAACCTACCGATAATAAGGCTTGAAAAGGAACCATTACTTCATAGTCTTCTACAAAGTCGCCGGCTAACATTAAAATTCTCTTACTCATAATAATTAATTTTTAGCTAAGTAAATTTAAGGCTTTACTGAGTGAGAATTGTTAAATCAGTGTTAATTAAATGCCCAGTTTCTCGTATAATGAAATTACTTTTTGCTGCAATTTCATTACTTCTTTATCCTTTTCGGTCAGTTTATCTTTTAATTGCGACAATTCCTCTACCAGATCCTGAGAAGCATCTGTTACAATATCTTTAGATATAATAGAAACAACAGAAACCTTGAAATATTTAGCGATCTGAGAGAGACGGGAGATATTGATGTCTGTTAACCCCGATTCTATTTTTGAAAGTGCCGCAACCGAAATACCTAATGCTTTAGCAACCTCCGTCTGACCTTTACCTGCAGCTAAACGGAGTTGCCTAATATTCTTACCAATCTCTTTTGCTAATAGTGTTTGTGGCATTGTTGGTTTACGATTTAATTTCTGTAGCTAGTTTAGGTAAATCCATACCTGCATAGTTACCAGAACTCATCAACAACAAATTCTTATTATGGAAATCAAAACTTCTTAGGTAACTTTCTAATTTTACAGGGTTGTTAAAGAACAAGATAGATTTATCATTAAATGCCGTTTGAATGTGATCTTCTGTTAAAGGTTCCATTCTTTTAAGTGCAAATGTTTTATCGTCTATATAAACAATAGCCACATCTGCATCTTTCATGGCATCTTTATATTCTTTTAAGAAGTCTTTATTTAAGCTGCTAAAGGTATGTAGCTCTATCATGGCTACAAGTTGCCTATCTGGGAACTGAGTTTTAACTGCCTGTATAGTAGCTTTTAGTTTTGAAGGCGAATGGGCAAAATCTTTATATACATTGGTCTGGTTTACAGCATTTAACAGCTCTAAACGTTTGGCAGCACCCGTAAATGTTGAGATAGCCATATCAAAATCAGTTTCACGGATACCTAACTCTTTACAAACCATACGTGCAGCATTTAAATTCATCAGGTTATGATCGCCAAATATTTTTAAAGCTGTATGTTCTGGCAAAAGATAAGTAACACCATTCTTTACTTCGTGCAAAGGTATTTGGTAAGGTAATTTAACAATATCTGCGTCTGATGCTTCAACAGTTTGTTTAAGCACACCATCTGTTTCGCAATAAATTACTTTTCCTTTAGGTTCAATCGTAGCTAAGAATTTGGCAAACTGCTCAACATAATTATCAAAAGTTGGAAAAACATTGATATGATCCCAAGCTATACCGCTTAAAACGGCAACATTGGCTCTGTACAAATGAAATTTAGGTCGCCTGTCTATAGGAGATGCCAAGTATTCATCGCCTTCTATAATGATAACAGGAGCGCTATCGGTGATTTTAACCATGGTATCGAACCCGGCAAGTTGCGCACCCACTAAATAATCAAAATCTTTCTGGTAATAATTGAGCACATGCAAAATCATGGAAGTAATTGTGGTCTTTCCATGGCTCCCTCCAATTACCACTCGGGTTTTATTTTTTGATTGTTCGTATATATATTCTGGATAAGAATAAATCTTTAATCCCAATTGCTGCGCTTTGAGCAATTCAGGATTATCAACACGAGCATGCATGCCTAAAATTACAGCATCGATATCAGTGGTAATATTTTCTTCATGCCAACCCATTTCTTTAGGTAACAGGCCGTACTGAGCTAACCTGCCGTTAGAAGGTTCATAAATCACATCATCTGAACCGGTAACCAGAAAACCTTTTTTATGCAGGGCAATAGCTAGGTTATGCATAGCCGCTCCGCCTATGGCTATAAAATGAACTCTCATTTGTTATTTTCTTTAGACAGAATAATCTTTAATTCTTAATTGTTTTTTACAAATTGGGCAGCAACCCAGTTGTTCAGATTTTTATGATCAACATAAGTCAGTCCCTGCTTTTCTGCTTCTTTTCTGATCATATCTAAATCTGTTTCTTCGTAAAAACCACTGAAAAATATTAAACCATTTTTTGCCAGCACGCTTACGTATGCCTCCATCTGGTCTAATAAAATATTCCTGTTGATATTGGCCAAAATAATATCGTACGTATGCTGAGGGATGGCTTCCTTGCTTCCACAAAGCGAGGTTAAATTAGCCACCTGATTTAAAGCCGCATTCTCTATGGCACTTTGATAACAAACATCATCATAATCTATAGCTGTAATGTGTTTAGCTCCTCTTTTAGCAGCTAAAATCCCCAAAATTCCTGTTCCTGCACCCATATCTAGCACGTCTTTACCAGAGAAATCGGTTTCCAGTATATATTGCATCATCATTGTTGTTGTTTGATGATGACCTGTACCGAAAGCCATTTTAGGATCTACTACAATCTCATATTTATATTGTGGCTGTGGCTCGTGAAAAGTTGCCCGCACATAACATTCATCTGTTATGATCAAAGGGCTGAAGTTTTTTTCCCATTCTTCATTCCAGTTTTGCGAAATTACCTCTTCAACTTGGTAACTTGCTTCTATATCATTATTACTGATAACTGCAGACAATTGCTCCTCTGTATAAAAATCGTCTGTAATAAAAGCATCGAAACCTACTGAGGTATCTTCAAAGCTGTCAAATCCTATATCAGCTAGATCAGCCATCAACAAATCTTTCTGATACTCCTCTATATCCTTAAATGTAAAACTAACTTTGATGTAATTCATTAGGCATTAAATGTTTTAACAATATCTACAAAATCACGAGATTTTAATGATGCACCACCGATCAGTCCTCCATCAATATCTTTTTGCGCAAATAATTCTGCTGCATTTTTAGGGTTACAGCTTCCTCCGTATAATATGGTGGTATCATCAGCAATGTTAAAACCATATTTATCATCTACCTTACTTCTGATAAAAGCATGGATATCTTGTGCTTGCTCTGGTGTTGCTGTTAAACCAGTTCCTATTGCCCAAACAGGTTCATAAGCTAAAATAACAGATGTAAATTGTTCAGGCGTAAGATGGAACAAACCTTCTTCAAGCTGTTTTTCGATAACATGAAAGTAACTACCATTTTCACGCTCATCTAAGGTTTCTCCGATACAAAATATAGGTTTAAGACCATGTTTAAGCGCTACATTGGTTTTTTCTGCCAAAACAGCATTGCTCTCAGCAAAATATTGGCGACGTTCTGAATGGCCTATAATAACATATTCTGCTCCGGTTGAGCTGATCATTTTTGCAGATATTTCGCCCGTATAAGCGCCACTTTCGTTTTGATGACAATTTTGTGCACCTATTTTTACCACACCCGATGAAAGTTGCACTAAACTGTTTATGTGTATAAACGGCGAGCATATCACGGCCACTTGGTCGCCTTTTCGCTCATCTCTAACCATATTTATAATCTCTGAAAATAGCGATATCCCTTCTTGATAGTCTAAATTCATTTTCCAGTTACCTGCAACGATATTCTTTCTCATAATTTAAAAACGTCTGTACGATTGTGTAATATCAAAAATGTGTGTCAATATATTTATTTCTGTTTCATCTAAAACCATATTCCTTCTCTCAAATACCAGCTTAGCCGTTTCGAGCATTTTATGGATGGTATAAATATCAAATCCATGTGCCCCACCCCATGCAAAATCAGGGATAAAATTGCGAGGGAAACCAGAGCCAAAAATATTGGCGCTCACCCCTACTACAGTACCTGTATTAAACATGGTATTAATAGCACATTTGGCATGATCAGCCATGATCAATCCACAAAACTGCAATCCCGTTTTCCTGAAACTTTCTGCCGTATAATCCCATAAACGCACTTCTGCATAATTATTTTTCAGGTTAGAGTTATTGCTGTCTGCACCAATATTGCACCATTGGCCTAAAACCGCGTTACCCAGATAACCATCATGCCCCTTAGAAGAATAACCCCAGATCACGGCGTTATTGATCTCTCCTCCTACACGACTAAAAGGTCCGATAGTTGTTTTTCCATAAATCTTGGCTCCCATTTTCACCTGCGAATCATTACACAGAGCAAACGATCCTCTAATATGACAGCCTTCCCATACTTCACTTTTCTTACCTAAATAAATAGGCCCTTGTAAGGTATTAAAGGTAGAACACTCGGCTTTTGCGCCTTCTTCTGCAAAGAATTGGTCTCCTAAAATTGTATTTGTACTGCTAATTGCCGCAGAAGATCTACCACGAGTAAGCAAGGCAAAATCACTAACCAGTTCTTGGTCATTAAAACCAAATATATTTTCTGGATACTCTATCTTTAAAAAATTGTTTTCTACCGATATAGGCGCTAATTTTTCTGTAACAGATGGAAGTGAAAGTTTTTCTTTACTTCTATAAGCAATAACACATTGACCATGCAAAAGATATTCACCTTCTTTAAGAGCAGCGACTTTATCTAACAAGTAATTATTAGGGCAAACTGAACCATTGATAAAAAGTTCTGCATCTACCTGTGCATATTTAATGCTGAGATAAGGCTGCGTGCAGTAGCCATAAGTGGCTGCATTGAGATGTTTAGACCATTTTTCGGCAATGGTCAAAATACCTATCCTCAGGTCGGCAACCGGCCGCGTAAAAGTAAGAGGCCTTAACCGTTCCCAAGATTGATCATCAAAAAAATTGATTTTCATAGGTTACAAAAATAAAAAAAGTCTCGAGAGTACATATACTCGAGACTTTAAATATCTATCAATTAATAGCTGACTATTTTTTTGCGTAACGGTTTTTGAATTTATCAATACGTCCTGCAGTGTCAACCAATTTCATTTTACCAGTGTAAAAAGGGTGAGAAGTATGAGAAATCTCTAATTTGTATAATGGATAATCATTTCCATCTTCCCATTTAATTGTTTCTTTAGTTTCTACGCAAGATTTAGTTAAGAAAGCATAGTCATTAGACATATCTTTAAAAACAACAAATCTGTAGCTTGATGGATGCAAATCTTTTTTCATTTTAATCTGTGTTTAATATTTATTTATTGAAACCCCAAAAACATTAAATTGCAATTTGCTGGCAATAATATTGATGATCAGTTTCTAATTAGCAATTTGTTTTTCCTCTATCTTCTTTTTAGAGGTTGCAAATATCCTAATTATTTTTTTTAGAAACAAGTGTGTACAGAATAATTTTTGATTAAAAGATTGTTTACCTCGTCTTATAAGTCTCAAAACAGAAATAATAAAAGCTAATTCATAAAATCGACTATCTTTGCCATGCTAACCAATTTTATTTAAAGTAATTTAAAACTATGAAAGATGTAGTAATTGTTTCGGCTACCCGCACACCTATAGGTAGCTTTGGTGGTTCTCTTTCCGCATTCTCGGCTACTCAATTGGGTGCCATTGCCATAAAATCGGCTATAGAAAAAGCTGGTATCAAGCCTACCGACGTTCAAGAAGTTTATATGGGAAATGTATTGTCGGCAAATTTAGGACAGGCTCCTGCCACGCAAGCCGTTAAATATGCTGGTCTTCCAGATATTCCTGCTACTACCATTAATAAAGTATGTGCATCGGGCACTAAAGCTATTATGTTAGCTGCACAAGCCATTGCACTTGGCGATAAAGACATTATTGTTGCTGGTGGTATGGAGAGCATGAGCAATGTTCCTTATTATTTGGATAAAGCTCGCAATGGTTACCGTTTAGGCCATGGGCAGATTACAGACGGCTTGGTAAAAGACGGTTTGTGGGATGTTTACAATGACTATCACATGGGTTCTGCTGCCGAACTTTGTGCAGAAACTTGTCATTTTAGCCGCGAAGAGCAAGATAATTATGCCATACAATCTTACCAAAGAGCGCAGAAGGCGCAACAAGAAGGTAAGTTTGCAGATGAAATCACACCTGTTGAGCTTAAAAATAAAAAAGGTGAAACAACCTTATTTGAAAATGATGAAGAGCCAGCAGCCGTTAAATTTGATAAGATACCCGGCTTAAAACCTGTATTTAAAAAAGAGGGTACTGTTACTGCCGCAAATGCATCAACCCTTAATGATGGAGCTGCTGCTTTGGTATTGATGAGTGCAGATAAAGCAAAAGAACTGGGCTTAAAGCCATTGGCTAAAATCTTATCGTACGCAGATGCACAGCAAGCACCCGAATGGTTTACTACTGCTCCTGCCAAAGCCATTCCATTAGCTTTACATAAAGCTAATATTGACATTAAAAACGTAGATTATTTCGAGATCAACGAGGCTTTCTCTGTGGTATCTCTAGCCAACAATAAAGAATTAAACTTAAGCAGTGATAACGTAAACATCAATGGCGGAGCCGTAGCAATTGGCCACCCTCTTGGTGCATCTGGGGCACGTATAGTGGTTACCCTTTTATCTGTACTGCAACAAAACAATGGAAAAATAGGTGTTGCCGGCATATGCAATGGCGGTGGCGGTGCAAGTGCAATAGTTGTAGAAAATCTGCGTTAAGGAGTTTTACACTGCCAAACCATGTTTAAGAATTTTGCAAGTACTTTATGTTTAACCGGCCTGTTCCTGATCTGCAGCCCATTTGCCAAAGCGCAGAATCAGCTCACGCCGGCTAATGCTACCTTGTTAAATAAATTACAGCTTAGTTTAGCAGATATTAGCGATTCTACTTTTAACATTGAAAGTGACGAAGGAAAAATCGCCCAAAACGCACATTTCATCAAAGAATTGGTCAAGGCATTAAAAACACCGCATTCTTATGCCTTTAATTTCGATTCGTTGAAAAACATCAGCATTTTAAAGGCTCCCAACAATTCTTTCAGGATTTTTAGCTGGTCTCTGGCGCTGAGCAACGGGACTTATAAATTTTACGGAACCATTCAATTGCCCACCAAAGATGGGCAATTGAAACTTGTTCCGTTAAACGATGCTACTTCACAAATCTCGGATCCAGATGCGGTTACAAATGCCAAAAACTGGTATGGTGCACGTTACTATGAAATCATCCCTGTAAGTAGCTACAACAACCAACCTTCTTATTTTATCTTACTAGGTTGGAAAGGATATACCGATAAGACTACACAAAAAGTTATAGAAGTATTGACCTTAGACAAAGACGAAGCTATTTTTGGTAAAAAGGTATTTGAAACTGCCGTTAACAGCAACACGCTCAAAAACAGGGTCATTTTTGAATATAGCAGCAAAAATAGCATGACCCTTACTTACAATAGATCTGTAAGCATGATTGTTTTTGACCATCTGGCTCCTTATGAGCCTTCTATGAAAGATCATTTTGAATATTATGTATCCGATTCGAGTTTTGATGGTTATATGATCAATTATAACCGTTTTAAACTGAAAGAAAACATTGCTCTAAAGAATGCGCCTTCTGTACAAGACGACCATTATAAACCACCTGTTAAAGCCACTACCCTTTTAAAAAAAGCTAATTAAATAGTTATAAATACTAAAACTCTCCTTACATTCAACTATATTGCGAGCTTTATTTTTTTACACACACAAAAACTAAATTTATATCTGATTAAAATTATGCAAGTTACTACTGCAGAAAATAACCATGATCTTTTTAAAGATAAAGTTATAGGGCACCCTGCTGGCCTGTTTGTGCTGTTCTTTACTGAAATGTGGGAACGCTTTTCATATTATGGAATGAGAGCACTATTGGTGCTTTTCTTAACATCTTCTATAACAGGCATGAACCCGGGCTGGGGCTGGCCAAGAGAAACCGCTTTAGCTATTTATGGCTCATACACTTCTTTGGCTTACCTTACACCTATTTTAGGTGGCTACATTGCCGATAAAATCATCGGGTACAGAGCCGCCGTTATTGTAGGTGCATCGCTAATGACCTTAGGCCACCTTTCTATGGCTATGGAATTTGACCCTATTTTTATGTATTTAGGACTAGGGCTTTTGGTTTTAGGTAATGGGTTCTTTAAACCTAACATGACTTCTATCCTTTCGCACATGTACAAAAAACACCCTGAGAAAAAAGATGGTGCATATACCATTTTTTACATGGGTGTAAACTCAGGTGCTTTCTTAGGTATGCTTTTATGTGGTTATATAGGCGAAAGCCCGGATTGGGGATGGAGTTATGGCTTTGGTTTAGCTGGTATATTCATGTTCATAGGCATGCTTCAATTTTATTTTACCAGAAATATTTTTGGCAACATTGGAGTTAAACCCGAAAAAAATGAAGAAGTAGTTGAAGAAAATGAATCGCCTGAAGAAGCTAAAAGGAACCCTTTCTCTAAATTTGATATTTCTATCATTGCCATTATTTCTGTTGTAGGGCTTTTATGGACCATCAACGATCCTCTTTCTAAAATCACTTCGGTTAACTTTTTCAATTTTGAAGTTGCCGGATTAACCGGAAGTAACTTTGCTATTTTAGCGGCACTGGTGCTTTTTGTGTTTATCTTAATCAAGAGAATTAGCCAATACACACCAGTATTACGTGATAAAATGATCGCGGTAATCATATTGGCATTCATCACCATTTTCTTCTGGGCTTCTTTTGAGCAGGCAGGTGGATCTATGACCATCTTTGCCAAAGATTATACGGCCAGGGTTTTAGAAGGCAACCAGAAACTATTGTTCAATATTGCAAATACCTTAATTACGGTAACGCCACTCTTGATCATTTCATTTGTATTGATCAAGCTATTTTCTAAAACATTCAAACGTTTTGCTTTAGGGAACATCATTTTAGCTACAGGCTTTTTAATTATATGGGGCCTTGTAATCTATATGCTTAGCGCACAGTACAAAGATGTTAAAGCAGAAGTACCTGCTACGTGGTTTGGTGTATTGAACTCTTTATTTATCATATCTCTAGCTCCACTTGTATCTAAGCTATGGGAAAGTAAATATTCTCCTTTCGCTACTATAAAAAATGGTATCGGGATGATTTTATTGGGTATAGGTTTTGCCGCTTTAGCATATGGTTCTCTTTCTATTCCTTCGGGCGCAAAAACAGCTTCGGTTGGTATGATATGGTTAATCTTAGCTTATCTTTTCCATACTTTGGGCGAATTGTTCATCTCTCCGGTAGGTTTATCTTATGTAAGTAAACTGGTACCGGGCCGTATGATCGCCATCATGTTTGGTATATGGTATCTAGCTATCGCCATCGGAAATAAAATTGCAGGTAAAATGGGCGGAATGATTGATGAGATTACGGCACAATATTCTATGAAAACCTTCTTTCTCATCTTTACATTGGTACCATTTGCACTAGGTATATTTATTATGTTGCTAACACCTGTACTAAAAAAATTAATGCACGGTGTAAGATAACACCAAGTTATAAAGCCTTTGAATTATCAAAGGCTTTTTTTATTTTCAAAACTTTAACTAATATTCAACTAAACTAAAAATAAACGTGTCAGAAAATTCAAATCCACAAGATCAGGAACTAGATCTTTATTTAGAGCGGTCGGGTATAGAGCAAGCTAAGCTTATTCAACATCCAGTAGGCCTTTTTGTATTATTTTTTACCGAAATGTGGGAGCGTTTCAGCTACTATGGTATGCGTGCCCTACTCACTTTGTTTCTGGTAAGCGAAATCAGTAAAGGCGGTTGGGGTTGGACCCGTCCTGAGGCACTTAATTTATACTCATGGTACACAGGACTTGTTTACCTTACACCCATTTTAGGTGGCTACATTGCCGATAGACTTACCGGTTACCGCAAAGCTATTATTTTGGGTGCATTGATCATGACTTTAGGTCATGCATCTATGGCATTAGAAGGCATCAACTCTAATTTTTTCTATTTAGGCTTGTTTTTAATGATCACGGGTAATGGTTTGTTCAAACCGAATATCTCATCAATGGTTGGTCAATTGTACCCTGCCTCTGGCGAGAAAAAGAAAGACGCTGCATATACCATTTTTTATATGGGCATTAACTCAGGGGCTTTCTTAGGTATCTTGATGTGCGGATACGTGGGCGAGAAAATCGGTTGGCATTGGGGTTTTGGTTTAGCGGGCATATTTATGTTTTTTGGTATGCTGCAATTCTATTTTGGTCAAAAAATATTCGGTAAGATAGGTATTAACGTAATCAAAAATGACAACAAAGAGGCTGCCAGCGATGGTGATCTACCAAGCAAGGTAGTTAACCAACGTATGTGGGTAATTGGGGTACTTTCTATTTTCACCATCTTCTTTTGGATGGTATTTGAACAGGCCGGAGGTTCTATGACTATCTTTGCCAAAGATTATACCTTGCGCAATCTTACAGGTTCTACGGCCACTTTATTTAAATGGTCTGATGCATTGTTAACCATATTTCCGCTTATAGCCGTTACAGCAGTTCTAATGGGTTTAGGTAAGAAAATATTTAGCAAATATCCAGCTACCATTATTTTTACGGGCTTGAGTTTTCTCATTATCTGGATCTTGGCCATTTGGAAAATACAGAAAGAATTTAATGCCGTAAACACAGAAGTTCCGGCTTCATGGTTTGGTATATTGAACTCGTTCTTTATTGTTGCCCTTGCTCCTATTTTTTCTAAAATATGGGAAACCAAGATCAACCCGAGCGGGCCCGTTAAATTTGCTTTAGGTTTAATCTTTGTTGGTTTGGGTTTTGCCGGACTGGCTTATGGAGGTATGAACATTCCTAAGGGTGCAACAACTGCAGAAGTAAGCATGTTCTGGCTCATCTTTGCTTATTTATTCCATACTGTTGGAGAACTTTGTGTATCTCCGGTAGGTTTATCTTACGTAAGCAAACTGGCTCCTGCCAAATTTGTGGGCTTAATGTTTGGTTTCTGGTTTACCTGTACAGCAATTGGTAACTGGTTGGCTGGTAAAACAGGTGGTTTGATTGATTATATTAGTTCTACTTATTCCATCTCAATTTTCTTCTTGATCTTTACGTTTATTCCTGTGGTAGCCGGATTGATACTTTTCTTGCTCAACCCGCTATTGCGTAAATGGATGCATGGCATACATTAATAGATTTTAACATCATTTAACTAAAAGCCTCAAATATTTGTTTGGGGCTTTTAGTTTTTAATAACTAATTTCGTCGGTTAGAAATATAAATACACCCCGTGTCAAACAGCCTTGTAATCATACCTACTTATAACGAAAAAGAGAACATTGAACGTATCATCAGAAAAGTTTTCTCCTTAAATGCCGATATTGATGTGCTGATCATTGACGATGGTTCTCCAGATGGCACAGCCACTATTGTACAAGGTTTACAAAAAGAGTTTACGGGTTTGCATTTAGAACAGCGTAGCGGAAAACTTGGCTTAGGCACCGCTTATATTCATGGTTTTAGATGGGCGCTTAGCCACAACTACGAATACATTTTTGAAATGGATGCCGATTTCTCTCATAATCCTGATGATTTGGTAAGGTTAAGAGAAGCCTGTATAAACGGGGCAGATGTTGCCATAGGTTCAAGGTATGTAAAGGGTGTTAACGTAGTAAACTGGCCTATGGGCAGGGTATTAATGTCTTACTTTGCATCAATGTATGTAAGATTTATTACCGGCATAAATATACAGGATGCAACTGCGGGTTTTAAATGCTATAAACGCGTCGTATTAGAAACCATACCTCTAGATAAAATCAAATTTGTAGGTTATGCTTTTCAGATAGAAATGAAATTCACGGCCATTAAATATGGCTTTAATGTAGTTGAAGTTCCTATTATTTTTACCGATCGTACGGAGGGTACTTCAAAAATGAGCACAAAAATTTTCAGGGAAGCCTTTTTAGGTGTTATTCAAATGAAAATGAACAGCTGGTTCAGGTCTTACAAAAGATAAGCACAAATTGCTGATGAAAGAGGCAGAGGATTTTCTGGTTAAAAAGTTAACAGAACGCAAACTTGCTCACAATTTGCGCAGCTTGCCCACCGTTAATCCAAACCTTATTGATTTCTGTTCTAATGATTATCTAGGTTTTGCCAAATCTTCTTTATTAAAGCATAAAATAGAAGCCTTTCAACAACAAATCGGCACAATTGAAAATGGTTCTGGTGGTTCCAGGTTATTAAGCGGAAACAGAGCTTTTACCGAAGAAACAGAAAGTTTTATTGCTCATTTTCATGAAACTGAAAGTGCGCTGATATTTAATTCGGGTTACGATGCCAATTTAGGCCTACTCTCCTCTTTAGGTCAACGTGGCGATACCATCATCTATGATGAACTCATACACGCCAGTTTAATTGATGGAGCAAGATTGAGCTTTGCCGATAGACTAAAGTTTAAGCATAATGATATTAGCGACCTTGAATTGAAACTTCAAAAAGCAAAGGGCACCATTTATGTTGCGATTGAAAGCGTATATTCTATGGATGGCGATATTGCACCATTAAAGGAAATTCATCGCATTTGCGAAAAATACGGCGCTAATCTCATTGTTGACGAAGCTCATGCTGTTGGTGTTTTTGGTGATCATGGTAAAGGTTTGGTTTATCAAAATGGGTTAAACGGTAAAATATTTGCCTGCATCGTTACTTTTGGTAAAGCTTTAGGTTGTCATGGAGCCGCTGTTTTAGGCAGCCATAACTTAAGAAATTACCTCATTAATTTTGCCCGTTCTTTTATTTATACTACCGCAATACCTTTACATGGCATCATAAGCATAAAAGCTGCTTATACCTTATTAGCAGAACAAGATCAGCAGCAAGCCCTATACCAAAGAATAGTATTATACAGAAAGCTGATTTCTACGCTTAAATGGCCTCGTACAGATAGTTTAAGTGCTATACAAACCCTTATTCTAGGTAATGCAGAAAAAGCTAAAAATACCGCTGTAAATCTGCAACAACTGGGCTATGATGTAAGAGCAATCTTAAGCCCAACCGTTGCCATAGGCACAGAGCGACTAAGAATTTGCCTACACAGTTTCAATACACCTGAAGAAATTGAAGGGCTTATCTTAAAATTAAAAACACATGAACGATAAATATTTTGTTACTGGTATCGGAACTGGCGTAGGTAAAACTGTAGCCAGCGCTGTATTAACAGAAAAATTAAATGCCGATTACTGGAAACCCATACAATCGGGTGACCTGGACCAAAGTGATAGCTTAACTGTTGAAAGCTTGATCAGCAATTCTAAAACCGTTATCCATCCCGAAACGTATCGCCTTACGCAACCCTTATCTCCTCATTTATCAGCAAAATTAGATGGCATAGAAATTTCTTTAGAACAATTTACTTTACCTCAAACAGAACATAATCTAATTGTTGAAGGTGCCGGTGGATTGATGGTTCCTTTAAACAACAAAGATTTAATTTTAGATTTAATTACCCATCTTGGTTTAGAAACCATTGTAGTAAGCAGTAATTATTTAGGGAGTATTAACCATACCCTACTTACCATTGCCGTGCTTAAACAGCATAACATAAAAATTAAAGGCATTCTTTTTTGTGGAGAAGAAAACATAGAAAGTCAGGATTATATTCTAAACTATACAAAACTCTCTTTCTTGGGGCGCATCCCTCAGTTGAAAAATCTTGATAAGAATAGTATAAAAGAAGCTACTCAACACATAAATCTTGCTTAAAATGATTATAAAACAAAAAATAAGCGTTGCAATATTATTTAAAAATCTTTTTCAGCATCTCCAGCAATTCCTTTCCACGTAAATTTTTAGCAATAATTTTCCCGGATGGATCTAATAAAAAGTTTGAGGGAACTGAATACACACCGTAATTCATAGATACATTATTATCATATTTTTTCAGATCCGAAACGTGCGTCCAATTTAAGCCATCTGTTTTTATGGCATCTATCCATGCGTTTTTATCATCGTCAAGAGATATACCAATTATGGTAAAATTCCTATTAGTTCCATAAGTTTTCATAGCACTAACCAGATGAGGATTTTCGGCTCTGCAAGGCACGCACCACGATGCCCAAAAATCCAGTAGAACATATTTACCTTTGTAATTGCCTAAATTTACAGGGTTCCCAGAAGTATCATTTTGGGTAAATACCGGGGCATACCCACCTATAAAAAGACTATCAATGTTAAATTTTAGATTGTCTCCATGGCTATTATTGATTATTTTTTTGGGAAAAGAATTAAACATTTCTCTCTTTTGTACCTCAGAAAAGGCAGACAAATTCAGCAAAGCCGCATTAATATATGAATTTGGGTACTTCTGAAAATAATCCATCGTCATTTTTCTAGACAATCTGCCCGTGGAGTCCATCAGTTTGTTAGCTAAATTTTCCATGATAGTATCATTCGTCATCTTAGCATCTATCCTAGCCTTGCTCGCTAATTTGTATATCTCACTGCCATAATAATTTTTATAAAAAAGTTCGTAAGCTCTTGTGGTTTCATTACCCTCTAAAGTTACACTATCCAAGTTTTTCCCTGGAATATTAATCTCAAGTTTACCTTGGGCCAGACAGATATTTTTAAAACCTTTTATACCATTTATTTCCAACGTATAAGTTTCGCCATTTCTCACTTGCATTGTTGAGTTAAAATGCCCATTTTTAACTAAAATAGATGGATTTTCCTTTATAGTTTTTCTTTCAGTCTGCTGTTTTTTATAATATCTGCGAGGATAGCTTGGCAATAAATATATTGCAGTTCCATCTTTTAATTGAGGGGCATAGCCACTGATTTTCAAATCATTTTGAGCATAGCCAAACTGTGCAAACATCAATAATAGCAGAATGAGCGTTATTTTAATTAGAAATTGTGTAATCATAATCAGTAAATAAGGAAATCAGTAACCTATATGTTAAAATTTTCTATTACATTCTTAATTTAGTTAGCAACAATTTAAATCTAATTTTCTAATTTCTAAGCAAAACTTTTAATTAAAGGCTGCATTTTTTCTTCGTAAAAGCATCCCATTACAACTACTCAACACATAAATCTTCCTTAAAAACAGCTTGTTTTAAATTTAAACAACTATAAACCAAGTATAAAAATAAAATATTGTATTTTTTCTTGTATAGATTTTTAATAAATCCTATATTTGCACCTCGTTAATCAAAAACGATGATTCCGTAGCTCAGCTGGTAGA
>DDEP01000082.1 GCA_002336465.1 Pedobacter sp. UBA1951
TTATCTGTAATTTCTTAGTTCTATTAATTATTGATAAGTTCTTAAGGTTAGCTAAGATGCCCAGTGCAATGGGCCTCATGTTCGATGTGGGCATGATCATTGCCATTGGTACGCTCATCTATTTTCCATTCATTGTATTATTTGCCATGCTTTGGCTAAGTTTGTTACTATACAGACCGTTTAATTGGCGCGAATGGTTATCGGGTATCATCGGTTTCCTTACCATTTTCTTTTTCATCGCAGTCTTCTACTATTTAAATGATAGTCTTAGCAGATTTTTAGCGATATGGCAACCGTTAACCAATAAATTCCCTACTTCTCTACAAATTAACTATAAAGATTATTTGGTACTGATACCAGTAAGCATCATTATCATCATGGCTGCTCTACAGCTTAGAGAAAACTTTTTTAGGAGCTTTATCAGTACACGAAAAGCCTTTCAAATGCTTTTCTTTATGTTTTTAGTCAGCCTAATAAGTTTCTATACAAAACCGGGCGTAACGGTGAGCCATTTTATACTTTGTGTACCTACAGGATCCGTTCTCATTGCCTATTATTTCATCAGTGCACAGAGAAGATGGATTTACGAAAGTCTCTTTGTCCTACTGATTATCTGCATTCAATACTTTTTGTTTGTTTAACCTTTTTTAACAAATTGATAGCTTGAAACTAAGCAAAGATTAATAGCTTTGTGCAGTAAAATAGGTTTTTAGCCTTTACTATTTTAGAATTTATTATTTAATAAGACAGATGCTTAATGCATAATCTGGTAATTGACATAGGCAATTCTTACAGTAAAATTGCCGTTTTTGATAAAAAAACCATGGTTTTTCATCAAAGATCAGAGCAACTGGATGATTTGTTATTATTAAATCTTATTAAAGAATATGGAATAGCAAATGCTACAGTTTCAAGCGTTAATAATGATATAACCCACATTGCTGTTTTATTAGGAGACAAAGTAAATTATATAAAATTTACGACTTCTATTACAGGCAACGTGCACAGTCATTACCAATCTAATCAGACCTTAGGTCTCGACAGATGGGCTAAGGTTATTGCTGCAAGCCAGCTCTTGCCAAAAACAAATTGCCTGATGATTGATGCCGGAACTTGCATTACTTATGACCTGTTAAACGAAAACTCCGAGTATTTTGGAGGGAGTATCAGCCTCGGGATCAATATGCGTTTTAAAGCATTAAATCATTTTACCGGCCGTTTACCTTTAGTAACATGGAACGGAGATGATGATATACCTGAAGGCAGTAACACGATTAACGCCATAAGAAACGGGGTATTACAAGGAGCTGTAAATGAGATTATTGGTTTTATAAGCAATTACAACAGTAAATATCCTGACCTAAAGATAATTTTAACTGGTGGTGATGCAGTTTTTTTGACTAAACAGTTAAAAAATAGCATATTTGCCCCCCAAATAATACATGAACCTTATTGGGTTCTTAAAGGACTGAACGAAGTTATTACACTATAGAATGAGTTATAAACTAAAATACATCAAACTTGCATTACTGCTTTTAATGGGTTCTAATGCCTTTGCACAGATCACGGTGCAATCTCCTTATTCAAAATTTGGTGTAGGAAATTTAAATGGTTTACCCTTACCTCAACAGCGTTCAATGGGAGGTATTTCTGCAGGTTTATTTAGAAGTAGCTATATGAGCAATATCAATGCTGGAAACCCAGCCTCATATGCAGGTATTGGCTTAACTACATTAGATATTGGCTTAAGTGGCGATATCACCACGCTTAAAAGCGGTAGTTTATCAGAACGCAGCTTCAATTCTACGCTAAACCATGTAGCTATGGGATTCCCGGTAAGTTCTAAATCTGCTTTAAGTTTAGGTCTTTTACCCTATTCTGAACTCGGCTACAATTTCAAAAACACAGTAAGCATTGGTGGAAGGTCATTTGACTATGTATATGCTGGCGAAGGTGGTTTATCTAAAGCATATTTAGGTTATGGCATACAGTTTGGCGACCACTTTAGAATCGGTGCCAATGCAGAGTATCTATTCGGCAACCTGATACAAAGCACTTCAACCGAAAATGCAGATGCTGGTTCTTTCAACTCAAGATCTCAGCACAAAAACAATATAGGAGGTCTAACTTACAGCTATGGAGCGCAGTTAGACTTTAAGTTAGACAACAAAACTTCGTTGGTTATCGGATACTCGGGCTCGGCCTCATCTAGCCTAAGATCAAAATCAAGCATTGTTAACACTATTTATTTGAAAAACAGCGTTGGTGAAGAGCTAAGTGCATTAGATACATTAGATCACACTGTGAACAATAGCTCTAATATGAAACTTCCTCTTTTACATAATATAGGTTTCAGTATCTACAAAGAAAACAAATGGTTGTTTGGAGCTGATTACCGTATGGGTAAATGGTCTGATTTTAGATTAGATGGAACCAATCAAAATCTTACAGATACCTATGGCGTATCGGTTGGCGGGCAATTCACACCTGATGTAACAGCAATCAATGGTTATTTTAAGCGTGTTGATTATCGCTTAGGGTTTTCATACGATAAAACGTACGTTCAAATCAACAATACAGATGTTAAGCAAATGGCATTTACTGTTGGCTTAGGCTTACCATTATCTTCAGGTTATGGCCGTTCTTCATTCTACAAAATGAACTTTGGTGCTGAAATAGGACAAAGAGGTTCATTAACCAATGGGCTGATCAAAGAAAACTACATCAATTTCCGTTTAGGATTTATGTTAAACGACAGATGGTTCCAGCGCATTAAGTTAGACTAATCATAAATTTAATGATATCAGGGAATCATTTAAGATATGTATTAATTGCAGGCATTTTGACCATGTTCTTAACAGCCTGCAATGATGATGACCTTAAAAAAGCTAGTTCGATATCAAGCACCAAAGTGAGTCTTACAAAAGACAGAACTTTAGGTGCAGAACTAATCTACAGCGATTCTGCAAAGGTAAAAGCCAAAGGTTATGCACCTATACTAGATAAAGTTACTCCAGCAAACGGCAGTCCTTATAATGAAATGCCCAAAGGCGTAAAGATTGATTTTATTGATGAAAACCTATTGTCAAAAGGCAGTATCACTTCTGATTATGCAATAAATAAAGAAGCAGAGCGCCTCACTACATTTAAAAAGAATGTTACAGTAGTAAATGAAAGTATGACCTTTACTACTGAAGAACTAGTTTGGGATGAAAATAAAAAATCTTTTTTCTCACCAAGTGGCACGGTAAGGTTTAAAGACGGTAGCATACTCAATGGGGCTCAGTTTACCGCTCCACAAGATTTCAGTACTTATACCATCTCTCAACCTTCGGGACAGGCTTATTTAAAAAACGGCTCAAATCCTTAATTTAAGTATTTTAAAGCGAGTAGTTTATCTGTTCTAAAACTTGAAATTTAATATTTTCTAATTAGTTTCAAATTTGTATCTTGCGCCCTCTTAAAAAAAGTAAAAAACAATAGAATATAGAATAATATGGGATTAATGACTTTCATGCGTACCAAAATGGGCTATTTTTTGGTTGGAGGTATTGCAGTAGTATTAGCATTATTTGTTTTGGAACCTTTATTACAACAAGGTACAGCTATTTTTGGTTCATCTCGTAACGAAGTAGGAAGCATTGATGGAGAAAAAATCAGTTATGAGGCGTTCAATACTAAAGTAGACCAAACTACCGCTCAATTTAAACAGCAATATGGTGCCATGAATCCTCAAATGCAAGCTATGGCCGTTGAGCAGGCTTGGCAGTACGAGGTGGCTAACGTTTTATTAAACAAAGAATACAATCGTATAGGTTTAAATGTATCTGGCGACGAGCTTTTTGATCTTATCCAAGGGAAAAAACCAAGTCCACTGATTATGCAGTATTTCGGAAATCAGCAAACCGGACAAATCGATCATACTGCTATCATCAACTCACTAAAAGCACAATCAAAAGATCCTAACTTAAAAATGCAATGGGATTTGTTGCAAAATGAAATTGAGAAACAAGCTTTACAACAGAAATACAATAATCTGGTAAGCAACTCTGTTTATGTAACCTCATTAGAAGCTAATGATGAATATGTTAACAGAAATAAATTAGCTAGCTTAAAATATGTAAACTTAGATTATAGTTCTGTTTTAGACAAAGACGCTAAATTAACTGATGCAGATTACCAAGCTTATTTTGATGCCAACAAAAAGCGTTTCTTTAATCCTACTGAAACCAGATCATTAGAATACGTTTCTTTCAGCATTAAACCTACCTCAACAGATAGCGCTTTGATCAAAACTCAAATAGAAAAATTGGCTGCTGATTTTCAGACTACGCCAAATGATTCTTTATTTGCAGCCAACAACTCTGATGTAAAAGTTCCTTATACTTACATTACTAAAGGAAAATTAGACCCAGCTGTTGATTCTGTAATCTTCAATTACCCGGCAGGTAGTTTCTATGGACCTAAATTTTCTGGAAATTCTTATAAACTGATTAAGGTTATAGGCAATCGCTTATCACCAGATTCAGTTAAGGCAAGTCATATTTTAATTGACCCTTCAAAAGTTGGTGGTGAAGAAAAAGCTATGAAGCTTGCCGATTCATTAAAGAACTTAGCATTAAAAGGTTCAAGCTTTGCTGAACTTGCCAAAACTTACAGTGTTGATGGATCCAAAGAGCAGGGAGGAGAACTAGGAACTTTTGCACGTGGTGCAATGGTACCTGCTTTTGAAAACGCTGCTTTTGATGGTAAAACAGGAGATATTAAAGTAGTTAGATCTCAGTTTGGTGTACACGTAATCAAAATTGAAAAACAAATCGGTGCATCAAAAGTGGTTAAACTGGCTTACATAGAAAAAGCATTAGCACCTAGTCAGAAAACAAGAGATGCAGCTTACAAAAAAGCACTAGCTTTCTTGAACGAGGTTAAGTCAGATAATTTTAACGCTTTAGCACAAAAAAGTGGTTATAATGTTGGTGTTGCAGATAGAATTGCTCCTACCCAAGGTTATGCACCGGGCTTAGATAACCCTCGTCAGGTAATCAGAGATGCTTATGATGCTAAAAAAGGTACAGTATTACCTCAGGTTTACACCATGGATAATGACTATGTAGTTGTTAAACTTACCGCTATACAACCAAAAGGTCAATTGGCTTTAGAAGATGTTAAAAAGCAAATTGAACCAATGGTATTAAATGCTAAAAAAGCGCAAATATTAACTGAAAAAATGAATGCCGCACTTTCTGGTGCTTCAAACATAGACGGAGTAGCTCAGAAATTAGGTAAAAGTGCTGTTGACGTTGAGAACCTTGTTTTCGCCAACCCGGTTATACCTGGTTTAGCTCAGGAGAATAAGTTTACAGGAACTGTATTTGGTTCTCAAGTGGGCAAGCTTTCTAAAGCTATAGATGGAGAAAGAGGAGTGTATGCCTTTACAGTAACAGGTTTTACTAATCCTGCACCAATGGACAACACCTATAAACAAAAACAAACGATGCTTTCTAGCATTTCACAACGTGTTTTTGGTAACGCATTCCAAGTATTACAAGATAAAGCAGATATAAAAGACAATAGAGTGAAATTCTATTAATCTTTATTACGTAAATTTGTAACCGCCTTTAAGTACTTAAAGGCGGTTTTTTTATGATCAGTAGATAGTTATGGAAATACAAGAGAACTTCATAAATAAGGTAGCCAATAGTGGTTTAATTACCTTTAATCTAGAAGATTACTATGATAAAGGCGAAAGAGTAGTGTATGATATAAAAGACAATCTTTTTCATGGCTTAATCCTAAAGGAAAAAGACTTCAGGGCATTTATAAAAGATCATGATTGGTCTCAATATGCTGGAAAAAATATTGCGATAATTTGTTCTTCTGACGCAATTGTACCTACTTGGGCTTATATGTTATTGGCTAATAAAATGAAACCTTATGCCAATGAAGTTGTGTTTGGTAATCTTGAAGTTTTAGAAAATATTCTGTTTACCAAAGCTTTAGCCCATATCAATCTAGATACCTATAAAGATCAACGGGTAGTTATAAAAGGTTGTGCGGATTTAAATGTACCGATTTCTGCTTATGTAGAAATTACCAACCTACTTACGCCTGTGGTAAAAAGCATTATGTATGGCGAGCCTTGCTCTACCGTACCACTATATAAACGAAAAGATTAATTCTTTTTTGGATTACTTTTTGTTTTGTCATGTAATATGATAAAGATTGTTTCATCTGTTTTATTGTGCCTTGCTACCCTTGTAGGGTTCGCACAAGAGCTTCCATTAAAAAAAGATCCGGCCTTTAATGAGGGCGAGATACTTACATACAAGCTAAGGTATGGTTTCATTACGGCTGCCGAAGCTACTTTAAAAGTGCTTCCTTCAGACATGAAGTTTGATAATAAATCTACTTACAGGCTATCTGTCGATGCGCAAACATCCGGAACGTTTGATATCTTTTACAAAATTAGGGATCACTATGATTCTTACATTGATAAAACAGATCTTACACCTTATTTCTATCAGGAGAATATACGAGAAGCCAGTTACCGCAGGCAGGATAAAGCAAGATTTTACCAAGATGCAAAAAAAGTGGTTGCAAATAGAGGTACTTTTACTACGCCTACAACCCAAACATTTGACCTAGTTTCGGCCTATTATTTTGCTCGTAGTCTAGACATCTCCAAGCTTAATATTAATGATACCTTTAAACTTAATTACTTTTTAGGAGAAGAAATATCTTCTTTAGAAATAGAATATATAGGCAAGGAAGTAATAAAAACCAAGCTCGGCGAAATCAGATGTCTGAAATTCAGTCCTTCCATTAAACCCGGAAGAGTTTTTAGAAAAGACAGTAAACTGTATCTTTGGATAACGGATGATAATAACCGTGTGCCCGTAAAAGCCCAAGTAGAAATTCTGGTTGGTGCGGTTACCTTAGAAATTAAATCGGCTGAAGGCCTAAAATACCCTATTGGAAAATGATGATTGAAGTTGATGGAACCTTGGTGCACGAAGATGTGCTTAAACAGGAATTTGTTTGTAATTTAAATAAATGCAAAGGTATTTGTTGTGTAGAAGGCGATTCGGGCGCTCCTTTAGAACATCATGAAAAATTAATATTAGAAGAAATATATCCTAAGATAAAACATCTTTTAGCGCCAAAGGGCATTGAAGCCATTGAGCAGTTTGGCACATCTGTAACTGATTATGATGGTGATCTTACAACCACTTGTGTAGATGGGAATAAGGAATGTGCTTATGTAACCTTTGAAAACGGAATAACCAAATGTGCTATTGAAAAAGCCTATGAGCAAGGCTTAGTAGATTGGAAAAAACCAATATCATGTCATCTCTATCCTATTCGCATTACAAAATATCCTGAATTTGATGCACTTAACTACGATCGTTGGCATATTTGCCATGATGCATGCAGTTTTGGCAGAGAACTGAATGTAAAGGTATTCGAATTTTTAAAAGAACCTTTAATCAGAAAGTATGGAGAGCAATGGTATAATGAATTAGAGGTTGTTGCCCAAAATCTCACTTAAAACCATATTAAATTAACGTTAGATTTTATTCTTAAATAGATTCTTATATTTTTGTTACAAACAAAAACAATACTAAATTGAAAAAGATTTTAATTACCGGAGGTGCAGGCTTTATCGGATCGCATGTTGTACGTCGTTTTGTAAATAAATATCCTGACTACCATATTGTAAATTTAGATAAACTTACCTATGCAGGTAACCTAGCAAATCTTTCAGATATTGAAGACAAGCCTAATTACAGCTTTGTAAAAATTGACATCACAGATTCTTCTACCATCAATCAACTGTTTAGTCATGAAAATTTTGATGCAGTTATTCATTTAGCTGCCGAAAGTCATGTGGACCGTTCAATTACCAATCCTACTGCATTTGTGATGACCAATGTAATCGGAACCGTAAATCTGTTAAATGCGGCAAGAGAGTATTGGAAAGACGATTATGCTCATAAAAGATTTTATCATATCAGTACAGATGAAGTTTATGGTGCTTTGGGCGAAACAGGCATGTTTACTGAAACAACGGCTTATGATCCCCATAGTCCTTATTCGGCATCAAAAGCAAGTTCAGATCATTTTGTAAGAGCCTATCATGATACGTATGGGATGGATTGTGTAATCTCTAACTGTTCTAACAATTATGGGTCGCATCATTTTCCTGAAAAACTGATTCCCTTAGCCATCAATAACATCAAAAATAACAAACCTGTGCCTGTATATGGCAAAGGAGAAAATGTAAGAGATTGGTTATGGGTTGAAGATCATGCAAGAGCTATTGATGTAATATTTCACCAAGCTAAAACCGGAGAAACCTTTAACATTGGAGGCCACAATGAATGGAAAAACATTGATCTTATTCATTTGCTCTGCAAAATTATGGACGATAAACTGGGAAGAGAACCCGGAACATCTGCCAAGCTCATTACTTTTGTTACCGACCGTGCCGGACATGACTTACGTTATGCAATAGATTCAACCAAATTACAAAAAGAACTAAACTGGACTCCTAGCCTACAATTTGAAGAAGGACTGGAAAAAACTGTTGACTGGTATTTGGCCAATGAAGAATGGTTAAACAATGTGACCTCTGGCAACTATCAATCTTATTACGATAAACAATATAACGGCCGCTAAAATTTGAATTAAACTTATGGATAATACAATTTTAGTAATAGGTGCAGGTGGACAACTAGGCCATTGCTTGAAAGACGTTGCAATGGCTAATCACATTACAAACATCATTTTTCCTGAAGAAGGAAGTGCCAATATCTTAGATGAGGTTTCTTTGCATGAACTGTTTACAAGCGTAAAACCCAGCTATGTAATCAATTGTGCTGCTTATACAGCCGTTGATAAAGCTGAAGATGAAAAAGATATAGCTACTGCGGTAAATGAAACAGGTGCAAAGAATTTAGCCGTGTTATGTAATGAATTTAAAGCTGTACTTATTCATGTTTCTACTGATTTTGTATTTGAAGGAAATACAGTAAAGCTTCTTACAGAAGAAGATACCGCCCAGCCTATTAATGTTTATGGGCTTACCAAATTAGATGGTGAAAAAAGAATTGCAGAAAATCTAAAAGCATATTTCATCTTGCGCACAAGCTGGCTTTATTCTGAGCATGGTAACAATTTTACAAAAACGATGCTCAAGCTCGGTGCAGACAGAGACGAGTTGAATATCATAGCTGATCAGGTTGGAACACCTACTTACGCCATCGATTTAGCTACTGTTATTTTTCACATCATTGCTTCAAATAGTAAACAATATGGTATTTATCACTATAGTAATGAAGGCGTAACCTCTTGGTTCGATTTTGCTAAAGCTATATTCGAGATAGGTAAATTACCTGTAAAAGTAAGCCCGATACCTACAAGTGCATATCCAACCAAAGCTAAACGCCCACATTTTTCGGTAATGGATAAGAATAAAATAAAAAGTACCTTTAATATCGAGATTCCATACTGGCGCAACAGTCTGGAAAAATGTATAACTGCAATCAATACCCAGAGCAAACTAAGCTAAATTTATATGAAAGGAATAATCTTAGCCGGAGGAAGCGGAACGCGCTTACATCCTTTAACATTGGCAACCAGCAAACAAATGATGCCGGTTTACGATAAACCAATGATATATTATCCGCTTTCTACTTTAATGTTAGCAGGTATCAAAGAAATTTTAATCATCTCTACACCACATGACCTTCCTAATTTTGAAAAACTCTTGGGAGATGGTTCACAATTGGGTTGTAAATTTAGTTATGCTGTACAACCAGAACCTAATGGGTTAGCTCAGGCTTTTGTTATTGGTGAAGAATTTATAGGGAAAGACAAAGTAGCACTCATACTTGGAGATAATATCTTTTATGGCGATGGTATGGCTAAGCTGCTACAGAACAGTGCCAATCCTGAAGGAGGAGTTGTTTTTGCTTACCAAGTATCAGACCCTGAAAGATATGGTGTTGTAGAATTTGATAAAAATCACCAAGTGATATCTATTGAAGAAAAACCTAAGCAACCTAAATCTGATTATGCAGTACCTGGTTTATATTTTTACGACAATGACGTGGTTGAAATTGCTAAAAACATCAAATCATCAGCCCGTGGAGAGTATGAAATTACGGATGTAAATAAAGTTTATCTTGAGCGTGGTAAACTTAAAGTAGGAATCTTGAGCAGAGGAACAGCTTGGCTTGATACAGGAACTTTTGCATCACTTATGCAAGCCGGACAATTTGTTCAAATCATTGAAGAGCGACAAGGCTTAAAGATAGGATGTATTGAGGAAATTGCTTATCGCATGGAATTTATTAACGCAGAACAACTTAAACAAATTGCCGAACCTTTGGTTAAAAGTGGATACGGCGAATATCTGTTAAGAATTATTGGTTATAAATAGGGATAATTTTTTTTATCTTTATTAAAACTAATTGCTTATGTTTTCGTTATGTTCCTTAACTCTTTTACTCGGAGGTTTTGCATCCATAACCAGCTCTTTTAATTCAGAAGATATTAAAGCCAAAAGTAATATTCCTCCTTTAACTGCCCCAACATATTGTAAACCGGAACTAGACTGTAGTAGTAAGGATAAAATTACCCGAGTAGTATTTAAAAATATAGACAACAGTTCTGATTGTGGCAATCAAGGTTATAATGATTATAGCAGTCTCGCTGCAGCTCAGGTAACCGCCGGAAATTCTTATCCAATTTCTGTATGGGTTGGTGATGGTTGGGACTATGAAACAGTCAGTGTTTGGATAGATTACAATAACAATGGCGTATTTGAACAGGATGAATTCACTCTTGTAGGAACAGGATCAGGCAGTGAAGTCTCTGGCTCTATCAATATTCCTTCACAAGTAATTACAGGTCTTAAACGTATGAGAGTAAGAGTTGCTGCAGTAGGAGCTGCGCATGCTGCTTGGAATTTAGCCTGCGATGACACAGATAAATTTGGGGAAACCGAAGATTATACAGTAAATATTAGTGGTGGTCTACCTATTTCTCTGCTCTCATTTAAAGCTCAGGCTGTAGGTAAACAGGCTGTGTTACAATGGCAAACTGCAAGTGAGCAAAATAATGACAAGTTTCTTATTTATCGCAGTGGTGAGGATGGTGTATTTAATCAAATTGGAGAGCAAACCGGATTTGGAAACTCTACTATAATCAAAAACTATACTTTCTATGATAAATTACCATTAAATGGTATCAATTACTATCGCTTAATTCAGGTTGACCATGACGGCAAGTCGGCTAAAGTAGGAGAAAGTTCTGTAACTTTTGAGATTCCCAGTAAGCAGTCTCTTTCTATCTATCCTAATCCGGCAACATCTAAAGTAACACTCCGATTCGCTCCGGGAAGTTCACATATAGAATTAGTAGATCTTAACGGAAAGGTTATTCAAAAAAGAAATTTAAAGGCCTCTGATATTGAAGCCACTATATCTGTTGACAAGTTAGTATCAGGTATCTATCTTATTAAAGTTTCAACAACAAAAGGAATTATCGTTGATAAATTGATTAAATTGTAAAGAGGTATTTGTTTACAATATCAACTTAATATAACAAAATAGGAGAAATCTAACTCATCTTCTCCTAGTTAGATTTCTCTGTACGTTTTCTTTGGAATCAGGGAATTAGAATTTTACTTATCTTTCTCCAACTTGCTGACGCCACATGGCGTAATATAAGCCCTTCTCAGCCAATAAATCATCGTGACCGCCTTGTTCTGTGATACGGCCCTTTTCAAGCACGTATATACGATCTGCATGACGTATAGTCGACAACCTGTGTGCAATAAGAATAGTGATGTGTTGTTCTAAAACAGAAACATCTCTTATAGTGGCCGTAATTTCTTCTTCTGTGATAGAATCAAGCGAAGAAG
Organism: Pedobacter sp. UBA1951; assembly: GCA_002336465.1. Taxonomy (GTDB): domain Bacteria; phylum Bacteroidota; class Bacteroidia; order Sphingobacteriales; family Sphingobacteriaceae; genus Pedobacter. Next base: position 11,930 of record DDEP01000082.1, read on the forward strand.
TTGCTTCGTCAAAAACCAAGATATCAGGATTACGTAAAAGAGCTCTTGCAATAGATAAACGTTGCTTCTCTCCACCTGAAACCTTAACCCCTCCTTCACCAATCACACTGTCTAGGCCTTTTTCTGCTCGTGCCAATAAAGTATGACATGCCGCTTGGCGTAGAACTGTTAAACATTCTTCATCAGTAGCATGGGGTTTTACAAACAGCAAATTCTCTCTGATCGTTCCCGAAAACAGTTGAGTATCTTGTGTAACGAAACCTATTTTTTCGCGTAGCTGATCTAAATTAATCTTACTGCCTGATACATCATTATAAAAAACCTCCCCTTCAACTGGTTGATACAACCCTACCAACAGTTTTACCAATGTAGTTTTTCCAGAACCCGAAGGGCCTACAAAGGCAATCGTTTCTCCGCTGTTCACACTAAAATTAATATGATTTAATGCATTGCTCTTTCCGGTAAGATGTTTAAAGCTAACTTCATTAAAAGTTAATTTCTCTACTTTATCTAACGCAATTGGGTTTTGTGGTTTTTGATCAACAGGGGTACTTAGAATATCTTTGAAACGATTTAAAGATACTTCTGCCTCACGCCAAGTTAAAATTACATTACCCAATTCTTGCAAAGGACCAAACAAAAAGAAAGAATAAAACAAAAAGGAGAAATACTGGCCGGGCGATATGGCATTGTCAAAAATAAGGATGAGCAATACCACAACCATAGTACTGCGTACTAGATTAACCGTAGTGCCTTGTACAAAGCTCATGCTTCTCACATATTTTACCTTGCGCAATTCAAGGCCTAATATTTTATAGGTTGTTTTATTTAGCCTGTCTATTTCCTGATTGGCCAAACCTAAACTTTTTACCAGTTCAATGTTGCGGAGCGATTCTGTTGTAGAGCCGGCAAGTGCCGTAGTTTCGGTTACAATCTTACGCTGTATTACTTTGATCTTGCGACTTAAAAACCAACTTACAAATGCGATGACCGGAATGGAAGCGACATAAATTAAAGTAACTTTATAGCTTACGCTCAAAGAATATACGATTACAAATACCATTCCTATTAAACTCACAAATAAGATACTGATAAAGGAGGTAATAAATTTCTCGCAGTCTGTTCTAACTTTTTGTAAGATACCTAAGGTTTCTCCACTTCTCTGGTCTTCAAATACCTGATATGGGAGCTCTAATGAGTGCTTTAAGCCATCGGCATACATCCTTGCACCCACTTTCTGTACAATAATATTGGTAAAGTAATCCTGAAAGTTTTTAGCAATACGCGATACCATAGCCGCTCCTACTGCCAAACCTACCAAACCCAGTACTCCCCAAACAAATTCAGTTCTTTGCAGGTGGTCTTTTTTCTCTATAAAGTTATCTACTATGCGTCCAGTAAAATAAGGATCCATTAACGAAAAGCCTATATTTAACGCTGCTAAGAACAAGGCTAATATGACCGTCCATTTATAAGGTTTAAGATATTGTATCAATAAATTCATCTTTTTCAATAATAAGGATGCAAAAATAAAAAAAGGGAATGTAGCAAAACCACAATCCCTTTTTGTTTACATTTCACCGATATAATTTATATCGTCATGATATCTTTTTCTTTGGCTTCGGCATGTTTATCAACCTTAACAATGTAGTTATCGGTTATTTTCTGCACTTCTGCTTCACCAACTTTTATTTCATCATCAGAAACATTATCTGATGTTCTTAGCTTTTTGATTTTTTCATTGGCATCTTTACGGATGTTACGTACCGTTATGCGCCCTCTTTCAGCCTCTTCTTTTACTTTTTTAACCAATTCTTTTCTACGTTCTTCGGTTAAAGGAGGTACAACTAAACGAATTACACTTCCATCGTTTTGTGGGTTAATACCAATATTAGCTTCCATGATAGCTCTTTCAATAGGTATTAACATATTTTTCTCCCAAGGCTGAATAATTAAAGTACGGGCATCTGGTGTATTGATACCCCCAACTTGTGCTAAAGGTGTAGCACTTCCATAATAATCTACCATAATGCCATCTAGCATACCTGCTGATGCTTTTCCTGCTCTGATCTTAGTCAACTCTGATTCGCAATGCGCAATAGCCTTATCCATATTTGCTTGAGCATCGGCCAATTGTTTCTTTATGAGGTCATTCATTTTTCAGTATGATTTTATACAAAAATATAAAATTAATCTTTATAAACTACCTGCTCAGATTTACTGAAAGGCAGAAAGGAAAAATTCGAATATTAACCTCTGATTACTACCTTTTTAAAGAATGGAGATTTATATATTGTCAAAAGCGTTATTAATGCAGAAGTTCTAGTTCGTATGCAAAATTCTTATCAAAATTATCTTTCCAGATCAATTTACCATCTTCGCCTCTTATTCCATATTTAGGAGAATACCATTTAGATAAATTAGTTCGCTCGTAGCTGATTTTTTGCACATCGCTACAATAAATAACAAGAGGCACAATAGTAAATTGTTGTTTGTTTTTATTATAATGAATTTGTTTTTTGAGAATCGCCTTTCCATTAAAAGTTTCATAACCAATAAAATATGTGCCTTTTTCTAAGTAGTAATTTGTCTTAGATAGATCAAAAACAATTTCTCTTTTACTTTTTTTACCCTCAATAAACAAGGGTACAAGTACACTATCTGGCATCCCATTTTTCTCGCTCAATAGAATAAACCGATAATCGGGTACTACTTCTTTTACTTGCACCTTGCAAAACAGTTTTAGGTTTTTTAAATATCCTGGACTATCTATCTTAATAAAAGTTACCCTTTGCTTATTGGCATCTTGAGGAGCATCAATTATAACTTTTTGGGTTAAAGGCTGCTTAATTGTAAAAGAGCTTAAAGTCCCTGCCTTTACTTCTTTAAGTTGATAAGTACTTTCTTTTAATATAATGATTGATGTTTCATTTAACTGAGCAGTATTATATTGGGCATCAATATACCCTAACGAGTGCACTAAATATTGAGAATTTTCATCCAGATTAAGTTTAACCGTTCCTTTTTCATCAGAAACAGCAACGAGTTCATTTGTATTACCCATTAAAAAAACAGACGCTCCCAAAATAGGAGCGTTATGTTCATCTGTAACGATAAATATTTTTTGGGCAAATGTTGTTGTAGGTACTGCAAACAACAACAGTATAACCAAGAACTTCATTAACTTCTTACCAAAGTACCTATTTCTTCACCATTGGTAATCTTCATAAAATTACCAGTCTTGTTCATATCAAATACAATAATAGGTAAATCGTTCTCTTCGCAAAGCGTAAACGCAGTCATATCCATTACATTTAAATCTTTTTCATAAACTTCCTTAAATGTAATCTCATCATATTTCTGTGCTGAAGGGTCTTTTTCTGGATCCGCAGTATAAATACCATCTACTCTTGTTCCTTTCAATACCACATCTGCCTTAATTTCAATAGCTCTTAAAGCAGCCGCAGAATCTGTTGTAAAGTAAGGGTTACCAGTACCTGCACCAAATATTACGATACGCCCTTTTTCTAAGTGGCGTACGGCACGTCTGCGGATAAAAGGCTCGCAGATCTGCTCCATTTTAATTGCTGTTAATAAACGTGTTTTTAATCCTACTTTTTCTAAAGCATCTTGTAAAGCCATGCTGTTGATTACAGTGGCAAGCATTCCCATATAATCGGCTTGTGCTCTGTCCATACCAGACTTTTCGGCACTCAAGCCTCTAAAGATGTTTCCGCCTCCAATAACAATGGCAATTTCCATTCCTTTACTGTGTACAGCCTTAATATCTTCGGCATATTGCTTAACACGTTCGTTATCAATACCGTACTGCTTATCACCCATTAACGATTCGCCGCTAAGCTTAAGTAGAATTCGTTTATATTTCATAAAGCGCAAAATTACAAGATTTTTCTAATTGGGCAGTCTTATTCTATTTTATTTCTTTTCCGTTAAAAAATATGCTTTTCAGTTCAAGGTCACGATCAAGGATTAAAAAGTTGCTATCATTACCCACTTCCAAATTACCTGCCTTATTAAAACTAACAGCTAGTCTTGAAGGATATGCTGTAGCCATAGCAATTGCATCAGGCAGACTAATATCACAATGCTCTATGCAATTTCTAACTGCCTGCAACATGGTTAGAGATGACCCCGAAAGTGTTCCATCGGGCATTACAAACTTTCCATCAACCGCTTTATGCTGATAAGGACCTATATTGCAATCTGTAACCGCATCTGTAATCAAAAATAAACGATCTTTCATCTGTTTATGTGCCATCTTTACCACTTCAAAATCTACGTGCATACCATCTGCTATAATACTGGCCATTGCACTATCATGATTAAACACCGCTGTAGGTATACCAGGTTGCCTATGTAAAATTGGCGACATGGCATTGAATAAATGAGTGGTGGTTTGTACGCCCTTATTATATGCTGCCGTTGCCTGTTCAAATGTAGCATCACTATGACCTAAAGAAACAATAATATTATGGTCTGTGAGGTAAGCAATAATTTCATCGTCTTGCAATTCAGGTGCGAGCGTAATCATTTTAACTGTACCATCTGCAAAATCTAATAATGCTTTAATTTCATCTAAAGATGCTTTTCTAATGTATTCTAAAACGTGGGCACCTCTTTTTTTAGGATTGATAAAAGGTCCTTCAAGATGTAAACCCCAACAGTTCTTAGCATATTTCTTGTGGGCTTTTATAACTTCTATACAACGGTTAAAAACTCCGGGGGTATTGGTTGCTAGGCAAATCAAGAATCCTGTTGTTCCTTCTTTTAAGAGTTGGTTTTCTATAGAAGCAATACTTTCAACTGTAGGGTTGGCAGAAAATAGTTCTCCACCTGCCCCATAAATCTGTAAATCTATAAAGCCCGGAATCAGCAAATCACCATTCTGTAATATATTATCATTTGCTTCGATATGGGTAATGGCTTCTTCAGTAAAGCCAAAACTTTCTAAGCGTTTAATCTGATTATGATAAAGAACATTCAGGTTTTCTACATTTAACATGACTATAAGGATAAAGAATTAAGATACGAATAACGGCTTTTTATCTCGCAAAAAAAAAGCTTCAGGTTAAACCTAAAGCTTTTTCAAATTTATTTATGGCTAATTAAGCGCCTAATTGTACACGTTTAAAAGCAGTAACTGTTAATCCTTTAGAAGTGTTATCTAAGAATTTACGTACATCTACTGAACCATCTTTAACAAACTCTTGGTTTAATAAAGTATTTTCTTTGTAGAATTTATTCAATTTACCAGCAGCGATTTTCTCAACCATTTCTTCTGGTTTACCTTCTGCTCTGATTTGTTCTTTAGCAATTTCTAGTTCACGCTCGATAGTAGAAGAATCAACATCAGCTTTATCTAAAGCAACTGGGTTCATAGCTGCAATTTGCATAGCAACATCTTTACCAGCTTCTTCAGCACCAGCTACATCTTCATTTAAAGCTACCAATACACCTAAACGGTAGTTTCCGTGGATATAAGCAACTACTTTTTCTCCGCTAACTACTTCATATTTAGAAATACCGATTTTTTCACCGATTTTACCTGTATTCTCTACGATTGACTCTTCAACTTTTTGTCCGTCTATTTCTAAAGCTAATAAATCAGCTAAAGTAGCAGGATTTTTTTCAATTGCTAAATCAGCAAATTTTTGACCTAGAGCAACGAAATCAGTATTCTTAGCAACGAAATCAGTTTCGCAGTTTAACTCGATGATCACACCACGTTTACCATCTGCAGTAGCTTTAGCAATTACCACTCCTTCGTTGTTATCTCTGTCTTGACGAGAAGCAGCTACTTTAGCACCTTTTTTACGTAGGTAATCAACTGCGGCTTCGAAATCGCCGTTTGATTCCATTAACGCTTTTTTGCAATCCATCATGCCGGCACCAGTTTGTTGGCGTAATCTATTTACATCTGCGGCAGAAATTTGTACTGTTGACATCTTTTTTCTTTTTTAAATGTTTTATAAAAAGTATGGGTTACAAGTTATACGTTGTAAGCAAGCCTGCAACATAACACTCATAACCCATAACAGTTATTTTAATTAGGCTTCTTTACTGTCTTCTGTAGATGCTTCTACTTCAGCAGCAGCTTTTTTACCTTTTTTTGCAGGAGCTTCTGGAGCATCAGCAGCTGTTTTAGCAGCTACCGCTTCTTTTTCTGCTTCTTCATCTTTCTCACGTTTACGCTCTTCCAAACCTTCCTCAATCGCTTTAACAATTACGCTAGTAATCAAAGAAATTGATTTTGTAGCGTCATCATTAGCTGGAATAGGGAAATCGATGTTTGAAGGATCTGAGTTAGTATCAACCATTGCAAAAGTAGGAATGTTTAATTTCAAAGCTTCTGCTACAGCGATATGCTCTTTCTTAACATCAATTAAGAAGATAGCCGCAGGTAAACGGTTCAAATCAGCGATACCACCTAAAAGGTTCTCTAATTTTATACGCTCACGTTGGATCATTAAGCGCTCTTTTTTAGAAAGGATTGCATAAGTACCGTCTTTAGTCATTTTATCGATGTTAGCCATCTTTTTAATTGACTTACGTACGGTAGCAAAGTTAGTTAACATACCACCTAACCAACGCTCGGTTACGAAAGGCATATTTACTTTTTTTGCTTGATCTGCAACGATTTCTTTTGCTTGTTTTTTAGTAGCAACAAATAAAATCTTACGACCAGATTTTACGATTTGTTTTATTGCAGAAGCAGCTTCTTCTGTTTTTGCTAAAGTTTTATTTAAATCAATAATGTGAATTCCATTACGCTCCATGAAAATATAAGGAGCCATTTTTGGATTCCATTTGCGGGTAAGGTGTCCAAAGTGTACACCTGCATCCAATAAGTCTTGATATGTTGTTCTTGCCATTGTTTTGTCTCCTTAAGATTAACGTTTACTGAATTGGAATCTCTTACGAGCTTTTGCACGTCCTGGTTTCTTACGCTCAACCATACGCATATCACGGGTCATTAACCCTTTAGCACGTAAAGCAGATTTTTTCTCAGCATCAAGTTCAACAATAGCTTTAGCAATAGCTAAACGAACAGCCTCAGCCTGACCTTTAACACCACCACCTGATACATTTACTTTAACATCGTATCTACCAGCAACCTCTGCAACCTCAAACGATTGGTTTACGATATATTGTAAAGGCAAGGTAGGAAAATATACTTTATAGTCTTTACCGTTTACGGTAATAGCGCCGTTACCCTCTGTTAAATAGATACGGGCAACTGCTGTCTTTCTTCTTCCTGAAGTATTTGTAGTTGACATTTCTTTTCTCCTTTAATTAAAGTTTAATGGTTTTTGGTGATTGTGCCGCATGCGGATGTTCAGAACCAGCATAAACATAAAGGTTGGTATATAATTTTTTACCCAACTTAGTTTTAGGCAACATACCACGTACTGCTTTTTCTACGATACGAGTAGGATGCTTTGCCAACAACTCTTTAGGAGAAATAAATCTTTGACCACCTGGATAACCTGTGTAAGAAATGTATTCTTTTTCCTCTAACTTGTTACCAGTTAATTTAACCTTGTCTGCATTAATAACAATTACGTTATCTCCGCAGTCTACGTGTGGGGTGTACTCTGGCTTGTGTTTTCCTCTAATGATCATTGCGATTTTAGAAGACAAGCGCCCCAAAATCTCTCCTTCTGCATCAATAACAACCCACTGTTTGTTAACAGTTTTAGCATTCGCAGAGACAGTTTTGTAACTTAACGTATTCACTTGCTTTTATTTAATTTGTTAATAATTTTTTTAATCCCGCTTTTTACGGGACTGCAAAGATACGGCAATTAATTGAATTACAAAACAGTTAAGCAAAAAATTTTTGATCAAAACGCCTAATTAAAAGTTGCCAGGAGATGCTTGTTGAATATTTAAAACCTCCAAAAAAAGCTTGGAACTTCCTGAGAAAAATCAAACAAGCAGTAACGAGCACAAAAAGATATAACGATATAGTTCATTTTTTTTATCATGAACAGAAAATTTTAGTTTAAAAAACAGAAATTAGCAACTGTTTATGAATGTTTCGGATACATTTATCTTGCAATTGAACATATCGGCAACAATCGTATTGCTAACGGTTGGATTTGTCTTGCTTTTCAAAAAAAACAACGTAAGAGCAAACATTTTCCTTGGCTTTTTGATGCTGTATCCTGTTATCAGCATTATAATTAATATTATTTTCATTATTTTCCATCAACACCAGCTTTTATTTCTCGCTCCTATGAACATAGGTGTAAACCTTACCTTTGGCCCGGTATTGTTGTCTTACCTATATTTTATACAGGGTAACCCTGAAAGAAAGACTGGCTTTAGTGTACTTCATTACATCCCGGCCTTGATTGTATTTATAAGTGGCGCCTATTATCTCTTTATACCCGAAGAGGAACAATCTTTTTTACTCGAACGCCTACTTAAAGGCGAAGAAGGTTATATAAATCTGATCAATCACTTTCTGCTCATCCACATCTGTATCTACCTGTATATAGCATGGAAAAAGGTAAAGATATACGAAGAAATCTCGTTTGATATGAGCATACCCGAAACAGAAAATTCAGTAAAATGGCAAAAAGCCTTATTAGGCTGTATTATTCTAGTGAATATATTATTGTTATTGTCTTTCATATTGCCAATATTGATAATAGGGAAAGCCCACATCTACTCAGACCTGATAGCTACACCTATTGCTGCCTTAGTCATGTATGTTTTTTTAATCTACAAAGGCTTGAGTTACCATGTTATTTATAACCAAACAGAATATAAAGCTTTCGCCACAGCAGCTGAACCACTTAATCATTTCATCGAAGAACTGAAAAAGCAAAGTCAGATCAGTAAACGACAAACCTTGTATGAAGAAGAATTTCTAACAGAAATCCATAACAAACTGGAAAACCTTTTTAATGAACAAGAGATATATACCAAACCTGGACTGAAACTACATGATGTGGCGGTAATGTTAGAAATAAGCCCGGCCACACTATCCTTTACGATTAATAAGCACATGAAAACAACTTTTTTCGAGTTGATAAATACCTATCGCGTAAAAAAGGCAAAACATTTGCTTATGGGAACAGACCACAGGCATTATAAAATAGAGTATATCGGTGAGCTTTCTGGCTTCAACTCAAGAGCTTCTTTCTTCTCCGTATTTAAAAAGCAAGTAGGTAAAACTCCTCAGTCTTATAGAGATAATTATCTGGAGAAAAGAGCTTAACAAGCTACATTTCCATTCCCATCTTTAAATAACAAACCTTTCTATTTCACAAATTACCCTGTCTAAACGTACAAAATAGTACAAACTTAGCAAGCTTAGACCATAGTGTTTAGTGATCAATCTATCTTTTGGCGAATTTTGAGTTGTCGGATAGCTACCGAATTTCTATAAATCTAAACTACGTGTTTCAGATGTAGAAACACAGCGTTGCTATTACAACTTATTGAAATCGATGAAAACAAATTTATATTAAAGATCATGAAAAATTTAATTGAAAAATTAACAACACGGATGTCGCCCTTAGTAAGAGGTTTTGGAACAAAGACAGTACTTATAGTTTTTATATTTGCGCTTATATCCTGCGGAAAAAACACCGACCCTAAATTGGATGAAGACCCTAAAAAAGAACCCGGAACCCCATCTGGTAATGGAGGCGGCAATGAGTCTTCTGAGTTTTCGGTAGGTATCAGCAAGAATTTTTCTGCAGCGGCATCACTCAATTATAGCAATGTAAATGCTGTAGCCGACTTCTATGCAGGTGAGCATCCCGTTGCAATCTATGCTACCCCAGAAGGTAAGGGAAGTAACATTGGCAAGGGCAAGCTCGTCATCTCTCGTAGCGGCACAACATTCACGATGAAACTACTGAACGCAAGCGGCACCGTATTGGCAGAGAATAATGTAGATATTAACGCCAACGGTGGTGATACCTACAAGCAATTCATTCGTACATCGGGTACTCCATCTAACACCACCATTACAACCTGGGCCAATACTACAGATTACAAACGCCAACAAATATTAATATACGCAGACGACAGCGGAGAGTTGTACGACGGCTTTACTTCCGTACAATTTTCAAACCAATACCGTTTTCGCAACAATGTAGAGCATTTTGGCACAAAACCACCTGCGGCTTTCGCTGCTCTGAAAGGTACTTGGGAAGGTCAGCACCTACAACCCCTTTGCTCACCCAACCCCGTAACGGTAACCATCGCCGACGACGGCTCAGTCAATTTTAAAGGGAAAGCCTCAATCACTTGTGCGGTTCAAGATGCAACCGTTAAATGGGATGGTCAAGACGACTTTGTAAGGCCCAATACCAAGGAATTTAACCAAATAGAGGCAGGCAGTCAAATCGCCATAGATTATAGTCGTACAATTCGTGATAGCCAGAACAACAATAATAGAGGAGGAGCTCTGATTGTAGTACCTAAACTCAAAGACCCTACAAGCGTGATTGATGCTCAATACTATGCCAATCCAAGTTATGCAGGGCCGGTTATTGTGCGAAAACCAACAAAAAAATAAGGTGATCAAGGAGGAGTTGATGATTGCAGAGATGCTAATTCCTCCCCTCTTTTCTTTGAGGTTACAAATTGTGGCCTCAGAGTTTCCAGCTCTCGCTCAGCTAACCGTATCAGGAAATCTTATCGAAAGAAATTCCCTGATTTTTACGGTTGAGGTAATTTTTTAGCAGACTATTCTCTGGTTTCTCCAAGAGTTTATCTGCATTTAAAATCTCTATTACCGTGTTTCTTGCTTCTTGCAATATAACTTGATCATGAGCTAGGTCTGCTACTTTCAATTCTATAGTACCACTTTGTTGGGTTCCACTAATATCGCCTGGGCCACGTAATTGCAAGTCAACTTCCGAAATCTCGAAGCCATTATTTGTTTTCACCATGGTTTCTAATCGCTGTTTCGAAGTAGGATTTAATTTATTACCAGACATTAGAATACAAAACGATTGCTCGGCACCACGACCTACCCTGCCTCGCAATTGGTGCAACTGGGACAAGCCAAATCTTTCTGCGTTTTCAATCACCATTACAGACGCATTAGGCACATTAACACCAACCTCTATTACCGTGGTAGCCACCATAATTTGTGTCTTACCTTCAATAAACCGTTGCATTTCAAATTGCTTATCGGCATTGCTCATTTTACCATGTACAATACTAATCTGGTAATCAGGTTGTGAAAACTGATAGCTTAATTGCTCAATGCCCGCTTCTAAATGCAGCAAATCCAGCTTTTCGCTTTCCTTAATTAAAGGATAAACTATATATACCTGTCGTCCTTTGGCTATTTCCTGTTTCATGAAGCCAAACATCCGCAAACGCTGACTCTCATAAAAATGTCGGGTATCAATAGGCTTTCTTCCCGCAGGTAACTCATCTATTACCGATACATCTAAGTCTCCATATAAAGTCATGGCTAGAGTACGCGGTATAGGCGTAGCTGTCATTACCAATATATGAGGAGGGATGCTGTTCTTTCTCCAAAGCTTTGCCCTTTGCTCAACTCCAAACCTGTGCTGCTCATCAATTACAACCAAGCCCAAGTTTTTAAACCGAACTTTGTCTTCAATCAAAGCATGTGTTCCGATTAAGATATCTATCTCGCCGTTTTCTAACTGTTGGTGTATCTGGGTGCGTTGCTTTTTAGTTGTGCTGCCGGTTAAAACGGCTACATTTACCAAGTCATCTTTAACTAAATCCACTACAGATTGATAATGCTGTCTGGCTAAAATTTCCGTAGGTGCCATCATGCAAGCCTGATAACCATTATCATTGGCTAGTAACATGCTCATCAATGCCACAACTGTTTTACCACTTCCTACGTCGCCCTGTACCAATCTATTCATTTGCGCACCTCTCTGTGTATCTATCCTGATTTCTTTAATTACCCTTTTTTGTGCATTGGTTAAATCGAAAGGTAGAATTTCATTATAAAACTTATTTACCTTTTCTCCCACATCGTTAAAAAGGGCGCCTTTAAATTTTAAACTATTGATCTGTTTGTTGTACAACAATTGCAACTGTATAAAGAAAAGCTCTTCAAACTTTAAACGTCTTTGCGCTTGCTGCAACATAGCTGCACTCACAGGGAAATGAATATGCCTATAAGCATCTTTACGAGAAATGAGCCTGTATTTCTCCAACACATAAACTGGCAGGGCTTCCCTGATTTCATTTATATGCAGTTCTAAAATAAGCTGTATCAGTTTTTGTATCCCTTTACTATCTAAAAAGCTTTTTTTCAGCTTTTCGGTAGAATTATATATAGGTTGCAAGGTTAAATTTCCAGTAATACCTTGTTGTCTGGGGTAAGTTTCTAACTCTGGATGTGAGATACTGAATGTGTTGTTAAATAAGACAGGTTTGCCAAAAGCAATGTAAGCCCCTCCTTTTACAACATGTTCATCAACCCATTTCAGGCTTTGAAACCATACCAGTTCCATCACGCCTGTTTCATCAGCAAATTTGGCTACAATTCTTTTCTTCTGTTTATCGCCTATGGTTTCTTTACTGATGATCTTGCCTGTTACCTGTACCAAAGGCAAATCGGGATTTAACTGATTAATTTTATAGAAACGGGTTCTATCTATATACCTGAAAGGAAAGTGTTCTAATAGTTGCGCATAAGTAGATACGCCGAGCTCTTTTTGTAACAGCTCGGCACGCTTAGGACCAACGCCTTTTAAATAAACCAAAAGTGTATCTAAATTATTAGCAAACAATACTTCCTATTTTATTTTAAAAGTAAGGATATCTTTTATCAACTTCCAATTAAAGAGAAAAACGGCAAAAAGTAATAATAAATATGCCGTAATCTGATGGGCATCTATATGCTCATTAAAATATAAGATGGCTACAGCAAAAGCAATAATAGGGTTGATATAAATAATGATGCCCAATGTTGATGAAGGAATTCCTATCAAGGCAAACAAGCTTAAGAACAAAGGAATAATGGTAAAAACGACCGCGATGAGGAATATATTTAACCAAAAGCTTGTTTCTGCAGGCACTTGGGTATGTTGGTAAAAAAACAAAGGAATCATTAGCAAAACAGCTATTGAAATCTGGAATGCCAAAACATTGAGCTTGTCTAGATTTTGCATTTTACGCTGTAAAATGAGGTAAAATGCATAAAGTGCGGCAACAATAACAGACCATGTTACCTCTATAAACGAACCCGTGGCCAACATTAAAATACTGGTTGTTGCAATGGCCAAGGCTATAATCTGTAACCTTGAGAGGTGTTCTTTTAAAATCAGGTATCCACCAAAAGCGGTAATTAAAGGGCACACCATATAGGCAAATGCACCCGATTTGATGCTGATGTTATTGATTGCATAAATAAAAGTGTACCAATTTGCCGTAAGCAATAAGGTTGAGCCGATAATCTGCGTAATCATAACTCGTTTGGTTTTACGATCTACAGCTCTGAAATATGCAATATCTTTTTTAAGCTCTGCTTTACGGAACAAAAAAATAACCGTCCATATAACAAGCAGAGAAGCAAAAATGCGAAAATATAAAATCTGATTAGCTGGATAAGCCCTTAGATTCCTTAACGGAATAGCAAAAAAGCCCCATATTGCTGTTGAACCAAACGCAGACAGCAAGTATTTTGATTTATTGTTGGTCAAACTTATCCTTTATGCGCAGTTACCGAAATCTCCACATTAACACCTTTTGGTAGGCCTTTTACGGCTACGGTTTCTCTTGCAGGGAAATCGCTTTTGAAATAAGAGCCGTAAACCTCATTAACTTCTGCAAACAAAGACATATCCGACAAGAATATGGTTGTCTTCACTACATCTGTTAACTGGTAACCTGCTTCTACCAATACAGCTTTTACATTACGCATTACCTGATGGGTTTCTTCTTTTATAGAACTTGTATTTAACTCGCCGTTTTCAGGGTTAATGGCAATCTGTCCCGAAGCAAATAAAAATCCGTTTGCAATTACTGCTTGGTTATACGGCCCAATAGGTGCTGGAGCATTGGTAGTGTTAATGACTTTTTTCATCACGTTAATAATTAAAAGAATATTTTGTAAAGAATACCTAATACAAACATGGTTATAGCAATAATATTAATCCAACGCATAACCTTTAGATTAAAGTTCGACTCTTTCTGTTGTTTATTTTCCATGTTAAATTATGAATACACAAAGCTAATAAAAGTTTAAGATTGATGCTCTTTTCTATGTAATACTTTACAATACAACTTGTATAAACACAAAAAATCTCGTCCAGTTTCCCGAACGAGATAGTAAATTCTGAATGCTCAAATGTTAAAACTTGATACCTACTCCAGCTTGAAATACCTGATTTTTAAATTCAGGTGTGGTTGTGGTTCCGTTCTCATTGTTTTTCTGGAAATCTAAGGCATAACGCCCAAAAATTCCAAATTGGCTGTTCACATCAAAACGGGCCCCTATTACCCCTCCCAATAAACTCTTTTTAAACCTGTCTGATTCGTCTTCAACAATTTTTTGCTCTGCTACCGCAAAGCCATTTTCAAATTTGTTATTGGTCGATAGCAAGAAAGAAACTTGAGGACCGGCTACTAAATTTAATCCCGAAGCCAATTGAATACTCGCTAAGATGGGCAGGTCTATAAAATGCGTGGTTTGTGTAAACTTACCAAAGGTTGATGTTAATTTATACCCTTTAGTTGAGTACAATAACTCTGGTGTAAGGGCCAAATTTGGCAATAGTTTAATATCTAAGGTTACACCTGCATTATAGCCTACCAGATAATCTGATTTAAAATCATTATTCCCATCATCTTTTATGATATTGGAATAGTTAAGTCCGCCTTTAACCCCTACTCTAATAAGTTTATCAGTAGATTGGGCTTGTACACCTGCGGCCATAAATAAGAAAGCGACTGCTGCAATTAATAACTTTTTCATTGTGTATAAATTTTTGGTTCTACAATAATCTTGTAATAATAATGCCAATCCGATAAACCTTACGATTATTTATGGCTAATAAGCTTTATCAATCTTGTTAAAAAACAACTATTTACGGTTATAGATCACAAATCAGAAAGCATGAACCGCCTCTATCTTTAGTGTCTATAAAAAAATACAACTCTTAATTTCTATTCTCAAAAAACATCGGTTTATGAAATTTTGTAAAATTTTAACCTCTTTTTTGATTTTATTGATATTTATTAATCGGTTGAAATAAAAATTTAGCATTTTTGAATTCATAACTCACATATCATTTAACACCCTAATGAAGAAATTATTGACTTGTGGCCTTGTTTTTTCGGCCATATTTGGTCTGAACGCGGCAAAAGCACAAAATCAGCAAAAATCGTATCTAGAACTTTTAAAAGACGAACCTAAATGGGTAGATTCTGTATTTAATCGTTTGAGCAAACGTCAAAAGATTGCACAGATGTTTTTTGTAAGAGCCCATACCAATATGCCTAAGGCTTTTCAAGATTCTATCGGAAAAGTTATCAAAAAAGAAAGAGTTGGTGGATTGATTTTCTTCCAAGGCGGCCCAGGTCGTCAGACTATTTTAACCAATCAATACCAAAAGAAAGCCAGAGTTCCTTTGTTGATCGCTTCTGATGGAGAATGGGGTTTAGGTATGCGCTTAGATAGTACTATTTCATATCCATACCAAATGGCTTTAGGTGCTATACAGGATAAGCAATTAATTTACAAAATGGGACTTGAAGTAGCCAAAGATTATAAGAGAATTGGCATGCACATGAACCTTGCACCCGATGTAGATGTAAATAACAATGCTAAAAACCCGGTTATCAACTATCGTTCTTTTGGCGAAAATAAATACAATGTAGCCGAAAAGGGAGCAGCTTATTTAAAAGGCATGCAAGATGGTGGATTAATGGTTAGCATTAAACACTTTCCAGGTCACGGCGATACAGATGTAGACTCACATTATGACCTACCTCAGCTTAAATTTACTGCCGAGCGCTTAGATACTTTAGAGCTTTATCCTTTTAAAGAATTGATCAAGCAAGGTGCATCAGGTGTAATGATTGCACACATGAATATCCCTTCATTAGATCCAACACCAAATCTTCCCTCTACACTTTCTAAACCTATTGTTACTGGTCTTTTGAAAGAGAAATTAGGTTTTAAAGGAATTGTCATTTCTGATGCGATGGAAATGAAAGGTGTGGTAAAGTTTTTTAAAGATGGCGAAGCAGATGTAATGGGCGTAATTGCAGGTAACGATATTTTAGAACTATCTGAAAATAGCAAGCGGGCAATTAAAATGGTTAAAAAAGCGGTTAGAGAAGACCGTATTAGTATGGAGAGAATTGATGAAAGCGTAAAGAAAATCTTAACAGCTAAATATTGGGCAGGATTAAACAAAAATGTTTTTGTTGATGAGAATAATGTTTATGAAGGGGTTAACAGACCCGAAAGTTATACCTTACTTAAGCAGCTGGCCGATGCCTGCATGACCTTGGTAAGAAACAATGGCTACCTTGAGCGACTTACGCCTAATAAAAGAACTGTGATCATCAACGTAGGCACACCTGATGCAACAACTTTCCAGAAAGAGCTAAGCTCTTTCTACAAGAATTCCATTGTTTATAACATCGACAAAAATGCGAATGCCGCATCTATTGCTACAGTAGTAAACAATATTCTGCCAGATGACCAAGTAATCATAGGCATTTTTGATACACGCACGCGTCCGGGAAACAACATTCCTTTAAACCAAGATGTTAAAGCTTTTATCGCAGATATGGCTAAAAAAGATGCAGGCTTTGCCTTATTTGCAAACCCTTACAATTTAGCAAACATTCCGGGCATTGAAAATGCAAAATCTCTCTTAGTTGCTTACCAGAAAGAAGATTACATGCAGAAATCTGCTGCTTCAGTGTTTAAAATTCAACTTATACCTACCGGGAAGTTACCAGTAACAGCCAATGGTTATTTTAAATCAGGAGATGGCTTATAATGACAAAAAAGGCGTCTGAAATTTCAGACGCCTTTTTTATTTTGCATCAACCGCAGCTACGGTCCAGTTCTTTAAGAAATCTAAAATCAGTTTTGGATCATGTCCACTTCCTTTTTCTAGATAAGCCGAATTCTGTATATGAATAACCTCTCCAGCTCCATTTAAAATTACAAAAACAGGGAAACCAAAGCGACCCGGATTTTTCAATCGTTTCAACGTTTCTTCATTCTTGTTTTCCGGACTGTAATTCACCAACACCGTTTCGTACTTTTCATTCAGGTAATTCTTTAATTCAGGAGTGGCATCAACCAAATCATGAAACCTGATGCACCATACACACCAATTACCGCCCACCTGAACAAATACATTTTTATTTTCTTTCTTGGCTTTAGCTATTGCTTTATCCAAATCAGCCTTTGCATTGGCTTCTACATTGTAAATTTTAACTGGCTTATTTTCCGACTGCGCATTGGCAATCAGCATGCTCATAACGCAAGTTAAAAGCAATAATATTCTTTTCATTGTCTTCTGAATTTTAGGATAGTTAACATACAAAAATAAGAAATCGGCATGGCTATTAACACCTACCTCTTGAATTTTACTTTTATCTGTAAATAATTTATTCCGTTGGTAAGATGGAGCTTATGAGGTTTTAGTTAGTTTTGTATCCTGTTATGCCCGATTTTTTAGATATACATACGCACACTGCAAAACAAAGCAAAGACGTAATGGCTATACAAAGTCTTTCCGTTACAGAGAATATTTTTCTAGCCATGCCAAAAACAAGACCTATTTCTATTGGTATACATCCTTGGTATGGTAGTTTATCTGAGTTGCAAGTACACATGAAATATTTAGAAGTGCTGGCCAAACAGCAAAATGTTAGACTGATTGGAGAGTGTGGTTTGGATAAATTACAAGGGGCTCCTTTAAATGAGCAATTAGAAATCCTGATCCAACAAATACAGCTTGCTGTTCAATTGAACAAACCTTTAATTCTTCATTGTGTAAAAGCATTTGATGAACTGATTGCTTTAAAAAAGCAATTAAACCCATCCGTTCCAATGATTATCCATGGCTTTGATAAAAAGGCTGAGCTGGCCCTACAGCTTATGCACAATGGTTTTTTGCTTTCTTTTGGTTCAGGGTTAATCAATCATCCATCAACAGCATTTGCTTTTCAACAAACCAATGATGTATTTTTTCTGGAAACCGACGACAGCAACTTTGGCATAGAAGAAATTTACCAAAAGGCAGCAGAGTTAAAGAAAATAAGTACAGAACAGCTTAAAGATATTATTTTTGCCAACTGGAAAAAATTGAACTTATTATAGTTTAAACACAAAGCTTATTTTTTAGAATTATTCAATAATTTAAAATGTCTGATTTAGCATGGCTGTCACGTTCTGCCTTATTGGTAGGAGATGAAGGAATTGAAAAGTTGCAAACCAAACATGTTTTGGTGGTAGGTTTAGGAGGTGTGGGCTCATTTGCTGCCGAATTCATTTGCAGGAGTGGTGTAGGCGAAATGACCATTGTTGATGGTGATGTGGTTGATCCCAGTAACCGCAACAGGCAGTTACCTGCGCTCTCAACCAATCACGGTGTTGCCAAAGCAGAAATCATGCGTGAAAGATTATTGGCTATTAATCCCCAATTAAAGCTCCATGTGGTTCAGGATTTCTTAACCCCGCAAAAATGTCGTGAGATTTTAGCCACCAAGTTCGATTATATCATGGATTGTATCGATAGCATTACGCCTAAAGTTACCTTGCTATCAACTGCTCTACAATCTAATCTTCCTATTGTAAGCTCTATGGGGGCAGGCGGAAAATTAGACCCAACCAAACTCCGTGTAACTTATTTAACAGACACATACCAATGTGTTTTTGCCCAATATGTTCGCAAACGCTTAAAAAAATTAGCGAATGCGAGTTCTATAAAAGCTGTTTTCTCTATTGAAGAAGTGATGAAGGAATCGCTTATCATGACCGATGGAAGTAACTTTAAAAGATCGGCTTATGGAACCATTTCTTATTTACCCGCTGCTTTTGGTGGTATTTGCGCTTCGGTGGTTATTCGCGATTTATTAGGCTATAAAGTAGATATTGAAAAAAGACCTGACCGCATCAATAAAAAATCAATTGCTAAGGCGAAGCAGAAAAAAGAAGCTTAGTCAAATTTTGTATTTGCTTACTGTAACAAGGAGCCCCGTTTATGATTCTAATAAACAAAATACGTTTAAATGAAAACACAAATCTTCTTATCGTTAGCTTTAAGTTTCTCCTTATTCAACTTAGCCAAAGCACAGGTTCCTGATCAAGCATCTACTAAAAAAGAGCTTTCTTTTTTTATTGGTTCATGGTCTGGCAAAGGTGCTTTTTCAAGTGGAAAAAATATAGAAGCTAATTTAAATTTCAGCTTTACATTAGACAGTGCCTGGATTTATTATGAACATACAGACAAGCTGCCTAATAAATACAAAGCAAACTCTTTATGGGCTATAGACTCTAAAACCGGTCAAATGAGCAGCTATATTTTTGATAATTCTGGTGGAAGCCGAAAATTTACTGGAAATGGATTTATAGATAACAAACTCATCTTAAGCTATGAAAGTGAAACACCCAAAGGAACCGTTTTTCAGCATTTTATTTATGAAAAAACAGGAGAAAAAACCTTTAAAATGACCTATGAAGTAAGCACAGACAATCAAAAATGGCGAATGATTGATTATTTGGATTTTATAAAGACCACATAGATTAACAAAATCATAAGGTTGCATTTCATGTAATCATCAGTCTCATACTTCTAAGGAAAATCATACAGATTTAGTTAAGCTTAACGCGAGTTCTGTGTCCTCGGCATTATATCAGGCTTTTGTAAAAAGCCCTTAATACCACCTGTCATTGCCCGGCATAAGGGCAGGCAAGACTGTGGGGAGGAGGAGGGTTGTAAAAAGGATTTTAAGCAAATAAAAAGGCCCATAATTTACGTTAAGCTTAGCAAATAATTGTAAGTTTAAAATCCGAAACTGATTTTATGCCTAAACCCTTAAAAATCTTACAAGCTTCTGCCGGATCGGGTAAAACCTTTAGTCTTGCGGCACATTATCTTACCTTATTGTTCAGTAATGAGAACAAATACAGGGAAATATTGGCCGTAACCTTTACCAATAAGGCTACCGAAGAGATGAAAACACGTATTCTTTCGGTATTAAAAGATTTGGCTCAAGGCAATGAAAAGGCAAAGGCATATCAAGATATCATCTTAAAAGCACACCCGCATCTTAACCCAGAAACACTAAAGCTAAAGGCCGACCTGATTTATCGCAAAATTCTGCATGATTACAGTCGTTTTGCCGTAAGTACTATAGATGGGTTTGTGCAAAAAGTGATCAGAGGTTTTGCTTTTGAACTAGGTCTAAATGCCGATTATAATTTGGAAATGAATTATGATAAGGTTAAGGATGAACTTGTAGCCAAGCTCGACAAAAATTTAGATCATAATAAGAATTTATTACAATGGATCATTGACCTAGCGCTTGAACGCATTAGCGAAAACAAAAGCTGGAATTATAAAGACGAATTATCGCGCCTTATAGGTGAGATTTTTAAAGAAAGTTTCGAAGTATTTGAAGAAGCATTGCACCAAACCGGGCTTGAGAATGTTGATGCACTTTTTAAGCAATATGTAACTATTACCAAAAAGCAGTTAAGCGATTATGAAAATGAGATTGTTTCAATAGGAGAAGAAGGTAATAAGCTATTTGAAAAGCATAATGTTACTGTAGATCTGCTCAAAGGAAAATCAAGAAATCCGCTATTAAAAATCAAACTGCTGGCCAATAAAAATTTCGAGAAAATTGGCGACATCTTCAAAATGGAAGATGATCTTGATAATTGGTTTCAAAAAGGCACAGACTTACCTGATTTTTACCAAGAATTTAATGCACTGATTAAAAGACTAAGGATTTACCACGAAACCAATTTACCAGCTTACACCCTTGCAGTTGCATTTAACAAGAATCTGTATTATATGCGTATTATGCAGGAAGTTGCATTATTATTAAGCGAATACCGCAATGAGAATGACAACCTACTAATCAGTGACGCACAGAAACTAATTACCGGAATTACAGATGATGCCGGGGAAAACCCTTCTTTCATTTGGGAAAAAGTAGGTTCAAAATACCATAATTTCTTGTTCGATGAATTTCAGGACACTTCTGGTAGCCAATGGAAAAGTTTTAGGTCCTTACTTAAAAACGCAATGGCATCACCCAGTGAAAAGATGATCGATAATTTAATTGTGGGCGATACCAAGCAATCTATTTACCGTTGGCGTGGGGGCGATTGGAATATCCTATACCAACAAGCTAAAAGTGATGTAGGTTTTGAACAGGTTTTGGAAGACAGTTTAGAGGAGAATTACCGCAGCACATCAAATATTATCCAGTTTAACAATTATCTATATCAATCCATTCCCCTACTGTTGCAAACGCAGCTCAACAATTTGCTCGCAGAAAATGCAGCACTTGAGCAATGGTGGCAGCAAATGGGTTTTAACCAGATCATTACTTCTATTTATAGCGGAGCCAGTCAGAATTTAGCTAACAGTACCAAATCTGGTGGCGTAATAAAAGTTAAACGATTTGGTAAAGAAGAAGAAAGCGGCCGTTATACCGAAACTGTATTTAGAGATCAGGTACTTACAGATGTTATCACAGAAATAAAAGACCTGATTTCAGTAAAGAAATACCAAGCAAGAGATATTGCGATTTTGGTTCGTTCAAATGCCGAAGCCGAATTATGTGTAAACCATTTAATGGACGAAGGTATTCCGGTTTTATCTGGTGATGCGCTTTTGATTGCCAGCAATTCAGCTATACAGTTGATTATTGATACGCTTAAAATTCTGGTGGGATTAAATGAGCAAACTGCATTATATAAAGCCAATGCTATTTCTTTATATCATCATATCAAACAAAAAGAGGTTGATATCAGCCAGTATTTTGATTTAAAGTACAAAGACCTTTCACAGCTTGCAGATGTATTACCACAATCTTTATGCGAGAACTGGCAAACTTGGTTACAGCTACCATTATCAGAATTAATTGAAAATTTGATTGAAAGCTATGGCATAGGTGAGGAAGAAATACATCTCCCCTATTTATTAGCTTTTAGGGATCTTGCAGGACAAGCTACCAGATTAGGAGAAAAAGGTATTGTTTCTTTCTTAAAATGGTGGGACGAAGATGGCTGCAAGAAATCATTGCCTTCTCCCGAAAAAGCAGAAGCCATACAAATCATTACCATACATAAATCTAAGGGATTAGCTTTTAGGGCTGTATTTGTTCCTTTCTGCTTATGGAACCTAAAAACCAAATCAGACAGCATATTCTGGGTGCCGGCACATGAAACCGCATACCATAAATTAGGTGGTATGCCTTTACGCTTTAGCGATGCATTGGCCAACAGCAAAGTAGCCAAGTCTTATTTCGAGGAAGTATTATATAGTTGCATGGATAGTCTGAATATGTTATATGTTGCTACCACAAGAGCTATCGATTATATGTACTTGGGTATTATGGATAAAACAGATCGCTCTAAGATTACTGCAATAGGCGATATTCTATCTAAATCTTTAACGGATCTAGATCTATCTTTTGATGAAACTAACGAGTACATCATTGATGAATACGTAGCTTCTGCAGGGGATGGTGAAGAAAAACAATTGATTAAATTAGCGCAATATCCTACAACAGATCGTTTATCCGAATTATATGTTCCTCCACAGGAGAAACATTTGAAGCACATTCTGAACATCGAAAAATCGGGAAGGAAAGGCTCTATCTTACATGATATTTTAGCTAATGCCAATACAGAAATTGGGGTTGAGAATTATCTTTGGAAGTTACTGATCGATGGCGACATCACTTCAGACGAAAAGGATAAATTAAAAACAGATGTATTAGAAGTACTCAATCATCCTGAATTAAAGGAACTGTTTGCTGGTTCTTCATCGCACATCATTGAGCAGAATATTATCGATGTAAATGGTAAAATTCATCGCCCAGACAGGATTATGATAAAAGCAGATCAGGTTATTATCCTTGATTATAAGTTTACGCTTGCAAAAAGCGATTTACACATAGAACAGCTCGAAACATACAAAGAACTTTTGAAACAAATGGGTTATGAACGCATCCGCTCTTACCTGTTTTATGCCATAACTAAAGAATTAACAGAGGTTTAATTATCAGCTCAACCCATGACTCCATTTTTAAAAGAAGTTGCACAAGATCTCTATAACAAATTTGGTTTGGACATACAGCATTGCGCTATTGTTTTTAACAACAAGCGTCCAGCTACCTACATCCAAAAATATCTAGCTGATATTATCCAAAAACCATTTTTCAGCCCTAAGATATATACCATACAAGAGTTTTTTTCTGCCGCTGTACCCGAGAAAGTAGCCGATTTCTATCTGCAGTTCTTTACCTTACTAGAGATTTACAACCAATTACTTAAAGAAGAAGGTTTACAAACGTTAAAAAGCAGCCAATTTTTTCCGTTGGCTAAGATTATTCTAAGTGATTTTAGTCAAATAGATAACGACTTGGTTGATGCCGACAAATTATACCGAGAACTAGAAGATATCTCTAAGATCAATCTAGAGTTCGATTATCTTACTGCGGAACAATATCAATTTCTGTCGCAGTTTTGGCAATCGTACTCAGAAGGCAGGCATAAACTCCAACAGGAACTGTTTATACAGATGTGGCGACGAATGCCTAGGTTGTATCACTTATTTCACCAAAAGCTAAAAGAAAAACATTGCATTACCAATGCGGGAGCATACAGGCATTTGGCTAATACAAATATTGGCGAAGTAGATTTTATCAAAGACTTTGAAAAAGGGAAAATTGTATTTGTAGGATTTAATGCTCTAAGTAAAGCCGAAGCTAAATTATTTGCCCAATTACAAGAAAGTGGAAAAGCAATTTTCTATTTCGATACAGACAGTTACTATCTAAATGATCCTTTACAAGAAGCAGGACTATTCTTACGCAAGAACATTGAGCAACTTCAGCTCAAAAATGAATTTGACAATGAAGCCAGCTATCTTAAAGCAAAAAATAGACCTGTAAATGTTTATCAGGTACAGGGGCAAGCTGCTCAAGCCAAAATCTTAAATAACATCTTAGAAAGTGATTATTTAAAAAATGAGGAAGTAGGAACAACAGCCGTAATCCTAGCCGACGAATCGTTATTGATTCCTGCATTGCAAACTATCCCAGTAAATTTTCAAGATCATGCAGTTGAACTGAACGTAACCATGGGATTTCCATTGAATATATCTACCGTTTACGGGCTTGCAGATTTATGGCTTACCACCCAGTTAGAACTCAGATCAAGAGATGGAAAAAGCAAAATTGGATATGAAAATATAGAAGCTTTTCTAAGCCATCCTTTAACCGGGATAACGCAGGCAAACAAAAACAAAATCCTCAAAAAATTACTGGAAGAAAATGCTGTTGAAGTAGATAGTCAGCGCTTGCTCAACCAAAAAGGAATCTTCGAAAAATTTTACACCCGAATAGAAGAGCCCTCACAACTTATACCGCAATTATTAAGCGTGATGGAGTTCTTACTTCAACGCTTATCAAATCGCAACACCTTAAAAAAGATAGATGCCGAATTACTGGTAAAAACCATTCAGGAACTAAACCGACTGAATGATACCATAACTCCATATATCATTCATGAAGAACTTGAGTTTGTAATTACCCTTATTCAAAAAGCCCTACAAAATATCAGTGTACCCTTAAGTGGCGATCCTTTAAATGGCATACAGCTTATGGGACTGCTAGAAACCCGTAATCTAAATTTTGATAAAGTGGTATTCTTAGGCTTTAATGAAGGCATTATACCTAAAACATCTATTGGAAGTAGTTTTATTCCCGACAGCATTAGGCGTGTATTTGGGTTACCTGTACTAGAAAATTTAGATGCCATTTCTTCTTACATGGTCTATCGTCTATTACAGAGGTCAAAAAATATAAATTTTGTCTATAACTCATTAACAGATGAAAGTACAACCGGAGAAGCCAGCAGAATATTAAAACAACTTGCTTATGAAAGTGGTTATGATTTCAATTATTATGAGCTTAATTTAAGTATCTCAACCGAAAAAGGAAAAGACTTCGAGATCAACAAAAACAACCCTCAGATAATTGAAGCTCTAAACAGATTTTTAACCAAGCAAAAAACCATATCTCCTTCTGCACTCTCTACCTACATAGCCAACCCGGTAGATTTCTTCTTTAATTACATAGCGGGAATCAAAGAACCGCAAGAAGTTACAGGAACTATAGAAGCCAATGAGTTGGGCACTATTTTGCACTTGGTAATGGAAAGGTTTTACGAGCAGTTTAAAGGTTTGCAAATAAGTAAAGAACAAATTCATGAACAACGTAAAAATTTAAGAGCCGTAATCAATGCAGCATTCTGTGAAACAAGAAAACTGCCCTTAAATACGCACGAATTCTCGGGTATGCAAGAAGTGGTTATGGCTATAGTAGAAGCTTACGCAAACATCATTTTAGATAGAGATGAAAATGAGGCTCCATTTAAAATCATTGATCTGGAATACAAAATCAGTGTAGAAATCCCTTTTGAGCTGAATGGCAAACAGGAAAGCATTAAAATCTATGGTATTGTTGATAGAGTGGATGAAAAAGATGGCGTAGTTAGGATTATTGATTACAAAACAGGTAAAGACAAACTAAGTTATGGCGCAATCGATAAGCTTTTTGACACAGATGACAAACACATCAACAAAGCCCTGATTCAAACCTTATTATACACCTATGCTTTTGAAATACAATCGGGCATTAAAGATGTTGAACCCAATCTGTATGTGGTGAGAACCATGAGCGATGGCAATGTACATTTTAAAAGTGGCAGACAAACCTTGAAACATGAATATCTTGCAGAAACAAAAGCTGAGTTTTTAACCAATCTGCAATTAAAATTACAGGAATTATTTGATCTTAATATACCGTTTAAGGTTAGTGCCGTACCAGACAACTACCAATACTCTATATACAAAACATTGTTTAACCGATAAAAATATAAGATATTTTTTAGGTTTGTAAAAAACACGTTCAGAATATTAAACCAACTACAATTAAAACATGAAGATTAAAAAAATATGGGGCAGCATTGCAGGTTTACTTTTACTGCTCCCAGCATTAACTTATGCACAAAAACAAACTTATTTCGCTTCTTATCCAGCTCTCTCACCAGATGGACAAACCATTGTGTTCAGCTATGACGGCGATATCTGGAAAGTACATGTAAAAGGAGGTCTTGCCTCTCGTATTACAGCTATGCAAGGCGAAGAAGTCAACCCTAAAATATCCCCAGATGGTAAATGGTTAGCTTTTTCTTCCAACCAATATGGAAATTTTGATGTATATGTAATGCCTATGGGCGGTGGCGACATCAAGCAATTAACCTTTAATGATGCAACAGATGAAGTGGACAACTGGAGCTGGGATTCTAAAACGATTTATTTCACATCGAGCAGATACAACAACTATTCGAGCTATAAAGTAAATATCAATGGTGGTACCGCAGTACGTCTATTTGATAATTATTTTAATACCACGCACAATATTGCTGAAGCTCCAGATGGCAATCTGTTTTTCAACGATACGTGGGAAAGCCGGAACTTTACCAACCGGAAACGCTACAAAGGCGCATTTAACCCAGATATTCAATCGTACAACCCTAAAACCAAAGCTTATAAACGTTATACAGATTATATAGGAAAAGATTTTTGGACTACTATAGACCAGAAAGGAAATATCTACTTTGTTTCTGATGAAGCTAATGATGAATACAACCTATACACATTTGTAAATGGTAAAAAAACGGCACTTACTAAATTCGATACTTCTATTAAAAGACCTTTTGTAGCAGCCAATGGAAATACAGTGGTTTTTGAAAAAGATTACCAATTATATGTATATGATGTTGCCAATAAAAAAGCCGAGAAAGTAGATATCTCTACTTTTAGAAATCAAACCCTTACCAAAGACCAAGAGTATGAGGTAAGAGCAAATATTTCTAACTTCGATGTTTCTCCTGATGGCAAGAAAATGGCTTTCATTTCAAGGGGAGAGCTTTTTGTAAGTGATGTTGATGGAAAATTCATCCGCAAGATCAGCAACAGCGGCGAACGCGCTTTAGAACTAAAATGGCTAGCCGACAACAAGACCATTCTGTTTAATCAAACAACAGAAGGTTATCAGAACTGGTTTACCATAACAGGCGATGGCAAATCTGCACCTAAGCAGTTAACTAATGATAAAGCCAACAATCACGATATCAGTTTTAACAAAGCCAGAACACAGGCAGTATATTTAAGCGGTCGTAATGAACTTAGAATAATGGACCTGAAAACATTTCAGAGCAAAACCATTGTAAGAGATGAATTTTGGGCAGTTCAGAACTCCTCACCTAGTTTCTCTCCTAACGATCAGTATCTGCTATTTACTGCTTACCGCAATTTTGAGCAAGATATTTTTGTACACGATATTAAAGCCAACCAAACCATTAATCTTACCAACACAGGAGTTACTGAAGCAGGCCCGATTTGGTCGCCAGACGGACGTTATATTTACTTTACCAGCTCACGTACAAAGCCCTCTTATCCACTTGGCATGGAAGATGCCCATGTTTACCGTATGGCCTTAGATTATTATGACACGCCTTATCGTTCGGATAAATTTGACGACTTATTTAAGGAAACTACTCCCGCAGCACCTAAAGAAACCACCCCAGCAAAAGAAGATAAAAAAACTACTGATACCGCAAAGAAAAAGGCAGAAGAAAAACCAGCAACAAAACTTATAACCATTAATACTCAGCGTATTTTAGACCGTATAGAACTGGTAAGCCCAGCATTTGGCACACAATACCTTACTGATGTAATGACCAAAGGCGACAAAACTTATGTGTTTTATACCTCTAGTCATGAAGGGTTGCCAATGTCAACCTACAGAACTGTTATAGAGCCTTTTGAGAACAATAAAACAGAAAAAGTTACCGAAGGCGGTTTTGGTATCGCAGAAGTTGGAGGCAAGTATTTTGTGATAGCTCGTGGTGCAATCAGTAAGTATAACATCGATGCCAATAAATTGGATAGAATAGATCATACCTATAAATTCACTAAAAACCTAAATGCAGAATTTAACCAAATGTTCTACGAAACTTGGGTAGGTTTAGATGAAAACTTTTATGACGAAAAGTTTCACGGCATAGATTGGGAGAAAATGAAAAAAAGATATGCGGTTTACTTGCCTTACCTTAACAATCGCACAGATCTGCGCATACTCTTAAATGATATGCTGGGAGAATTGAACTCTTCGCATATGGGCTTTAACAGCTTTGGAACTGAAGAGCGCAAAAGCTTAAACTATGTTACCAACGAAACAGGTATCATTTTCAGTAATGAAAATCCTTATCAAGTAGAACGCATCGTAGCCAAAAGCGGTGCAGCTCTATTAAAAGATAAGATTGCAAAAGGCGATGTACTTACCCATGTAAATGGCACAAAGGTAGATGCTACCACAGATAGAGATTACTATTTTACCAAACCTTCTTTAGATCGGGAAATGACTTTAACCTTTTTACGCAATGGCAAACCGGTAAATGTAAACATTCACCCACAAAGCTCTGGCGCATTAAAATCAAACCTATATGATGAATGGATTGCCAATAACCGTAAAAATGTAGAAGAATGGGGTAAAAACCGAATTGCATACTCATACATGAAAAACATGAGCAAAGGCGAGTTGGAAGTTTTCTTATTGGATATGGTTGAACAGGAAAACAACAACGATGCAGTAATTTTGGATTTAAGGTATAATACCGGAGGTAATGTACATGACGAAGTTCTACGCTTTTTATCGCAACGCCCATACCTGAAATGGAAATACAGAGGAGGAGCGATCTCTCCTCAAAGCAATTTTGCACCAGCTGCAAAACCTATTGTTCTTTTGATCAATGAACAATCTTTAAGCGATGCAGAAATGACCGCAGCAGGATTTAAGCAACTTAAATTAGGAAAAATAATAGGTACAGAAACTTACCGTTGGATCATCTTCACCTCTGCAAAAGGTTTGGTTGATGGTTCTTCTTACCGTTTACCTTCGTGGGGATGTTATACCATGGATGGCAAGAACTTAGAAAAAGAAGGTGTTTCTCCTGATATCTATGTTAAAAATACTTTCGAAGACCGCTTAGCTGGTCGCGATCCACAATTGGAAAGAGCCGTTGCAGAAATCATGAAAGACCTGAAATAAAAAACTCTAATTTTAACTGTTGGGGATATATTTTATCCCCAACAGTTAATTATAATAATGCAAATATGTTAGATCTGTCTTTTAGCCCTTTTCCTGTTCTGGAAACAGCACGATTACTTTTAAGAGAACATAACATCGATGATGCAACTGCTTTGTTTGATATGCGCAGAAACGAAGAAGTGATGCGCTATATTGATCGAGAAAGACCAAAAACGATAGAAGACATTTATGCTTTTATCAGAAAACTCAATCAAGGCTTTAAGGAGGGACAAAACTTGGCATGGGTCATTGCTTTAAAAGACACACCTCAACAAATGATTGGCTCTATCGGTTATTGGCGAACAGACTTGCCTAACCACCGTGCAGAGATTGGTTATATGTTACAGCCCGATTACTGGCGCAAAGGCATCGTCAGCGAGGCACTCAAAGCAACCATAGCTTTTGGTTTTAATGAGGCTAAATTTCACAGCATAAATGCCAACATCAATCCCGGCAACAATGCATCAAGAGCATTGCTACTAAAACATGGTTTCATCAAAGAAGCTTACTTTAGGGAAGATTATTATTTCAATGGCAAATTTATGGACAGTGAGATTTATGGTTTGCTCAAAACAGATGTTTTGCCATAGTAAACTCGTTATCATTTCTAAATAAAATAACAGATTGGAGAGAGCAGAAAATAAATCAAAATCTATTTAGGCTCAATAAAATATATGCTTATCCTCAACCAACATCACATATTGTAAAAATGAAAAATATTAAATTAACCCTCTTCTTCATGCTATTGTTCGTATTTAAAGGCTTTGCTCAAGACTGCCTAATCTATGGCACAACAGCTCCTGATATGTTGTACAAATACGCTTATTTATATGATTTAGATTCAAAAACATTTTTAACTGCTCCTATAGTTAACCATCAATTTAGCTTTAAGCTAAACAAGCCTGATAAACTGAGCTTATTTACATTCAACGTAAATACAGATCTGATGAAAAGTCATGAAGAACTTATAAAAAGTCCTGACTATGGGATGCCAAACAGAGGTAGGATAATCGCATTAGAAGATTCGGTTAAAATTTCTATGACTACCGTTACACAAGAAGCTGCAGTTAAAGGGAGAATTCTAAATAAAGCTATAGATGACATGTTTCTTGCTATTAAATCAAAAAAATACGAGTCTTTTTTTGAGCAGTACCCAGATTCTCCAATTTCTATTATATTTTTAAAAACATTAGTTAAAAATATTGTATCGAGTATGCCTCTTTTTAGCAGAACAGAATGCAAAACTTACTACAATAAATTATCGGATCGATTAAAAAATTCTGCAGAAGGTCAGGAAATTTTAAAAATTATCGGCATATAACTTTCATTATCAAGTCTTTCTTACTGTAACTAATCCAATATCATTAAGCGAGTTTCACAATTTTTAATTACTTTTAAGATAAGCTTTGAT
>DDEP01000243.1 GCA_002336465.1 Pedobacter sp. UBA1951
AGTATCCTTATATCATTGAAAATGGCATGGAGGCCATTAAAAGAGCAGGGGTTGAGCCTAAAAAACAAAGCATAAGAGGTGGCACAGATGGTTCGCGTTTATCATATATGGGATTGCCTTGTCCTAATATTTTTGCAGGCGAGCATGCCTTTCACAGCAAACAGGAATGGGTATCGGTACAAGATATGGTAAAAGCAACGGAAACAATCATCTATATTGCCAATATATATGAAGAAAAAGCTTAATGCAAAGTAAGCTGAGCTAAATACTGATCGTATTTATCTTCTATAATAATCTTGCAGTTCCATCCATGCTTCAACGCTAATGTTTTAAGTGTGGATGGATCTATATAAAGCCATTTAAACCATTCATCTTTTTCGCCTTTGTATTCATAAGCATAGCTTACTTCGCCAAAGTATTTGTCTTTTGGCTTCATGCTGTCTTCATAAAGATAGCTGATGTCTGAGCTATCAAAAATGAGTGTGCCTTTTGGATTAAGCAATGATTTAGCAGCTTCAAAAAAATGTTCCAATCCCTCTAGAGTTCCGGTTAAGCCAATGCCGTTCATTAATAGCAGAAGCGTATCGAATTTGCCTTTATAAGTAAAAACATCTTGATGAAAAGCATGTTTTACACCACGTTGTTTCATGATGTTCACAGCATTTAAAGAAGTATCGATAGCTGTAACATCCTTATGGTATTTTTGAAGAATCAGAGCATGACTACCAACGCCTGCGCCTATATCTAGAATATGCCCCTTACACAAGTGCATGGCTTTTAATTCTATTTCGGGCATTTCTTCTTCCTCTCTGAAGAAAACATCTACAGGCATTTCTTCTGTTTCGCCGTAGCTGTTATGGAGCCAAAGTGTTTGGCTTTGGTCGTTCTTGTAAAAATCTAATAATGCACTGCCATAAATATCCATAAACAAAGATAAAAAATGGCAGTGCATTTATGTTTCAGACAGTAAGGTTTTCAGCTTTGTTTTTAGCCTGATCTATAACTTTATCAGCTTTTTTACCCATGTCTGTCATTTTCTTTTTTGATTTTTTCAATACATCACAAAACCAATCTTCTGCTTTACGCTGAAGATCACTTTTTTTATCAGATGATAATAATAACGCAATAGTTATGCCTAGTGCTGCACCAGCCAATACTCCTGTTAATACTTTAGTTTTCTTTGTCATAACGCACAGTTTTTTTATAATGTACTAACAAATGTAACTATGAATTGTTCTTAAAAATTAAAGCCCCGGTTTTTAAGGCCGGGGCTTTGTAGTTTCTATTCAGATATGTGCTTACGCTTCTTCTTCGCTAAATAACTTTGCAGTTAAATAATCGCGGTTCATACGGGCAATGTTTTCTAAAGAAATTCCTTTAGGGCACTCTGCTTCACAAGCTCCTGTATTGGTACAATTTCCAAATCCCTCTGAGTCCATTTGGGCTACCATGTTTTGTACACGTTTGTATCTTTCTGGCTGACCTTGAGGAAGTAAAGAGAACTGAGATACTTTTGCAGATACAAAAAGCATTGCTGATGCATTTTTACATGCTGCAACACATGCTCCACAACCAATACATGCTGCGGCCTCAAAAGCTGCATCAGCTTTTGATTTGGCAATAGGTAGATTGTTAGCATCTTGTGCGTTACCAGTATTTACAGAAATAAAGCCTCCGGCAGCAATTACACGGTCAAAAGCAGAACGATCTACCGCTAAATCTTTAATTACCGGGAATGCTTTTGCTCTCCATGGTTCAACTACAATTGTATCGCCATCTTTAAATGAACGCATGTGTAATTGACAGGTAGTTACCAGATCTTTAGGGCCATGTGGACGGCCATTGATATACATTGAACACATACCACAAATACCTTCGCGGCAATCGTGATCAAACACAATAGGTTCTTCGCCTTTATTGATCAATTGTTCGTTCAAAACATCAAACATCTCTAAAAAAGACATGTCTGGAGAAATATCAGAAACTTTATAATCAACTAGACTTCCTGTTGATTTACTGTTTTTTTGACGCCAAATTTTTAGCGTTAAATTCATATTTCCTGTACTCATTTTATCTTTAGATTTGAGACATTAGATTTGAGGTGTTAAACTTTGTAGTTGATACCTCTTATCTCATATCTTATTTATAATTTCTTTGTGCTACCTTAATGTTCTCGTAATTTAACTCTTCTTTGTGTAGCTCATATACGCTTTCACCTTTGTACTCCCACGCAGCTACATAAGAGAAGTGAGCATCATCACGTTTTGCTTCACCTTCTTCAGTTTGGAACTCTTCACGGAAGTGACCGCCACAACTTTCCTCGCGGTGTAAAGCATCAATACACATCAATTCACCTAATTCCAAGAAGTCTGCAACGCGACCTGCTTTTTCTAATTCAGGATTGAATTCATCGGTAGTGCCCGGTACACGAACATCAGACCAGAACTCTTTGCGCAATGCTTTGATTTCTTCGATCGCTTCAGTTAAACCTTTTGCATTACGGGCCATTCCACATTTTTCCCACATGATGTGGCCTAATTTTTTATGGAAATAATCAACAGATTTTGTTCCTTTAATATTTAAGAACCTATCTAAAGTTGATTTTACTTGGTTCTCAGCCTCAACAAAAGCAGGGTGATCCGTTGGAATTGCTTTGGTAGAAATTTCTTTTGATAAGTAAGACCCTATGGTATAAGGTAATACAAAATAACCATCTGCCAAACCTTGCATTAATGCAGAAGCACCTAAGCGGTTAGCACCATGATCAGAGAAATTGGCCTCGCCTATACAATATAAACCGGGTACGGTAGTCATTAAGTCATAATCAACCCAAATACCACCCATGGTATAGTGAACCGCAGGATAGATACGCATTGGTGTTTCATAAGGATCTTCACCAGTAATTTGTGCGTACATGTCAAACAGGTTACCATATTTCTCTTTGATTACCTCACGTCCTAAACGCATAGCGGTTTCTTTATCAGGATGGTGGTTACCTTGTTTATTGGCTTCAATACGGCCATAACGCTCCGTATTTGCCGTAAAATCTAAATATACAGCCAGTTTAGAAGCACCTACACCGTAACCTGCATCGCAACGCTCTTTAGCCGCACGAGAGGCTACATCACGAGGAACAAGGTTACCAAAAGCAGGGTATCTACGCTCTAAATAATAATCTCTTTCATCCTCAGGAATATCTTGAGGTCTGCGAGGATCATCTTTCTTTTTTGGAACCCAAATCCTACCATCGTTACGTAACGACTCAGACATTAGGGTTAATTTAGATTGGTGATCACCGGATACCGGAATACAAGTAGGGTGTATTTGCGTGTAACAAGGGTTGCCAAAAAATGCACCTTTTTTATGGATTTTCCATGCAGCGGTAACATTGCTACCCATAGCATTGGTTGAAAGGAAGAAAACGTTTCCGTAACCGCCGGTTCCCAATACTACTGCATGGCCGAAATGACGTTCTAATTCTCCGGTAAGTAAGTTACGGGCAATGATACCACGTGCTTTTCCGTCTATAACTACAACGTCTAACATTTCGTGACGGGTAAACATTTCTACTTTACCCATACCTACCTGACGCTCTAAAGCGCTATAGGCACCTAATAACAATTGTTGACCAGTTTGTCCGGCAGCATAAAAAGTACGCTGTAC
>DDEP01000229.1:0-7269 GCA_002336465.1 Pedobacter sp. UBA1951
ATCAAAGAAACATTTAATCCTCCAAAAGATTACAGATATCCCTTCTTAAACGAAGAATAATTATAAAAGCCCCGAAATTCGGGGCTTTTTTCTTTTCTAAAGTAGTATTTTAGCCTCCTAATTAATATACAACTTTAATATCCATTTCTTTGGAAAATACGGAAAACAAGAAAGAGCTAAAGAGAGGTTTACAAAACAGACACATACAGCTCATTGCATTAGGGGGTGCCATTGGTACAGGGTTATTTCTAGGTATTGGTCCGGCTGCAGTATTGGCTGGGCCTTCTGTTATTTTAGGGTATGCCATTGCAGGTTTTATTGCCTTTTTTATCATGCGCCAGTTAGGCGAAATGGTGGTACAGGAACCTGTTTCAGGTAGCTTTAGTCATTTTGCTTATAAATATTGGGGACCTTTTCCCGGTTTTGCTTCAGGTTGGAATTACTGGATGCTATACATCTTAGTGAGTATGTCTGAGCTGACCGCAATTGGGGTTTATATTCAATTCTGGTGGCCTGATATTCCGTTGTGGGTATCAAGCTCATTCTTCTTTGTTGTAATCAATGTGCTCAATTTAGCTTCG
Organism: Pedobacter sp. UBA1951; assembly: GCA_002336465.1. Lineage (GTDB taxonomy): Bacteria > Bacteroidota > Bacteroidia > Sphingobacteriales > Sphingobacteriaceae > Pedobacter. The sequence goes on from DDEP01000229.1 coordinate 582, forward strand.
GTAAAAGTATATGGCGAGGCTGAGTTTTGGTTTTCCATTATCAAGGTAGTTGCCATTATAGCGATGATCCTATTTGGTTCTTATCTGCTGATCAGTGGTACAGGAGGCGAACGTGCCTCTGTTTCAAATTTATGGAATGATGGAGGGTTTTTACCCAAAGGCTGGTTAAGCCAAAACGGCAAAGGAGGCTACGAAGGACTTTTGGCCGCAATGGCACTGATCATGTTCTCTTTTGGGGGATTAGAATTGGTAGGGATTACAGCAGCAGAAGCCGAAAATCCCGAAAAAAACATTCCTAAAGCCACCAATCAGGTAATCTACCGCATCTTGATTTTCTATGTTGGCGCATTGATTATCTTGTTCTCTTTATCACCATGGAAAAACATTACCGATGGCAGTAGTCCTTTTGTAATGGTATTTGAAAGGTTAAAAGGATTTCAGTTCGACTTTTTTGGGCGTACCGTTTATTTTACAAGTCTTATCGCCAACGTTTTAAATGTTATTGTACTTACAGCCGCACTATCTGTTTACAACAGCAGCGTTTACAGCAATAGCCGTATGTTGTACGGGCTTGCCGAACAAGGCAACGCGCCTAAATTCCTGTCGAAGCTCAATAAAAACTATGTACCTGTAATGGCTATCTTGGTTTCGGCCGTGTTTGCTGCCATTTGCATTGTTGTAAATAAAGTTATTCCCGAAAAAGCATTGAATATATTGATGTCGCTGGTGGTATCTTCATTAATTATTAATTGGCTGATGATCAGCTACACCCATATCAAATTTAGGCAAGCACATGGTAAAGGAACAACAAAATTTCCTTCTTTTATGTATCCTTTAACCAATTATATCTGTTTGTTCTTTTTGTTGGGCATACTAATTATTATGTGGCTTACCGGTTTAAAGATGTCTGTTGAGCTTATCCCTTTATGGCTGGTATTTTTATATCTGTGTTATCTATTGGTTAAACGAAATAAAAAAAAGGTTACTAACTAAAAAAGCCCCGGAGTACGGGGCCTTTTTCAAGACTAAAACAAAAACTAAAAAATTAATCAAATTTGAGCTTAAATACTGGCGAAACATCGTCGGCACTTGAAGCGCTAACTTTTAAATCGGTTATCAAACCGGTTTTTAAGCTATAAGCCCAAGCATGAACAGATAGCGACTGTCCATTTGCCCAAGCATTCTGAACAATAGAAGTGTTCATTACATTGGCCGCTCCTTCAATGGCATTCAATTCTACCATTCTTTCTGCTCGTCTTTGCGGATCTTTAATGGTCGACATTTCTCTTTCGTGTACACGGTAAATATCTTTGATATGGCGTAACCAGTTATCAATTAACCCGAACTCTTTATTACTCAGAGCCGCAGCTACACCACCACAACCATAATGGCCACAAACAATAATATGTTTTACTTTTAATACGTTTACAGAATAATCTAGCACACTAAGCAAACTCATGTCTGAGTGGGTTACCACATTTGCAATGTTACGGTGTACAAAGATATCGCCCGGTAAAGTATTGGTAATCTGGTTGGCTGGCACACGACTATCTGAACAACCGATCCATAAAACTGGAGGGTTCTGACCCGCAGCCAATTTATCAAAGTATCCTTTATCTAATTTCAGGGTTTCTTCAACCCATGCTTTATTACCTTCTAATAAGCTATCGTATGTGATATCTTCTTGGTGTTTATGTTGATTTGCCATAAATTAATTTACGTTTTCTTCTATTTTAATATTCAATTTCGGGATAGTATAATTCTTCTGAATGTTTTCTAAAGTTACAATTATGCCTTTAGAATAAGCGTGGTGTTTGTAATTAAAAATTGTCTCCAAAACATCGGGATCAATGTATCTTGAGTTGGATCCATCAATAATTACATTGGTTTCTTTTGGTACTTCTGACAACAAAACTTGGATGGATGCTTTGTTTAAAAACGACACCTCTTCTGCCAGTTTAATTCTTAAATTTTTCTTGCTGCCTTCATGCTGTATTTTATAAAAATATGGATTACGCATATTGTTGCGCAACAAATAAAAGATAGATACCAACATACCAATGGCAACGCCTTTGAGCAGGTCTGTAAACACAACTGCAAGCACAGTTACTACAAAAGGTACAAACTGATCCCAGCCTTTATGGTACATATGCTTAAACAATGCAATACGGGTAAGTTTATAACCGGTAACCAATAAGATTGCAGCCAAAGCAGCTAACGGAATCATATTGATCAAGCTCGGGATAAACAGCAATGACAGCAGTAACCAAAATCCATGAAATACCGCCGACATCTTTGATTTTGCACCCGAATTTACATTGGCTGAGCTGCGTACAATTACCGATGTCATGGGCAATCCACCTATCATACCACTGCTTATATTACCTATACCTTGTGCAATAAGCTCACGGTTAGTTGGGGTAACTCTTTTCTTAGGGTCTATTTTATCTACCGCTTCAACTCCCAGTAAAGTTTCAAGACTAGCTACAATTGCAATTGTACCTGCTACAATCCAAACTTCTTTATTCATGATCTCTCCAAAATTTGGCAAACTAAATAGACCTATAAATTCATTCCATCCATTAAACAACGGGATATTTACCATTTGCGTGGTCTTTAGCGCATAAGGTGTAGCCGCAAAAGCAAGAGACAAAACCACACCTATTACCACTACAATAAGTGGAGCCGGAACCACCGCCAACTTTTTAAACTTAGGCCAATAGATCAAGACCAGAACCGATAATAAACTAATGGCAAAAGCCACCGGGCTAATTTTACCCAATGCTCCTAAAACGGCGCTGAAAGTATTTTCATGATCACCTTGCGCAAATGCTTCATCTCCAAAAAAATCGCTATTTACCCCAAGTGCATGAGGTAATTGTTTAAGGATTAAAATAATACCAATTGCAGCCAACATCCCCTCAATTACACTCGAAGGGAAATAATTGCCAATAGTACCCGCTTTGATCATTCCCAAAACCAATTGGAAAACTCCTGCTAATACTAAGGCCAATAAAAAGGTTTGGTAACTGCCTAATTGCGCTATAGAACCTAATACAATTACGGTCAAACCCGCGGCAGGCCCACTCACACTGAGTTGAGAACCACTCACAAAACCAACCACTATACCACCTACTATACCAGAAATCAGTCCGGCAAAAAGTGGAGCACCCGAGGCAAGCGCTATTCCTAAACATAAAGGCAATGCAACTAAAAATACAACTATGCTAGACGATAAGTCGCTCTTTAAGTTTCTTTTAAGTACATTACTTTTTGCTCCGAACCTAAAAAGGTTCGAATTTTTCTTTTTCATAAATTAAATTCTTAATCATAATCCATCTGCGTGATTACAGGTTTGATTAAACACAATATTCCTGTTCTCATAAAACGCAGTTTTACTCATACATACTAAATTCAGATTAAGCTACAGGCTTAACCATAAAAATATGGGATTAAGAAAAGTTAGGAGGAGGTGTAGGCACCTGTGGATGGTATGGATCTACATACCGGCGCGAATGCTCAAAAAAACTATTGTTTACACCATAATCGATATCTTCACTTACATAAGTAAGCTCTATGCGCTCAAAATAAGCTTTATGTTCGGCGTATTTAATACTCGATTTACCATCTTCGCTATGATGCTCGTTTTCAAGTTGCATGATAACAGCATTCATAAACTTATTGTCAAGCTCGCCAGAAAATACAGGAGCAACCGATATAACCATCTTAGCAACGAAGATGCTTACAAATGCAATTGCAATAAAAACCTTAAATTTTCTAACTGTCATCGAGTTTGATTTGTTGCAAAATTAACGCCGCAAATTAAAAATCAAATAAAAAAATGGTAATTAAATTGTAATTTATCTCTAAATCGTACTTGAGACCTGTTTAATGTTCATCCATTTTTATGTATTTTCAATCAATACACCAAATTTGCAGTAATTTAACCCCTTCAAAATTTGATGGATGAAAAAAATTATCGTTTACCTCATTACCCTTATACCATCTGCGCTTTTTGCCCAGAATAACAATGCGCCATCATCAAAAGACATACATGATATTAAGATAACCGGTTACCTTCAAACTCAATATCAAAAAGCCCAATCTAATGGAATCGTATCTTTTTCTGGAGGAGATTTTTCACAAAACAGCGATAGTAGATTCATGATCAGGCGAGGTCGTTTAAAAATAGACCGTGTTGACGAATACTCTAACATTGTTTTCCAATTAGATGCGACTCAAAATGGTGTAAATCTAATGGATGCTTTTATTCAGCTCCATTTACCTAAAATTGAAAGTCTTCTTTTAACCGGAGGGTTGTTTAACCGACCTTTTGGCTATTCGATTGTTTATTCGTCAGGATACCGGGATTTTCCTGAAAGAGCAAGGGTATTTCAGACCTTAATGCCAAGAGAACGTGATTTAGGAGCGATGATCACCTACAAGCCGCAACAGATATTAAAATATTTATCGGCTGATTTAGCTGTGATCAATGGGAGTGGCCTAACAGCTCGCGATTATGATTCCAAGAAAGACATTGTAGCCAATCTCGCTTTTGATTTCGATAGTTTAGCCAATAAGACCATGTCCTTAGGTTTTGGGGCTTCATATTATGGTGGCACAGTACGCAACAATACAGACACCTATTATACCTTTAAAGATAATGCCTTTACAGCCTTAACCAATAGTCAGCATATTGGCAAGAATTTAAAAAGAGAATATTATGGTGCAAACCTGCAATTCCAGTTTGCCAATCCATTAGGAAAAACCAGCTTTAAAACAGAATATGTAGAAGGTACTCAGCCCGGTATTGCAGCTTCTACGAGCATTAATGGTCCAACTGCCAGTATTAGTTTTAGCAGCCAACCAACAGGTAATCTTTACCTTAGAAAATTTAATGGCTATTATTTCTGGTTTACCCATCAAATTGCAAAAACGAATTTAACTGCCCTTTTAGCCTACGATGTATATGACCCCAATACAGAGATTAAAGAAGCTGAGATTGGCCGAGCAGGAAACAACACCACTGCCGGAGACATAAAATACGCTACACTAAGCTATGGACTCACTTATGCCATAAATGGGCGTATAAAGTTAACTTTATACAATGAACACGTTAAAAATAATCCTACAGAGGTTACAGGTTACCAACAAGACCTGAAAGATGACGTATTCACTGCTCGTTTACAATATAGATGGTAAACAAATATGATAGAAAGAAGACCAAGGTTAAAAATCTACCTAAGCAAATTTGATGTAATAATCGAACTCCTCAGTATAATGATGCTTATACTATTGGCTGCGCTTACTTTTGTAAGCTACAAAAATCTTCCTGATACCATTCCAGTTCATTTTAATCTAGCCGGACAAGCAGACAGGTTTGGCAGTAAAAAAGAAATCTTTGATTTACCTTTAATAGCCATTGCTATTTATACTTTAATAACTATTTTAAACAAGTTTCCGCATATTTTCAATTATCCTACGCAGATCACAGAAGCGAATGCCTTGCGGCAATATAAAAATGCTACCAGATTGCTACGCTACCTGAAACTCATTATAGTTAGTATTTTTCTGCTGATTTTTTATTTTACAACAAAGGCTGCAGATACAAAAAACACCGCATTACCTTCATGGATTTTATTATTGGCATTTGCCAGTGTTACTATTTTAATTATTACATTCGTTGCTAAATCTCTCAAAAAAACCGATAAATAACCTGTATAATGAAAAGTAAGATCGACTTATTACAAGATAAAATTAAAAAAGCGCACCTTGGCGGCGGACAAGCTCGCATAGATAGCCAACATAAGAAAGGGAAACTTACAGCTCGTGAACGCATTCATTTTCTTTTAGACGAAGGGAGTTTCGAAGAAATTGGAATGATGGTTACTCATCGCAGTACCGATTTTGGCATGGAGCGCGAAAAATATCTTGGAGATGGGGTAATTACAGGATATGGAACTGTAAACGGTCGTTTAACTTATGTTTTCTCACAAGATTTTACTGTATTTGGCGGCTCATTATCTGAAACACATGCCGAAAAAATCTGTAAAGTAATGGATATGGCCATGAAAAATGGCGCCCCTATCATAGGATTAAATGACAGTGGTGGTGCTCGTATTCAGGAAGGTGTAGTTTCTTTGGGCGGTTATGCTGATATTTTTTACCGTAATGTACAAGCTTCGGGGGTAATTCCGCAGCTTTCGGCTATCATGGGGCCATGTGCTGGCGGTGCAGTTTATTCGCCTGCCATTACCGATTTTATTTTAATGGTAGAGCACACCTCGTATATGTTCGTAACAGGTCCAAATGTGGTAAAAACAGTAACTCACGAAGAAGTTACTTCAGAAGAATTAGGCGGAGCCTCAACACATGCCACAAAATCGGGTGTAACCCATTTTGCCTGTGCCAACGAAATTGAAGCCATCGGTCATATTAAAAAATTATTAAGCTATATTCCACAAAATTGTGAAGAAACTGCCGCACAACTTCCCTATGAAAGCATAGATGAAACAAGGCCTTCTTTAAATGAGTTATTGCCTCAAAATGCAACCCAGCCTTATGATATCAGAGATGTAATTCATGAGGTGGCAGATGCCGAGAGCTTTTTAGAAGTACATGCAGCTTATGCAGAAAACATCGTAGTTGGATTTGCCCGTCTTGCTGGTCGCAGTATAGGTATTGTAGC
>DDEP01000229.1:7343-28726 GCA_002336465.1 Pedobacter sp. UBA1951
CTTGTTTTTGAAGATGTACCTGGTTTCTTGCCAGGAACAGACCAAGAATGGAATGGCATCATTACAAATGGAGCTAAACTGTTATATGCTTTTAGTGAAGCTACTGTACCTCGTGTTACAGTAATTACACGTAAGGCCTATGGCGGCGCTTATGATGTGATGAACTCTAAACATATTGGTGCAGATATGAATTATGCATGGCCAAGTGCCGAGATTGCCGTAATGGGTGCTAAAGGCGCTGCCGAAATCATCTTTAAAAAAGAAATCAGCGGAGCCGAAAACCCTGAAGAAAAATGGTTGGAAAAAGAAAAGCTTTACTCAGACATCTTTGCCAATCCTTATCGCGCTGCAGAACGGGGCTTTATAGATGAGGTCATTGAGCCTTCGCAAACAAGAGCAAAATTGATCAGGGCATTTAAAATGCTGGAAAATAAAGTTGTAAATGCTCCTCGCAAAAAACATGGCAATATTCCTTTATAAGTTTTATGTTATTTTTTTAAATCATACCCCCATTAAAAAAGCCAAATGTTAAATTTGGCTTTTTATTTTTATGCAAGTTTCAACTACCTTAAAAAGAGCCGATATTCTACTGATGGCTTTTTGTACTGGTTTAATTGTAGCCAACATTTACTATTGCCAACCACTGGTAATTTTAGTGGCTAAAGAGTTTAATCTTACCGAAAGTAGAGCCGGAAGTATTACATTTTTAACTCAAGCCGGTTATGCCTTGGGCTTATTTCTATTGGTACCTCTTGGCGATATGTTTGAAAGGAAAAAACAAATTCTGATCATTACCGCTTTAGCTATACTTTCATTATTAATGGCCGCAGCCGCTAAAAGTTTCTTTGTACTCGAGATAGCCAGTATATTAATAGGTGCATGTTCTATTGTTCCACAGTTAATCTTACCCTTGGCTGCCAATTTAAGTAGCGATGAAAATCGTGGGCACAACATTGGTATCGTAATGAGTGGTTTGTTGGTAGGTATCTTAGCTTCAAGAGCAGTGAGCGGAGCTGTGGGCGACCTACTGGGATGGAGAGCCATGTTCCTTATTGCGGCCGGTGTATGCGCTTTACTGATTGTACTGATGGTCGTTCGTTTTCCTAAAAGTTTACCTTCTTTTAAAGGAAGTTACAAACAGCTAATGAGTTCTATGTTTTCTTATATCAAGACGCAACCCATTTTACGCGAGGCCTCTCTGATCAACTTCTTTGCGTTTATTGTAATTATGGGTTTCTGGACTACTATGGTACTGTATCTTGCTAATCCTCCGCATGAGTTCAGTACTTACCAAATTGGCTTATTTGGTATTGCAGGAGCTGCAGGAGCATTAGCTGCCCCGTTAGTAGGTAAATTAAGTGGTGGTGGCAATAATCCTCGTAAAAACATAATAGTTGGTTTTATTTTAGAGTTGATCAGTGTGGCTTTGTTCTATTTTACAGGTCATAGTGTTTTTCTATTTGTTGTAGGGATAATTCTTATAGATATAGGTCAGCAGGCTATTCACGTAACCAATCAAACCCGCATCTACACCTTGGTTCCGGAAGCTAGAAACAGGCTCAATACCATTTTTATGTCAGTAAGTTTTGTGGGCGCCAGTTGTGGTTCTGCTTTAGGTTTATGGCTATGGTCTGTTGGGGGTTGGAATATGTTTTGTTATGGCATAACAGCTATTATTCTTTTAAACATATTGATATACCGATTGTATTCTAAGAAACTATAAATATAGCCTTTAGCATAACAAGATAATTTTACTGTTTCAATTATGAATGTTGTTATAGAACAGATTTTTCCTTCGCTTACATGGTCTATTAGACAAGAAACCATGTATCCCGATAAGGATTTAGAAGCAGTAAAATTGGATAACGATTTTAACGGGATTCACTTTGGCCTTTACGTAAACCATACATTAACCGGGGTAGTATCTTTATTTATTGAACAGGGTACCGCCCAGTTTAGAAAATTGGCAGTTCTGCCCCAAATGCAGAAAAAAGGCTTAGGAAATTTAATCATACAACATCTTCTCAGTTTTTGTAAGGCAGAGAAGGTTTCTACAATCTGGTGCAATGCTAGGATTGATGCTGTTGGCTTTTATGAAAAAAATGGTTTCGTAACTTCAGGGGAACCATTTGTACGAAACCATTTGCAGTATGTGAGAATGGAACTACTGCTTAGGTAAAGTTTTATGTATATCCATAACAGGGGTTAACCCTTCAGAAGGCACATAAATAATCTGTGGCAAACTACCTTTATCTGCTAGTTTCTCTAATGTTCTGATAAACAGATATTGGTTATAAGTAGAAGATAATGTTCCATTTTCTACTCTCATGGCCTCAGCCATACCTTTGGCTCTCTCAATCTCAGCAGACGCATTTAAACGTTCGGCCTCTAAACGTGCTTTGGCCTCTTCCACTAAAATTCTGCGGTTCTGCTCAGCCTTTGCCATTTCTGCCTTGCCAGCCATTTCTTGCTGCCATACATTATACAAAGGGAGCCCCCACATTAAGCCTACAATAACCAATACAATTAATACAAATCCGGGAATAATAATTTTTGCAATGTTCATACCTATCTAATTCTTATTTGCCCTTAAAATAATGATTTTGCTGTCAAAAATCAACAAATTGGTTTCAAAATATAGGTCTAATATGTACATTTACTCATTATCATAAAAAAACGTTATGGCAAAGAAAGAAGCAGACGAAAAAAATAAAAAACACATTTCTGTAGTAAATAAAAAATCATTACAGTTTTTTGAACAATATATCAATAATGCATCTCCTACCGGTTATGAATGGCAAGGACAAAAACTTTGGTTAGAATATCTAAAACCATATATTGATGATTACTTTGTTGATAATTATGGTACTGCGGTTGGCGTAATCAATCCTAAAGCTGATTATAAAGTAGTTATTGAAGCACATGCTGATGAGATTTCATGGTATGTAAACTATATCACACCTGATGGTTTGATCTATGTAATTCGTAACGGGGGTTCTGATCATCAGATCGCGCCTTCAAAACGTGTAAACATTCATACAGAAAAAGGTATCGTTAAAGCCGTTTTCGGATGGCCTGCTATACATACCCGTTCGGGCGAGAAAGAACAGGCCCCTGAATTAAAGAATATTTTCTTGGATTGTGGCTGCACTACAAAAGAAGAGGTGGAAGCTTTAGGCATACATGTAGGTTGTGTAATCACTTATGAAGATGAGTTCATGGTGTTAAATGACCGCTATTACGTAGGTCGTGCTTTAGATAACCGTGCAGGTGGTTTTATGATTGCCGAAGTAGCTCGTTTATTAAAGGAAAATAAAAAGAAATTACCTTTTGGGTTATACATTGTTAACTCTGTACAAGAAGAAATTGGTTTACGTGGTGCCGAAATGATTGCGCAACGCATTAAACCGAATGTGGCCATCGTAACAGATGTAACCCACGATACCACTACCCCAATGATCAGTAAAATTACACAAGGTGATTTATCATGCGGTAAAGGTCCGGTAGTTTCTTATGCACCGGCAGTACAAACCAATCTGAATAAACTTTTAATTAAAACTGCTGAGAAGAATGAAATTCCATTCCAACGCCAAGCTTCTTCGCGTTCAACAGGAACTGATACTGATGCTTTTGCTTATTCAAACGGCGGCGTACCTTCAGCATTGATTTCGTTACCCTTGCGCTACATGCATACCACAGTAGAGATGGTTCATAAAGAAGACGTAGATAACGTAATCCGTTTAATCTACGAAAGCTTATTGAGCATTAAAGAAGGACAGGATTTTAGAGAATTTTCTAAACTATAAGGTTTATTTAAACCACATCTTAAAAAAAGCCCGGATTTTTTAGAAAACCTGGGCTTTTTTTGATTTATGCTATCAAAGATTATTTACTGAATTCAGCAAAATACTTGTGGAACAACGGCAAGGTCTCTATACCTTTGTAGTAGTTGAACACATCGTATTTTTCATTTGGAGAGTGCAAAGCGTCACTATCTAACCCAAAACCTAATAACACAGATTTAATACCCAATACATCTTCAAATAAAGCTACAATAGGAATACTACCACCACCTCTTGTAGGTATAGCTTGTTTACCAAAACTATCTTCTATAGCTTTTTCAGCAGCTTTATATGCAATACTATCTGTTGGCGTTACCACAGGTTCTCCACCATGATGCGGAGTTACTTTTACTTTTACATAATCAGGAGCGATGCTCTCAAAGTGCTTAGTGAACAAATCGCTGATTTCTGTAGAATTTTGATTTGGCACCAAACGCATAGAAATCTTAGCATTGGCTTTACTTGGCAGTACAGTTTTAGCACCTTCGCCAATATAACCACTCCATATACCATTAACTTCTAACGTTGGCCTTATACCCGTACGCTCTAAAGTGGTATAACCTTTCTCTCCCCATTCGGCATCAATATCAAGGTCTTTTTTATATTCGTTTAAATCAAACGGAGCTGAATTTAAAGCTTCTCTTTCTTTTTGAGAAAGCTCCAATACTTTATCATAAAATCCCGGTACGGTAATATGGTTGTTTTCGTCATGTAAAGAAGCAATCATCTTACACAGAATAGTTGCAGGGTTGGCTACCGCGCCACCATAAACACCAGAGTGTAAATCGCGATTTGGACCAGTAACCTCTACTTCCATATAAGCTAAACCACGTAAACCCGTCTCGATAGATGGATTTTCCATACTGATCATCGAAGTATCTGAGATCAATACGATATCTGCTTTCAAACGTTCTGTATTAGCTTTCACAAAAGTAGCTAAGTTAGCAGAACCTACTTCCTCCTCACCTTCTATCATGAATTTAACATTGCATGCCAACGTGTTGGTTTTCATCATCAGTTCAAATGCCTTAACATGCATATAGAACTGACCTTTATCATCACAGGCACCACGAGCATAGATTTTACCATCTCTTATCGTTGGCTCAAAAGGAGGTGTTTTCCAAAGTTCCAGCGGATCTGGTGGTTGCACATCATAATGACCATAAATTAAAACAGTAGGTAAACTTGCATCGATGATTTTCTCGCCGTAAACTATCGGATAACCCGCAGTAGGGCAAATCTCAACTTTATCGGCTCCCGCATCTTTGAGTTTTTGCGCCACAAAATCGGCGGTTTTTAAAACATCGTCTTTATATTTAGGATCAGCACTTACCGAAGGAAAGCGCAATAACTCAAACAACTCGTCTAAAAAGCGTTGCTTGTTATCCTCCACATATTTTTTGATTTCTTGCATGAGATTTTGTTTTTGTAAAACAAATATAGCTTTTTTGCAGTAAGCCTAAGGATTTAGCTCCTGCTTATTCAAATTATTAGAAGCAACTGATAATTTATTACTTATATTTGTTTTTGAAGAGATATGTTGCTGAGCAAATGAATTTTAGATTTCTTGCCTGTACCCTGGTTTTAATTTTAAGCGGTTTTCTTTTTACAAAAGCACAAACTACAGGTGCCAGTTGTCCTGATGCGGCACAATATTATGCCAAAGACAGTATTAATGTAATCACTTTTGGTGCAAGTACCGTTGAAGGTGTTAAGGGTACAAATTTTCAAACTTATTTAATCAATAACTTTACGTCATGTTACCAAGGTAAAGTAGTTAATGTACAGAACTTTGGCATAGGTGGTGAAACCACTATGCAGGGTTTACTGAGAATTGACCAAGCTATTTATGGCAAAACTGGATTCATTGTTATTTTAATGGGGGCCAATGATGCTATACAAATGGAAGATGGCAAACAAACCCTTGCCGATACCGAAGCTAGTATGCGACAAATTATTGTAAAAAGCCTAAATCAAAGATTAGCCCCCATTATTTGTACGCTACAGAATTTTGATGATAGAGGCAACAGAAAGTTGTTCAGGATAAATAGCCACGTGAGACTCATCAACAATTTATATCGAAAATTAGCCCTTGAGTACAAAATTTATTTATGTGACCTAAACGCGGTGCTCAAACGCGACTTTTCACTTTATCAGGATATTATACACCCCAATGCTCGAGGCAACAGGTTAATTAGCTTTGCCTTATTTGATACTATCAATAAAATCATTGCAGAACGTTTTCTTCAGTTTACGGTTACGCAAAATTACCCTAATCCCTTTGCTTTACAAACCAAGGTAGATATTGTGATGCCTGAAGCTGATAAAATAGAATTAAAAATATACGACATACAGGGACGGGTAGTTAAAAACGTACTCAATGAATATATGAATGCGGGGAAACATGTTATACAAATGGACCTGAGTAATCTTCCTCCGGGTATTTATATTTATAAAGTTTCCTCCTCTTCTGGCACGTATAGAGCTGTTAAAAAACTCATACTAGCTGCTCATTAAACTAGGTGCTTACCATCCTGCCCATCCTTAAGTTTTTATTGATTATCTTGTAGCCTGAATATACATTTTAGGCGCTCGAAATGAAAAAATTATTCTTATACCTAACATTGTGTTGTTTGGTAATACTTTGCACTTCGTGGGGATTCTTTGCTCACAAAAGAATTAATCAACTTGCCATCTTTACCTTGCCTCAAGATATGGTTAGTTTCTATAAAGCTAATCATAAATATATTACAGAGCATGCCATAGATGCTGATAAGCGCAGATATGCTGATACATCCGAAGCTCCTCGTCATTACTTAGATGTTGAAAATTATGAATATCATATAGATAGCATTCCTGAAAAATGGGACGATGCGGTAAAAAAATACGGTTCAAAAAAATTGGCCGAAAATGGTATTGTACCTTGGCAGATACAACGTACCTATTACAGTTTAGTAAGAGCTTTCAAAGAACATGACTCATTGAAGATCTTGAGGTATTCTGCAGATTTGGGTCATTATATTGCAGATGCTCACGTGCCTTTACATACCACCCATAATCATAACGGACAACTTACCGAGCAGGTTGGTATACACGCATTTTGGGAAAGCAGGGTTCCCGAATTATTTGCTCAGAACTATAATTTTATTGTTGGTAAAGCCTATTATATCAATAATCCCTTAAAAGAAGCATGGAATATTGTAAAACAGTCTCATATTATGGTAGATTCTGTTCTAAGATTTGAAGCCGCTCTGAATAAAGCATTTCCATCAGACCAAAAATATGATTTTTCACAACGTGGCAATGTCGTAATGAAACAATATTCGTCTGCTTATGCCAAAGCTTACCAAAATAAATTAAACCATATGATAGAACGCCGTATGAGAGCTTCTGTGCTAAAGGTGGGCTGTTTTTGGTATTCTGCCTGGATAGATGCAGGTCAACCCCTGCTCAAAAACCTAATAAAAACAGAAAACACACCCGATGAACTACTACAACAAAAAGCAGTAGACCAAAAATATAATGAAGGTAAAATATTAGGTAGAGATATTTAGTTCTCTTCAGATACTTCTCTTTTCTTTTTAAACAATAGAGGCTTGATTGCCGCCCATACTACTGGAGCAAAAGTACCTAAGGCAATTGCCACGACTACAATCTCAAAATTGCGCTCTATAAAAGGTATCTTGCCTAATAAATAACCTGCAAACAATAAACTGAATATCCATGCAATGCCACCTACAAAATTATATAACGTAAATCTACCAAAAGACATTCGTGCTGCTCCTGCAACAAAAGGAGCTATGGTTCTGAATATGGGTAAGAATCTGCTCAAAACAACAGCTTTTGAACCATGCTTTTCAAAATATTCGTGCGATTGATGGTAGTATTTGAGTTTGAGTATTTTATTTTCTTCTTTAAAAACCCTAATTCCAAAATACCTGCCTAATCTGTAATTTAAGGTATTGCCTAAAATAGCAGCAGCACTTAAGAGCATGGCCATATACCCAATATGCAACCCGGTATCACCGGCCGCAATCAATGCGCCCATAGCAAAAAGCAATGAATCTCCTGGTAAGAAAGGCGTAACCACAAAACCTGTTTCAGCAAAAATAATAATGAAGAGTATAAGATAAGTCCAGGTTCTATATTCTCTGGTAATTGCCGCTAAAGTATCTTTAGTATCGGTAATAAGCTTTAATAACAGGTCTAAAATTTCCAAGGTTCCAATTTTTTGCGCTAAAATAAAAATATAGTCCTATTAAACAAGCAGCTCGTTTGCTTTTTGACACTAATTATATGATAATTTATTAACTGTGAGATTGGCATTAGAAGTACCGCTTAACCATAGCAAATAATTCTTTCCTCCTTCAAAATCCATAGCATTGAGTTTTTTGACTGTTGATCCAGCAATGATTTTGATTTCCGTGCCTTTTTCTATAATGAAATTATCGGTATAGCTTTTAAATGGCAGGTTGCTGACCAAAAGTTCTTCATTAGGGAGCAAAACGTTGATATTGGAAGTTATTGCTGGGCTAAGATTTACCAGCTTTAGTTTAAATTTACCAGTCGGTGGTGCCCCTAAATCATCTTCCATCACTAAAACATCTGGATTGGCATTCTTGTCTGTTATGGCAAAAAAAGTATAAGAAATACCAGTAACAAAAGTAAACTTATTGGCGGGAGCTGTTTTTGAGTTACTTGAAACCGATACATTACGCTCTCCAGAAAATACATCTAAATATCCCGTACTTTCACCAAAGGTTAAATTATTTTGAATTACCTTCTGGTTATCTAAAAAGAAATCTACCTCTCCAGATGCCTGCACAGCATTTACAACCTTCACTTTAGCTTTAGGTTTTTCTTCGGCAGCAGGTGTATCGTTTTTCTTACATGCTATAAACGCAAGTAGTACTAAAAAAACTACAAGAGTTTTATTCCAAATAAATAATCTCTGTATTTGAGGGGCCATTCTCGTTACGGTTTAGTTTAAAACAACAATGGCTTGATCAAAAATCAAGCCATTGTTCTAAAGTATGGTGTAATAAACTATTAATAGCTATTGTTTAACATTACAGGCATTACAAGCATAAGTACATTTTCGTTTTCATCATTAGTTTGAGGAATAAGTAAACCTGCCCTGTTAGGTGTAGAAAGTTCTAAAGTAACTTCTTCTCCATTTAAATTATTCAACATCTCAATTAAGAAACGGGCATTAAATCCAATCTCTAAATCTTCGCCATCGTACTGACAGCTTAATCTTTCATGTGCTTCATTTGCAAAATCTAAATCCTCAGACGAAATATTCAGTTCGCTTCCATTGATTTTTAAACGTACCTGATGTGTAGTCTTGTTAGCAAATATAACTACCCTACGTAAAGTATTTAAGAACAAAGCTCTATCAATGATCAGCTTGTTAGGATTATTTGCAGGTATAACCGCTTCATAATCTGGATAACGCTCATCAATTAAACGACATACCAAGTTAATATTATCAAATTTAAAGAAAGCACTTGTTGCATTGTAATCAATAGCTACATTAACATCGCTGTTTGGCAATGCAGATTTTAAAAGTGTAAGCGCTTTTTTAGGTAAAATGAAAGAAGACGCTTTATCAGCTTTACAATCGTTACGGGTATATCTTACTAATTTATGTGCATCAGTAGCTACAAAAGTGATGTTTTGAGGTGAAAGCTGGCAGAAAACCCCTGTCATTGCCGGACGTAACTCATCATTACTTACAGCAAAGATAGTTTTGGTGATGGCTTCGCTCAAAACAGAAGCTGGCATGTTTAACGACGATGCGTTATCTACTACAGGAATTTTCGGGAAATCATCTGCATTCTCGCCGCTTAATTTATATTTACCATCTCCAGCACTGATCTCAATAGCAAAATTGTTATCATCTATAATAAAGGTAATGGGCTGATCTGGTAATGTTTTTAAAGTATCCAACAAGATTTTAGACGGAACAGCTACTCTTCCTTCTTCTTTAGATTCTACTGATAAAGAAGTCGTCATACTGGTTTGCAAATCAGTAGCCGAAATGGTCAATAATCCATCTTTGATTTCAAACAAGAAATTTTCTAAGATAGGCAGAACTGTACTGCTGCTCGAAGCACCGTTAACTATTTGTAAATGTTTTAATAATGTTGATGTTGATACTATAAATCTCATAGCTTGTTAAGTATAAATTCAAAAGTATGAAAATTACTTTGCATACTTAAGTTTACGGTAATAATGTTGAAAAATTGCAAAAAATATTAACAAAGTAATTGGCAATAGCGTATTGATCAATTGCCACTTTATCTTTTCCTTTTTGATCAGTGCTTTATCAAGTAGCCTGATCTTAACTTCTTTATTGCGCAACTCTATAAGATTATCATGATTTGCCAAGTAATCTACTAGGTTAAGTAACAAAGCTTTGTTTCCATAATTCTGCTGACTAAACCTATCAAATCCTAATGAGAAAGGCGATCCATCTGTATTACTGATTTGGTTTACAAAAACGTCTCCATCTCCTATTACCACCATTTTTGCAGGTTTACTTGTTTCTGCAGGTTCAAACTGTTCTGTAATCGTAGCCGGTACGGGTCTGTTTAAAAATACTGATTTAAAACTGCCTTCAAGCAAAACCCCAACTGTTTGAGGCTTTCCGCTAAGTTCTTGTGCTTTAGGTTGCTGCTCAAGCTCTTGTAAGGAAAGCACTTTAGGTATATTATGCAATTTATTGTAGGGAGAAGTAGTTAAAATAACATGCTTTGCAACATGCTTAATTGCAATGGTATCTACAGTGCTCGCAAATTCGCCTTTAACATGATCAATATTTTTAACCACACTTTGCGCGGTATCAGGAAATAAAAGAGGATAATAAACCCATGGAGCCAACTGGATATCACCGCCTGGGCTACCGGGAGTTGATACAGGAATTTCAGCACAGTTTAAATCCGCTATTAAGTTATAGTTAATTCTTGCTCCGTACTCAAAAAGCATATCATCTAGGTTAAGGTCATGCGCAATGGCCATATGAGGTTTCCCATCGGCCAGTTCCTGCAAATCAAAGCGAACCTGATCTAAAGACCATATCACGCTACCACCTTTCATTACAAAATAGTTGATCTTATATTTTTGTTCTTCCGTAAACGCTTTTTGTGGCTTAGCTATAACCAAAACCCGTAAACTGTCTAATCCTTCTTTTGTAATCTGATCTAAATTTACCCTGCCTACTACATAACTTTCTGAAAGTGTACTGATGGCGTCATATAAATAGGCATTTGAAGGCTCTCCATTCCCTTCGGTAAAGCCAATACGTGGATTATATCCTGATATTACTTTTTTAATGGATGAAGTAAAGATGTACTCAAGGTTCTGAATAGAATTATTGATGCTTTGCTCATAACCAGCCGCTTCTCCTCCTAAGTTCTGCAATAATTTTACGGGCATCTGTTTACCGTTACTTTCTATTAAAGCCATAGGAAACACCAACTTTTCTGCAAAACCTGCATCACTTTTGATTTTCACATTGGTAGGTTTGATCCCTACCTCTAATAAATTATGAATAACAGTATCTCTTTCTTCGGCATTCAGTCCTGCAATAGGATCAACAAAAACAATCTTAAAGTTGCCTTTGGCATAGGCCTTATAATCGTTTAAGATATCTTTTGTCGCATTTTTAAGCCTTTTAAAAGCCGCAGGCATTTCTCCATCTAAAAATACGGTTACGGTTACATCGTGCCTGTTATCTCTTAAAAGTTCTTTTGTTTTTTGTTGAAGGGTAAACTTCTTTTCTTTGGTAAAATCTATACGGGTATAAACAAAACTTGCTCCCCAGTTAACTGCAATAATTAACCCAACAAATAAAATTATTTTAATGAACTTAGCCTTATTTACCATTTTCTACCTCCTAAAATCAATCGGGTAAGTCCTAAAAACACAACAATAAATGAAATGAAATAAACAACATCTCTGGTATCTAATACCCCTCTGCTTATAGACTGGTAATGCTCATTTATGCCCAAATTTGCCACAAAAGATTCTATGCCTTGAAAAGCCTGAATTTTACTGAGCGAATCAAAACCTGTATAAGTAAAAAAGCACAGGAAAACGGCTATGGCAAATGCAACAATCTGATTTTTAGTAAGGCTAGAAGAAAATATACCAACAGATGTAAATGCACTTCCCAATAAAATCAAGCCTATGTATGATCCAGTTGCTGCGCCACTGTCTATATTTCCTTTAGGTAAACCCAGTTGGTAAACACTATAATAGTAAATCAGCGTAGGCAATAAAGCAAGTAATACCAAAACAATACAGGCCAAGTATTTAGCTAAAATAATCTGAATATCTGTAATGGGTTTAGTAACCAGAAGAACATAAGTACCTTCTTTTCTTTCCTCGGCAAAAGAACGCATGGTTATGGCCGGGATCAAGAACATGAACAAGAACGGTACTAAAGAAAAAAAACCATCCAGTTCCGCATATCCGTAATCTAGAATTGAAGTATCAGGGAAAAACCAAAGCATTAAACCACAGGCCAAAAAAAACAGACCAATGGTAATATAAGCCGTTAATGAATTTAAAAAACTAAATAATTCTCTTTTAAAGACCGCTACCATGCTTCATTTAAGTTTGCCGAAGTTATGGATATTAACCAAAACAAAAAAGTCCCAGCTAAATTGCTGAGACTTTTTTTGTATTTTTTAATCTGGCTTATAAACCAAAGTTTAATGCAGCTCTTAAACCAATGAAAGAACTGGTCCCATTATTTGACCAACCTTCATAACGAGCTCCAAAATCAATAGCCATTTTGTCTGCTACTGGGAACTCAACTCCTAAAGTAGGTGCATATAAGAAAGCTGTTCCTCCACCTTTTTCAGTTGAAAAAGCAGCACCTAACTGAGCCTGACCATAGAAATTTTCTGCGATGAAATATCTAACACCAGCCTTTACAGGAACTGAACCAGAACTGAATGTATTTCCTAAAGCATCTTTTTTAGTTGTAAAGCTTAAATATCCAGCTTCTCCAACAAAATTTAACTTACTTGCTATTGGAGCCTGATAATTTAAAGAACCTCCTACACCAAAGTTGTAAAAGTCTCCAAAGCTTCCCATTGGGAATGCGAAATCAGCACCAACGCCAATTTTTGAACCGCTCATTGCTGGATCTTTTTTGTTTTGTGCATTGGCTGCAAAGCCTAAAGTTGCTACGAATGCTAATGATAATAAAATCTTTTTCATACAATGTTTTTATAGTTTTATTTCACTAAACGTTGCAATTTTTAAACCAGTATATATTCCTAAAATAAATATTCCGGAAAATTGACAAACAAATTACTATTAAGTACTGCTTCTTAAGCTTTGTGTAAGTTACAAATTAAAGTTGTAAGCTACCCTTAATGCCATGAAACCAAAGTTTGTACTTTTTAGTTTTGTTTCTTTGTTTGGATTTGATACTTTCCAAGCCTCATATCTTAAGCCCAAATCTACCAAACTGTTATTTTTTTTAGATTTTATCAACGTTCCTAAACCCGGCGACCAGATAAACGAGTTTTTAGTATTATCTGAACTAGATAATGCCACACCTAACTGTCCTTCAAAATATACACCTTCTGTTGGATAATATTTAACACCGCCTTTAAGAGGAAAAGCATTAATAGATTGTAATTTATTTCCAAAGTAGTTACGTCCAAAAAAATTGGAAAAACCTATACTTCCTGTCAGTGCTATGTTTGGTTTTACAGCTACTTCCAGTTTAGCGCTTGCACCAAGTCCGATAGCGCTAACATTAGATGCATTACCTGAAGGTAAGAGCATTTCTGCCCCTAAACCCATATAAGTTTGCGCTTTTACCTTAACTGTACATAAAATTAAAGACAGTAAAGATAAAAAGCCTACAGTTTTGATAAATTTCATGACGTTGTAAGTTGTTTAAAGATAGATTCAAGGTTATCGGTATGATATTCTTGTTTAAGCGCCTGCACAGATGAATTAGCTACCAGTTTTCCTTTATTAATAATGATGATATCATCGCAAAGGGCCTCAACTTCCTGCATGATATGGGTAGAGATGATAAGGGTTTTGTTTTTTCCTAAGTTCTTGATGAGGTTCCTAACCTCTGTTAACTGATTAGGATCTAGACCCGAGGTAGGTTCATCTAAAATCAGTACTTCTGGATCATGGATAATAGCTTGCGCCAGTCCAACACGCTGTCTATAACCTTTTGAAAGCATACCAATTTTCTTATGCTGTTCAACGGTAAGGCCAACTAAACCAATCACTTCTTCTACCCTTTGTTTAATATCTTTAATTTTATAAGCCTGTGCTACAAAGCTCAAAAATTCTTTTACATACATATCTGCATATAAGGGTGTATGTTCTGGTAAATATCCTATCCGTTCTTTTACTTCTAAAGGTTGCTTAAGTATATGTTTGCCACAAATTTCTGCATAACCAGATGTAGGCTCTAAATAGCAGGTCAGCATCTTCATAGTAGTTGATTTTCCTGCACCGTTAGGTCCTAAAAAACCTAAAATACGACCGGGTTTAGCCGAAAAACTGATTTCATCAACTGCCTTTTGATCCTTATAATGTTTAGCTAAATTAAATACTTCAACACTCACGTTATCTCACGATTAAATTCTTGAACTTTAGCTGATGTCTTGTTCTATAATCATCAAGCTGTTTACCTGCCAATTGCAATTCGTCTGTTGATAATACATCGGCTCCATTGGCTATTAAACGTTGAAAAATATTTTGAGGCAAATTAGCTTTCGCACTGCGATCTAAGTTGCCCATAGTACCTAAAATGGTACTTATTCCTTTTTCGTTCAACAATTGATACAATTCCTTATCAGGTTCAGACACGCCTACAAACGCAATAATCTTATCATTTGGCACACCCATATCATTTAAACGTTTCAGATCTTCGGCATTTCTAACGGTTGCAGAAATCATTAAATCAGGAGCAAGCTGATGTACTTTGGCAGCCTGATTGGCATTATAAGTAATGATGATGGAGTTATTTTCTGATTTGGTTTTACGAACAGCCGCAATGATCTTTTCGTATGGTACTCCTTTTTTAATATCTATAGTAAACAACACTTTATTTTTACCCCAACTTAAAACCTGCTCTAAAGTAGGTATCTTAAAATGGGTTACTTTGCCTTCATTGTCTTTAAGTGTAAGTTTTTGTAGTTCTTCATAAGTGTAATTACCAATAGGACCTTTACCAGTACTTGTTCTATCGAGGTTATCATCGTGCATAATTACCAAGGCAGAATCTTTACTTAAGGCTACATCAAACTCTATAATAACAGGATTATAAAGTGTTGCATTTTCAAAAGTTTCTATGGCATTTTCTGGATACCCAGCCATTGGCCCTCCTCTATGTGCACTTATAAGTGGGTATTTATCTGCTTTACGATTTAAAAAAGATTGAAATTCTTGAGCTGATTTAAAGCTGATATAGTGATGCGTTGTTGCTGTTTTAGGTGGTTGGCACGAGGCAACAACAGCCACCATCATTGCTAAGCATAGATTAAAAAATTTCATATCCAAATGTAAATATTATTGTTGTATTGGCTAAATTTTAGTCGGAAACAATATAGATTAATTATAAAAAAAGCGGGAATCAATTCCCGCTCAATATTTCATTTATTAATAAAAGCTACCGTCTCCGCGGCGTCTAATTTGCATGCCGTTTCTAGCCCTAGCCCCAGTCCATTTTTGCAACCTTACACTTGCTTTCAGCATAAAATATCTGCTCAATGCGTTAGATTTAGTTTCGGTGGTAACCAGACCGTTTACATCTACATTAACAAAGTTGTTCTGTTTTAAAATGTCAAATGCCTGAAGGCTTACTGTAGCCCTACGTTTCCATAATTCTTTTTGCATGTACGCATTGATTACCAAAGGATTTGAAGTAAGATTAGAACGAATTCCACTTACAAAATTCTTACTTGCGCTATAGCCGAATATCAGTGTTTGCCACATATAAAAACGTCCGTCTATATTTAAAGCCCATGTTTTTGTATTCACTTCACTCAAATCAAGTGTATTGTTACTTTTTAATAAAGTATAAGAAACACTTGGATTAACTTCCATCCACTCTGTTGGATTGATACGTGGCCCAAAACGTTGGCTTACATTCCAAGTTTGCGTAATGTTCTTGATGTCATTACTCATAGCAACTCCATTATTATAAGATATATTACCGCTGTAAGAGAGGTTGTATTTCCTATTATAGAATTGTTTCGATATCGAATAATTTCCTCCTGCACGGTAAGCTCCATTCATGTTTAAAAAACGAGTCTCATATTTAAAACTACCATAACTATCAGGAATGGTTACTCTGTTTCTTACTACAGAGTTATCAATGAAAGTTACATTAGCCCCGATACTGTAATTTAATTTTTGGTTGGCTAAGTAATTATTGTAATTCAGGTTAACGCTATGGTTAAAAGTTACTTTTAAGTCAGGATTACCTACTACAGGATTTTGAGGGTTTGATACATCTCTTACAGGTTGGATCTGGTCAAAAGTAGGTTCTGTAGCATTTCCAGAATAATTAACCTGAATGCTATGTTGCCTTGAAAACATATACTGGAATCTCGCAATAGGTATAAGGTTAAAGCTGTTTCGGTGCGTAGTTGTACCTAAGCTTACCTTTGTTCCGCTTAAAACTCCAGGCACAGCAGTTAGTCCAGCAGAAAAGCGAACTTTAGAAGTATTACTAAGCCCGTAACGATAGTTAAAAGCCAGACGTGCCTGCGTAAATGAATAATCATAAATGTTGCTCAGCGAATCAATAGGTTTAGAAACGCCCGCATGGTTAATGTTGCTTGTTATTGCAGTATTGTCGTAACCATTATGGTTTATCTGTCCATTAAATTCAAATTGTGTATTTGCAGATAAAGGCTCGGTAAAGGTTACACTAGCTCTGTAGTTTTTGGTCAGGTTATCGCGTTCTACTATACGGTGTACCAATGAATCTTTAACCACTGTATTGCTGGCATTGGCATAATATATAATATTTGAATTTCTTTCTTGATCGCTTTCCTGTTTACGGCTGTTCAGACTTACCTGTAAACTAAAGTTACGTCTCGGTTTCTTAAAAACATGCTGGTAAAATGCCGTAATTCCCAAACTCGGGTTTTTATTGGTACTATTGTTTCCTCCTATCTGATCTTGATGTATAAAGCCTGTTTGGAAAGTAGAAAAATTACTTCCGTTTAATGAGTTCGACAAAGATATTTCTGGTGTTACACGCAAGAAATTGTTGCTATCAAGATCTGCCTCCAGTTCAAAACTGAAACGATGATTTTTAGAGTTGCTAGTGCTTTTACTATCATTAGCTGAATAAGTAGGTGCATCTGTACCCACAATGGTTGAAACACTGCTGTTTAAAGAGGTTGAATTGTTATAATTATAACTATAATTCGTATTGATCTGAACTCTTTTACCTAACTGATCTCGATAAGAAAAACTTGCATTCCCCGTGGTAGTAGTCCCACCACTTCCTCCCGAAGAGCCTGCACCTCCGCCCGTATTCCCTCCACTCATCCGCGGTCCACCACCTCCCTGACCTCCAATAGAAATCACTTCCATGCCACCACCTCCAATGTTTCCTGATGATGAATTGGCTACTCCAGTTACAGTATTATTAAGCCTAAAATTGGCCGTAATATTTTGGTTCCCATTGATACGGGTACCAAAGGCAGAACCTTCATATCGTTTGTTATTACCTGCTCCGGCAGCTATATTAGCCGTGTTTCCTACTGATTTATCTGTACGGGTTACAATGTTTAAAACCTTTTGCGGATCACCGTCTTTAATTCCGGTTCTTGCAGCCTGATCTCCATAATCATCAACAATCTGTATTTTATCTACAATAGCTGCTGGCAAATTCTGTATAGCTGTATTTACCTCTCCACCTGAGTATGTTTTACCATTGATTTTTGCTTTAGTTACATTATTGCCCTGATGTATCAAGCTTCCGTCATTCCCTACTTCCATCCCTTCCATTTTTTTCAGGAGTTCATCTACCGTAGCATTTTCTCTAACAATATAATCGCTCGCTTTATACTCTACGGTATCTGTTTTATAAGTGATTGAAGGACTGCCTTTTATTTCAATCTCCTTCAGTGTATTAGATGTATTCTGCAAGATAATAGGATCCATTACAATTCGGGAAATAGCATCATTTTGCTTGTATTTAGTAATTTGCTGTTTATAACCTAGCATTGTCAAGCTTAAGGTATAAGTAGCCATTTTTACATTTTTAAAAATAAAGATACCGTCAGAATTGGTACTGGTAATTAGCGTATCTTTTTCTGAAGTTAACCTAATAGTAACTCCAGGCAAGCCCACATCTGTTGAATCCTTTACAATACCGCTAATCTCACGCATATTTAAAGCTGCTGGCAAAGTTTTAGGTCGCTGTTGCGGATTTTGTGCATAAACTACCTGCGGCAATAAAAATGTAACAAAAGCACAAGCAATTAACAGCAGGTACCCTGCTTTAATTTGGGTAAAAATAAATTTCATAAGGCAGTCTGCTATTTATTTTTCTGAAAAATATATTTGCCCCAAAAATCAGTTGCTGCGAACATGTCCTGTCTAGATGTATTGTTTCTGTCATTGCTACCTCCTCCTCTGGCTGCACCACTTACTGGCACTGCTCTAAAAACCATCTGTCCACCAAAACTTGCACCCATATCTATTCCGTTTAATTTAATCTGATAGGCAATTTCAGGAGCTTGATCTAATTTCACGCCTAACAGTTCTAGAGGAACAGCAAATTCACAAAAGAAAAGACCCTTATCATCAAATGAAGCAGCAGCTTTTAAACCGTATTCATTATAAATTGAGAGAGCACTATCTGCAATATTTTTAAATCCTGAAATCCGGATTTCTTTAACACTTGCCAATTGCGATTTATGTAATGCCAGTTGAATTGAGTCACGTTGTGCCTGAGTTCTTTCAGTCCCTGCTTGTCCACCCCCAATAACAGCTACTTCTCTCGGCATCTGCATTCCTTGTCCACCCATCACTTGCACACTACGTCCTCCGCTATTTCTTACATTGGTATTTCTAACCACTACGGGATAGGTGATTACAAAAGCATCGTTATTTTTCTTTTTGCCTTCGGTATTTATCGTAAATGAAATACCTCCTCTTAATATTTTTGTAGCCATTTCTGTATTAATGGCTCTTAAAGCTAAATACAGGTTTTTTTCGTCATTACATACAGTATATTGCAATTCTGTACGTTTGTTTTCGGCAGCAAAACCACCTCCCCATTCCTGCTGTTTTCCATCGGCTCTTACATTGGATGGCGCCCATATGGATGTATTTTGTACATCGGGCAACTTTTGCGCATAGACACAATTTGTCAATATCATCAAAAGCAAAAAATAAAATGGTTTTCTCATAATGAATAGTTTTTGGTTTACATTTGTTTGTGTTGATTGGTTTATAGACTTTTAAAAGCCTAAAAGGATTAATATTCTAAAAAAAACTCCTCAAAATTTTGAGGGGTCTGCAATTTCATATCTTATTTTTTATATTGCTCAGCTAGCTTTAGTGCGTTATAGGCATTCACAATTCCACCACTTACACACAAATCAGAAAAATTCACCCTAATCGTTTCATCTCGTTCATTCTTATACTTTATTTTGTGATTTACCTTCGTTACAGATTTCATGATAATATCCTTTACCTCTAAAGCGGTTAAATGAGGATAATAGCTCCATATCAATGCGGCTAAACCCGATACAACCGGGGCGGCCATGCTGGTTCCATCAAATTCATCATATTTGTTTCCCGGAACAGTAGAATTAATCTTAAATCCGGGAGCAAACACATCAACTGTATATTTTCCGTAGTTAGAGAACGATGCTTTCAAATTATCATCATCTTTATAGGTACTTGCACCCACTTCTATCCAGTTTTGTGCTCGTGGCAGCTTAAATTTGTTAGAATCTAAAGCCAGTTCTTTATTCACTTCCTGCTTTCTCATAGGAGGAGCTCCTGCACCTTGTTGCATATTTCCTCTCTGCATTAAAGGAACAAAAGGTTTGTCTTCTGCCTTTTTATTCTTTTGAGCATATGCTTTAGCCTCTGGACTATCATAGAATTTAGTGGGGTAATTTTCAACAACATCAATATTTTCATTATCATTACCAGCAGCATGAACTAAAAGAACACCTTTGCTCTCCGCATATTTTACAGCCTCATCTACTACTTTTTTATCCCATTTATAAGCCTTTCCAAAGCTCATATTAATGATTTTAGCTCCATTATCAACCGCATATCTAATACCATTGGCCACATCTTTATCTCTCTCGTCACCAGCAGGAACCACTCTTATACTCATGATGCTCACATGATCTGCTACTCCCATTATACCAATATTATTATTACGATTAGCCCCAATAATACCTGCTACGTGTGTTCCATGTTCTGCATCGGGACCAATTACATCATTATTTCCATAATATCTTTCATTAGAATTGCTGTAATCATCTCCTACCAGCTCTGCACGCATATCATATTTCTCGTTAAGATTGTAATTTAGAGTTTGATCTAGTTCTTTATTACCCTTAACAATATTTTGATAGAATTTTTCTATGCTCCCATCTTCTTTAGATCCTTTTCTAATCACTTTTTTAATAAATTCATCAAACTCATCATCTGTTTTAAAACGATCTATATCTTCTAAAGAAGGGATAGTTTTCTTATTAAGAACACCTACAGAATCCATCATTTTCTTGATGGCTATATAAATAGGATAAGCTTCGCTAGCTTCTTGGTATTTTTTACCAAAATCACTAACTACACGCTTATAAAGTTTGTATTCTTCTTTTTCTGCACTATCTAAATTAGTACTAGGAAGTGTTGATCTATATTTAGGTTCTAAAAGTCTCTTTATTCTAACCAATTCCAAATTATCATAATGTAGATCTCCTTTTTTAGAGCCAATAAAATTCCAGCCATATACATCATCTATATAGCCATTCTTATCATCATCAACACCATTTCCTCCTATTTCTTTTTTATTAGTCCAAACTACATCTTTTAAGTCTTCGTGATGTACATCCGTTCCGCCATCTATTACCGCCACAATGATTTTTTGTTTAGGTTGCTTATTTTTTAATAGTTCTTGATAAGCCCTTTCTGTGCTAATACCAAAATATCCGTTAGTAGTAAGGTCTAAATTAAACCAGTTTGGTGGCAATACTACGTTCTTATCTTGTGCAGCTACAAATTGTACAGAAACAAAAGATAATAGTACGACTAAAAAAGATTTAAGAAATTTCATAAAGCATAATTGATTTTAAACAAAAATAAGTGTTTAGTACAAATAGCATGTAACAAGTATGGGATTTAACAGACGTTAACACTTCCGGGGAGGGGTGTTTAAGGTTGGCAGCGCGTGCCGGGGGCCATAAACGGGAAAAGCCCTCCCAGTTTCCTGGAAGGGCTCCCCTAGTAAAAGTCGGCACCGACCTACTCTCCCACGTGTTACCGCAGTACCATCGGCTC
>DDEP01000252.1 GCA_002336465.1 Pedobacter sp. UBA1951
CAATTTATATAATTGGGGATTAATTTTTACTGCTGATGATTTATAAAATCAATCATTAAAAAACTAACAAAACTTAAGTTTATGAAAAAAAGACTACTCATAATGCTTTTCGGCATTTTCGTGCTTGTTGCTCAGGCGTTAGCCCAACAAACTACGGTTACCGGAAAAGTTTTTGATGAAGACCGATTGCCATTGCCTGGAGCATCTGTAAGAGTCAAGGGACAGGCAACGGCCGTATCTACTTCAAGTGATGGATACTATAGTATCAAGGCGTCTGTTGGCCAGACGTTGGTTTTTTCTTTTGTAGGAACTATTACTCAAGAAATAACTATTAAAACTCAAGTCATTGATGTGGTTTTAAAATCAGACGCTAATCAGCTATCTGAAGTTAAAATTACTGGAGCTATGGGTATCAAAGAAGAAAAAAGAGCTCTTGGAGCCTCAAGCCAATCTATAAAAGGATCGGAGGTTGCACAAACTCAAAGAGAAAACTTTATTAATGGCCTTCAAGGGAGAGTTGCTGGTTTAACCATAAATAGTACTTCGGGCGCTCCGGGCGCATCAAGCTCTATTATTCTTCGTGGTATAAGCTCTATTAATAGTAGCAATCAACCACTAATCGTGATCGACGGTATTCCTTCTGATAATAATACCTTCGCTACAGGTGAATTGGCATCAAGTGGAGTAACGGCAACATCTTTTGAAAACAGAGGAGTTGACTTTACAAACCGTTCATCAGATTTTAGCCCAGAAGATATTGAAGATATTACTGTTTTAAAAGGCCCAGAAGCCGCAGCTCTTTATGGTATTGATGCTGCAAATGGAGCCATTATTATTACCACAAAAAGAGGGAAAGCCGGAGAAGGAAGGATTAACTACAGTAATGCATTCAAAATTAATCATGTTACTAAAGAACCCGAGGTGCAAAGGGTATATGGGCCAGGTTCAAGCGGTTTGGATGATGAGACTTATGCTTATTTTGGGTCAAAATATAGAGAGGGCACTCAGTTCTATGATAACATTTCTAATTTCTTCCAAACATCTTTGACGCAAAAACATAACTTGTCATTTGAAGGAGGATCAGATAAGGCTACCTATAGAATTTCATCAACCTATAATAACCAAAAAGATGTAGTTCCGAATGCTGGATATGATCGTTTTACTTTAAATGGAGCTTCAACAGCTAAAGTTAATAACTGGTTTAATGTTGATTTATCGTTGACTTACAGTTACTCTAAAAACGATAAAGTTTTTAAAGGTGCAGGAGGCCCTCTAATTGGATTGTTAATGTGGCCAGCTACAGATGATGCTTCAAACTATTTGACTCCAGGAGGGTTAAGAAGGAAAATCTTTACCGGTATAAGCTATGCTAACGAGATAGATAATCCTTATTTCAGTATCAATAAAAATAATTTATACGATATAAATAACAGGGTATTTGCAGCCACCAGTTTAGTAATTACCCCAATCAAAGACTTGTCTTTTACAACTAGAGTAGGGTTTGATGTGGGCACATTTGAAAGTATGACCTTTCAACATCCTGAATCAGCTAGAGCTTATACTAGAAAAGGGGCCTTAGATCAAGTAACCAGAACATCCCAAAACTTAAATATCAATAGTTTTATAAGGTACTCTAAGAAAATCATACCTAAATTAAGCTTCAATATTTTAGGCGGAGCCGAGATTAAAACCGAAGAGTCCAATGCGTTGTCTACTTATGGTGAAAAATTCTTGGAGCCAAATTTTGAGTCGATTAATAACACAGATGGGTTATCAAGAAAAGTATTAACTACAAAATACCAGAGAAGAGTTGGATCTATATATGGTCAGGTTCAATTTAATTACGACAAAATTCTTTATGTAACCGCAACAGGAAGAAATGACTGGACTTCAACTTTGCCAGTTCAAAACAATTCTTTCTTTTATCCTTCTTTATCAACGAGTTTAAACTTTACAGATATTAAAGCTTTATCTGGAATTAAGAAAATATTAAACTATGGAAAGCTAAGAGCGAGTATTGCTCAGGTAGGCCGTGATGCGAGAGCCTATAAAATCTATCCAGCATTACAGTTTGAAGATAACTCAGTTGGGGGATACCGTTATGGCTTTACAGGTCCTAACTTTGGATTGAAACCAGAAATGGCAACTTCGTATGAATTTGGTACGGAATTGTCGTTCTTAAATAGCAGAATTAACGTAGAGTTTGCTTATTATAAAAAGAAAACAAAAGATCAGATCGTAAGAGACATTAGAGCAAGTTATGCTACCGGGTTTGTGTTAACAGATATGAATGGAGGAGTTACACAAAATCATGGTTATGAAACTTTGTTAACCGTAAAGCCAATCATGAAGAGAGACTTTACATGGAATGTTATCGCCAACTTTGATATTTCAAGATCTAAGGTTGTTTCATTACCTCGTGATTTACCTGAATCTTATAACTCAGATACTTGGTTGTATAATGATATAAGAAAGTCGGCTAGACCAGGAAGCTCATTAACTGCCTTTTCAGGGAAATTCTATCTAAGAAATAATACTGGAGATATCTTAATTGACCCAGCAAGTGGATTGCCTTATCGTAATCAAGATTTCGTATTGAATGGTACCGATACTTGGCCAAAATGGACTTTGGGTTTAACCAATGAGTTTTCTTTCAAAGATTTCAGATTATCCTTCTTGCTTGATTTTAGAAAAGGGGGAGATGTGTTAAATGCTACTGAACATTATTTGACACAAAAAGGTTTAGCCATGAGAACGCTTGATAGGGAGACGCCAAGAGTAATTAAAGGAGTATTAAGAGATGGCAAAGAAAATACAGCTAATCCAACCGTAAATAATATTGTGGTAAACCCATTCTTTGATAGCAGATATTATAGTAATATAAGTGAAGAGCTATTTATAGAAAGAAATATTAACTGGATTAGATTAAGAGATGTTACATTATCGTATGCAATACCAAGTAAAGTATTGGCAAGACAGAAATTCTTTAAATCAGCATCGGCATTTATTACTGCTACAGATGTGTTCCTGATTACAAATTATTCAGGAGCAGACCCTATTGCTAATGGTAATAATGCAGCTACTGTTGGTGCAGGAGGTATGGGTATTGATTATGGTAACTTCCCAATTTCTACAGGAATAAACATTGGAGTTAGAATTGGATTATAATATTATTTTTTAGAAAATATGAAAAAGACTTTTGCAAAGATATTATTGATAGCTACCATTTTAGCTAGTACAGGCTGTAAAAAATGGTTAGATGTAAATAAAAACCCTAATGCTCCCGATGTGGTAGCACCGAATCTTTATCTGGGGCCAATGATGACCAGTTTTGTTTTTTCACAACAAATAGATGGCCGTTATACAGGTAAATATGCTCAATTCTGGTCTCAGAATACAAGTAACGATACTTGGGACAGACATGGTTATCTTTTTACAACTGCTGATTATGCTGCTGAACAGTGGCGCACGGTTTACTGGTTAATGGGGTATAATCTCATTGACATGATGACCCTTTCTGAACAACAGCAAAGATGGGATTTGTTAGGAATAGGATATGTATTAAAAGCATGGGGTTGGTTAAATCTGACTACCTTTCATGGTGAACTAATCATTAAACAGGCTTTTGATACAAGCCTTAAAACTTTTGATTATGATTCTCAAGAAGTGGTTTACGATGAAATCATCAGATTACTAAATTTGGCCATAGATAATCTTAAGAAAACGGATGGAAAAGTAGATGCTGCTTTTATCGGAACAGCAGATAACGTTTATAATGGTAACAGAGAAAAATGGTTAAAATTAGCCTATGGCTTAAAAGCAATGGCTCTAAACCATCTTTCAAATAAAACGGGAAAATACAAGCCTGATGAAGTTATTACAGCTGTAGATAACTCATTTACAAGTAATGCTGATGATGCTAAATTTAAATTCAGTGGCGTAGCCAATGGATCTAAAAGTTATTTAAGCCCTGATCGTGATAACTTTACGTTAGTACGCCATACAAACTTTTTCCTAAACTTATTGAATGGAAATCAAAATGGTGGCGTAACGGATCCTCGTTTAAGTAGGTTGATTTTTAAATCTACCGATGGAGCATATTATGGTATTAATCCTACTTATGGTACAACGGGATTAACAGCTAATCAAATCCCTAAAACGATATGGGGTACTACAGCATCAGGAATTGACCTGCCGGGAAACTATGTTTTCAACGCTAAATCGAGCTTTCCTTTAGTGACATATGCTCAGCTTCAATTTGTAAAAGCAGAGGCAGCATTCTTAAAAGGAGATAAGACTACAGCGTTAGATGCTTATAAAAAGGGTATAGCCGCACACATTGATTTTGTAAATACTGCAAATGCAGAATCTGCTAATCCGGGTGTTACTCAAATCAGTGCTACAGAAAAGAATGACTTTTTAGCTTCAGCTGCTGTTCCTACCAATCCTAATAATCTAAAACTGGGCGATATTATGACTCAGAAATATATTGCACAATGGGGATGGGCTTTCAATGAAGCATGGACAGATTTACGTCGTTACCACTATACCGATCTAGAACCGGGAAGTACTACTGATGAAGTTTTTAGAGGGTTTGCTATTCCAGAAGCTAGTAAATTATTTGAGGCAAATGAAGGTAATCCTGTATATAGAGTTAGACCAAGATACAATTCAGAGTGGATATGGAACTTAGAATCTTTAAAGAAATTGGGAGGAGATAAATTAAGTTACCATACTAAAATAATGTGGATTTTTGAAAAAAACTGATAATATGAAAAAGTTAAAAATTATAGCTGCAGCTTTAAGCATGTTTTCGATAATATGTTTTATAGGATGCGAAAAGAAAGCCGTAGAGGATATTACGGTTCCATATAACGGGGCTTTATTTAAATTTTACAATTTTGCATTATCAAGTCCCACAGTAAATGCATACGCAAACAATACTAAGTTTACTGCTATTGCTTCATTAACAGGAGCAGAAAGTGCTACGGGTACTGGTGCTGGTGGTGTTGCTCCAGCCAGAGGATACTCTTTGGTTCAGGCTGGTTCAAATATTATTTTTAGAGTGGTTACTCCTAGTACAATGGTGGCTAGCACAGCTACAGGGTTTGGACCTAATCTAGAAATAGCATCAGTAACAGCATCAGTAGAAGATGGAAAAAACTATAGCTTCTATGCTAGTGGTGTTTTCAATAAAACCACTCAAAAAGCAGACTGTTTTATTATAGAAGATAAGTTGCCTCAGCCAGATTCTTCCGCAAGTTATATCAGGTTAGTAAATCCTGGACATAACACAAGTACTTTGTCTTTAGAGATTACAAGAACATTTAGACTACCCGATGGATCAACTACAACAGAAGTATCTACTCCTATTACGGGTGTAGCATATAAAACTGCTTCTCCTTTTGTGAAAGTTGCTTCAGGGAGTTATACTTTAAAGCTTACAGATCAGGCTACAGGTAAATCAGTTACTCGTGCAGCTACGGGTTTTGCTAAGAATAGGGTATATACCTTTACGTTAAGGGGAGACCTGATTAGTGGCGTGGTGAGTAGTCCAACGTTATTCTTGGATTTTACGGAAAACCGATAAATGATAAAAGCCCATCAATTTTGTTTGATGGGCTTTTTTATTAAATTTGCTCAATAAATAATTATCATGGCAACGTTTACACTTACACCCGAAACCTGGCAAAGAGTTAAAACCAAATTCTTAAGAAAGTATCGTGATTTGGCAACGGTTGATTTGGCTTTTACACCTGGTCAGGAAGATTTATTGGTTCAAACCTTGGCTAAGTTGGTAAACCGTGATCGTAACTATATTGAATTTACCATTCGTAAAGCTTTAGCGGATCCAACTGGCAACAGACTTTAGCTAAGAGTTCAAACAAATTTCTTAAATTTACTTTTCCAGCAAACACAATCAAAAGTGTTTGGCAATTTAGCATCTAATGAGAAAAGTAAATAAAACCATTATCCTTGTAGGCTTAGGTATATTATCGGTAAGCTTTGCCTTTAAAGAAGATCTTTTTCAAGTATCTAAGAACTTAGATATTTTTGCCTCTGTTTATAAAGAAGTAAGCGTAAATTATGTAGAAGATTCTAATCCTGCTGGATTAATGAAAACAGGTATAGATGCTATGCTGAATAGCTTAGATCCCTATACAGAATATGTTCCCGAATCGGAGATAGAAAATTATAAACTTAAATACGTAAGTACTCAATATGGAGGAATTGGTGCAGGTACATTAATAATAGATGGTAAACTATTTATCAATGAAGTAACTGAAGGAAATCCGGCTCACAAGGGAGATGTGCGCCCGGGCGACCAGATTGTTAAGATTAATGGGATAGAAGTAAAAGATAAAGACAGGTCAGAAGTTAGTCAGCTTTTACGGGGACCCAAAGGAACGCAAGTTTCGTTGGCTTTAGTTAGAGAAGGGGCGATAATTAACAAAACGCTTACTCGTGAAGAAATTAAGCAACCAAATGTTTCTTATTCTGGTATGCTCGATAATCAAATCGGATATATTAAACTGGATAAATTCTTAGAAAATTCAGGACAGGAAGTTAAGGATGCGGTGGAAAAACTTAATAAACAAAATCCCAAAGGTCTAATCTTAGATTTGCGAAATAATGGAGGAGGTATCTTACAAGAAGCGGTTAAGATTGTAAACCTCTTTGTAGATAAAAATGTATTAGCTGTAATACAGAAAGGGCGTAACCCTGAAAAATCTATCAATTATTATACGCAAAACCAACCTTTAGCACCCCAAACACCATTGGTCGTATTGGTAAACAGGGGCTCGGCTTCAGCATCAGAAATAGTTGCGGGAGCTTTACAAGATCTCGATAGAGCTATTATAGTGGGACAGGTGAGTTTTGGAAAAGGGTTAGTCCAACAAACCTTTAACCTTCCCTATAACAGCTTAGTAAAGGTTACCGTGGCAAAATATTACACCCCTTCAGGAAGATGTATCCAAGCATTAGATTATGCGCACAAAAAGAAAGATGGAACCGCAAGTAAGTTTGCCGATTCGACATTGAAGCCATTTAGCACCAAAGCCGGACGAACCGTTTATGATGGTAACGGAATATATCCCGATATTCAGGTAGAACAGGATAAAATTAGCCCAGTTACGATTTCTCTCATCAATAAAAACCTGTTTTTTGATTACGCCAATAGTTTCAGGAAAAATAATAAAGACATCGGCTCTGCTAATAAATTTCAACTTTCGGATGCTGCATATGCTCAATTTGTAAATACAAT
This sequence comes from Pedobacter sp. UBA1951, assembly GCA_002336465.1. Classification (GTDB taxonomy): domain Bacteria; phylum Bacteroidota; class Bacteroidia; order Sphingobacteriales; family Sphingobacteriaceae; genus Pedobacter. Next base: position 7,268 of record DDEP01000252.1, read on the forward strand.
TGCAGGTAAAAATTACAGCTACACTTTAAATACCGAGCGCTTATTAACTGCTTTGAAAGAAGAGGCAGAGAAAGAAAATAAACTAGCCTTGGTAAAAGCAGATATAGAAGATCTGAAAGCTAAAGTTAACCAAGCAAAAAAATCAGATTTAACTGCGCACAAAGACGAAATTAAACGCGTGCTTGAAACCCAAATTATTTCTCGCTATTATTTTGAGCGTGGAAAGATAGAGCAGTCTTTTCAATATGATAAAGAGTTGATAAAGGCTAAATCTATCCTTACTAACGGCCAACAGATGTTGGCTATTTTAAAAGGAGATGGAACTTATAAGAATATAGGGAGCCCTATTCTTAAAGTGGATTAAAATTAAAAAGGCCAAGATCATTGATCTTGGCCTTTTGCTATAGTAAATTAGATAAATTTAGTTATCCATTGCGTGTAAACGTACCCTTAAACCATCATGCTCAGGGCTTAATTGTATTTGACAAGCCAATCTCGAGTTAGGCAATAAATCAGGCAAGGTATCTAACATTGCATATTCATCATCGCTCATTTCATTGAGCTTTTCTTCACCTTCCATTACATCTACGCAACAAGTTGCACAAAGAGCCATACCTCCACAAGTCGCTAAAATATCATATTCGCAGGCTTTTAAAAACTCCATTAAGCTTAAGCCCATGTCAGTAGGGGCAATTAGAGCGGCAGTATTGCCTTCTCGGTCTTCAACGTGTATGGTAATATCTGTTGCCATATTTATTAAAACTCGCTAATTCCGTTTACGGTAGTGTATTTCATAGTATATTTTATACCTGGGTTCATGTATTGGTATGCACTATGGCTCATCAATGCAGCTTCGTGGAAACCACACAAAATTAGCTTTAATTTATTTGTGTAAGTATTGATGTCGCCAATGGCATAAATACCCGGTATATTTGTAGAATAATCATCAGTATTTACTTCAATAGCACTTTTGCTGATGTTTAATCCCCAGTTCTCAATAGGACCCAACTTAGGGCTTAAACCAAACAGTGGAATAAGGTGATCTGTTTCAATAATAGTGGTTTCCATTGTCTTATTATGGATTACCTCTACCTTTTCTAATTTACCTTCACCAGAAACAGCATTTAGATTGCTGTTCAATAATAAATTTATTTTCCCTGAAGCAGCTAGCTCCATTACTTTATTTACAGAATCAGGCGCACCTCTAAAGCTCTCGCTACGGTGTATCAAGGTAAGTTCTTCCACCACATCGGCAAGGAAAATGGTCCAGTCTAAAGCAGAGTCGCCACCGCCGGCAATTACCATTTTCTGACCACGATATTTTTCAGGATCTAAGATCATGTAATTAACACCACGGCCATTTTCAAAATGCTCTAAGCCTGCTACTGCAGGTTTACGAGGTTCGAAACAACCCAATCCGCCTGCAATTACTACAACCTTAGCTTCTATAACAGTACCCATGTTGGTTGTAAGAACAAAATCAGCTTCACCACGTTTTTCCAAACCTTCAATGCGTTCACCTAAAGTAAAACCAGGATGAAACGGCTTGGCCTGTTCCATTAGGTTATCAATAAGCTCTTGCGCTAAAACAGAGGGGAAACCCGGTATATCGTAAATAGGCTTTTTAGGGTAGATTTCTGATAACTGGCCCCCAACTTGAGGTAAATAATCAATTAAATGACAACGCATTTTTAATAATCCGGCTTCGAAAATCGCAAATAAACCCACCGGACCAGCGCCAATAATGGCTATATCAGTTGAAATCATATTTTAAAATTTGGGCAAAAATACAAAATTAACTTATAAATGCATTTGCTTATTTAGAAGAATTCTATATAGATGACAATAAAAGGACGAAAAGATTGACGTTTAAAACGTCTAGGTAGAGTAATAGGTAGCGTTGTCATTTTTGTTATCTTTGACAGAGATGAGAGATAAGATATATTTCGCTTCCGATTTTCATTTGGGTTCTCCAAATTTTGAGATTAGCCGTGAGCGGGAGGACCGCATTGTACGCTGGTTAAATTTTATCGAACCAGACTGCAACGAGCTTTTTTTAATGGGAGATGTATTTGATTTCTGGTTTGAATATAAATATGTGGTGCCTAAAGGATTTACCCGGCTTTTAGGAAAACTTGCACAGATGAGCGATTCTGGTATAAAAATCTATTTCTTTAAAGGAAACCACGATATGTGGGTTAAAGATTATTTTGTTAAAGAACTGGGTATGCAAATCGTAAGTGATGAGATGGTGATTGTGCGAAATAACAAAAAGATTTATTTGCATCATGGTGATGGCTTGGGTCCAGGAGATGCCAAGTATAAAATCTTGAGAAAAATATTTCGAAATCCTTTTTGTCGGTGGCTGTTCGGTGTGTTGCCGCCTCGTATAGGAATGGGGATTGCCAATAAATGGTCAACACATAGCAGGGCGGCTAATAATAGCGATGAAGTATTTTTGGGAGAAGAAAGAGAGTGGCTTGCTATTTACGCTAAAGAATTATTGCAAAAGGAGCATTATGATTATTTTGTTTTTGGGCACAGACATCTACCCCTTACCATTAAATTGAACGAAAAGAGTACCTATATTAATATTGGTGAGTGGCTTAACTACAATTCTTATGGTGT
>DDEP01000027.1 GCA_002336465.1 Pedobacter sp. UBA1951
TGATTATTTATTTTTCTTACGGATACAGAAACAGCAGGCTTGCAAAAGAAAAGGCATAAAAACAAAAAATATGATATGCTCCCAAAAACGTCAATACTTTTAATAGGTTATGACTCTAATCTTTGTTTAGGTGTTCTATATTGCCTTAAATCGCTTAATACTGATATTTATCTATTGACCAGCAATAAGAAAAATGCAGCGCGATTTTCTATTTACACTAAAAAAACTTACGAAGAATACGACAAGAATAGCATACAACAAATTAAGGAAATAGTAAAGATACATAACATAGGCCTTATCATGCCTATAGATGAGCTCGAAATAAGAAACATAAAGTTTCATGCTGAAGAATTGAACAAAATTGCACCATGTATCTGGGCAACCGAAGTAGATAAATTTGATATTGACATCAATAAAAGGAGCCTAGCAAAATTCCTAACCGAAAATGACGTTCCATGTCCGAAATTTGCGACTATAGAAGATTTAGCAAAACTAAAGAAAGATGCAACAGATATAGGTTACCCAGTATTGATAAAACCAGATAGAGAAGCTTTTGGAAGGTTGATACGCCATTTTGAAAATTGGGAAGATCTTAAAAATTTTTATATAGAGAATGAAACAAAGCTTAAGCGTTCTATCCTACAACCCTTTATAATAGGGAGCGATATTACCTGTAATGTGATATGCAAAGAAGGAGAGCTTATCTGTTATACTATACAGGAATCTCCTGTTAAAACGGGGAGTGATTTCAGTTCAAATGATATTCTGAGGTTTCATGATGATAAGCAAGTAGTAAAAGTTGTTGCCAAGATGATGAAGTTGCTTAACTGGCATGGGGTAGCCTGTATAGATATGAGAAGAGACATCCGTGATAATTCAATAAAAGTACTTGAAATCAATGGGCGTTTCTGGTCATCGGTAATAAGTTCATATATCCGTGCAGGGGTAAATTTCCCTGTTACTATGGTTAAACTGGCATTAGAAAAAGAAGTTGGTCCATTCAATACCAAATCTGGTCAGCAATTATCCCTAAAGCAAGTAATTTCTTCAACACTCACAAAAAATCGTAGTTCTATTAAAGACACGAAATATATGAGCTACTTAGCTGATCCATTTGCCAGAACTGCACAGTTGCTCAAAATCTAATAAATAGATAAATCAAAAACACTTGAAAATCATCCAAATATGTGCAGCTTATAAACCAGCCTATATCTATGGTGGACCAACCATGTCAGTTTCTAAACTGGCGGAAGAATTAACCAAGGCTAAACAAGATGTTACCGTTCTTACAACTACTGCTAATGGAAAAACAGAATTGGATGTTCCTGTTGGTACTGAAATCTTGGTAGATGGTGTAAAAGTTTATTATTTTAAGCGATGGACCAAAGACCATACACACTTTTCTCCCTCTCTTCTATGGCACCTGCATAAAATCTTAAAACAAGAAAAGAAAGATACCAATAAAGTAATCGTACATATCCATGCTTGGTGGAATTTAGTTTCCATATTATCATGTTGGATTGCCAAAATACATAGAGTTCCGGTGGTACTCTCGCCAAGAGGTATGTTAAACTACTATACCGCCAGTAACAAAAATTCTTTACCCAAAAAGATCATGCATCTCTGTATAGGTAAAAAATTGTTAAGATACTCTTACATACATGCCACTAGCGCTAAAGAACAGGAAGATATTAAAGAAACTTGTGCTACCAAATCCATAAATGTAATCCCTAATTTCGTTAAGTTAAGTCAGGTACTTTTTAAAGAAGTTCCTGTTTTCTCTCCTCATTTCCGGTTGTTATTCTTATCAAGGATTGAACAAAAAAAAGGACTTGAAGTATTATTTGAAGGTTTAAGTAAATTAGACTTTAATTGGAAACTTAGCATTGCGGGAACTGGAGAAGAGCAGTATGTAGAAAGGCTAAAAAAATATACCGAAAGCTTAAATATAAATCACAATGTTACATGGATAGGCTATGTTGGTGGTGACAAAAAATTTGAAATCATAGCTAAGTATGACCTATTGGTATTAACTTCTTTTAATGAAAATTTTGCTAACGTTATCATAGAAGCCTTGAGTGTTGGCACTCCTGTGCTTGTAACCCAAGGTGTGGGTCTTGCCGATTATATTAAAAAAAATAATTTGGGTTGGGTATGCTCGCAAGATGAAGATGAAATTGCCTGCTCTATATTAGATGCTTTTACTGATACTGAGAAACGAGCCTATATAAGGCAAAATGCCCCAGAAATAATTAAAAAAGATTTCAACCCTGATATATTAGTCGGTCAATATATGAATCTTTATCAGAAAGCAACAAAGTCTAATCAAGATATTCTATGTTAGACATTTTAAAGAATCCTAACGTTTTCTATCTTTGGAAATCAATGGTTATAAGCGCAACGATATCGTGAATACTGAGTTTAGCTTCATTATACTTACTTTTAACGAAGAGCAACATTTACCGCGTCTGCTCGATTCCATAAAAGAATTAGAAGCCCCCATTTTCATCCTAGATTCAGGCAGTACAGATAAAACCCTTCAGATTGCAGAAAGCTATGGGGCTATAGTACAACAAAATCCTTTTGTTAATCATCCTAAACAATGGCATTTTGCCTTGAACAATTTTCTTGTTCAAACTCCATGGATAATAGGTTTAGACGCAGACCAGATTGTTACTCCAGAGCTTTTTACACATCTACAACATTTTAAAAGTAAACAACACGAAGATATAAACGGTATTTATTTTAACCGTAAGAATATCTTTAAGGGTAAATGGATCCGATATGGCGGCTATTATCCCAAATATCTGCTAAAAATGTTCAGGTTTAATATTGGTTACTCAGATCTGAATGAAAATATGGATCATAGATTTGTAGTTCCTGGAAAAACGATAACATGGAAAGATGGCCATATTATAGAAGACAATCTCAAAGAAAACGATATTGAGTTTTGGATAGCCAAACACAACAGATACAGTACACTTGTTGCACAAGAAGAATTTGACAGGTTACAACAAACAAAGCAATCGGCAATAAAACCTTCACTATTTGGAGATCCTAATCAAAAAACAGCCTATTTTAAAAGCATATGGTGGAAAATGCCATTATATATCCGCCCGTTTTTATATTTCTTTTATCGTTATTTTCTTAAACTAGGCTTTTTAGATGGCAAAACAGGCTTTATCTTCCATTATCTGCAAGGTTTCTGGTTCAGGTTAATTATCGATATAAAGATTAGTGAGTTAAAGAAAAAAGCTAAGCCTTTTAATTAACTTGCTTTGCAGAACTTTATTAATTTTGTTTCATGACCGACAAACTAACACTCCTCTATAAAAAACCATGGTTTTTTGCTTTAAGTTTTGTGGTCTTAGCCTTTGTTCTATACCATTTCAATTATTTCTACATTGGTTTGGTTAGCAAAGGGGGTGGATATTACAGTTCTTTTCTTGATCATTATCTTAATTATCCCCATTGGTTACAGCAAATACTTTTAAAAGGCTCCAGTAGTTTACTCCACCTATTTGGGATTGACAATTTTATTTACCGTGACAGCGTCAAGGTCAGCAGAGGTGTATGGGTAAATGTAGGTTATTCATGCTATGGTATGGGCATCATAACTACCTTTTGGGCTTTTATAATTACCTATCCTTATAAAACAGTAAAAAAGAAATTATACTTTATACTAATTGGCACACTAATCATTATTCTAACTAATATTATACGTATTGCTTTAGTAGGCTTTATATTTAGCAGGTTTAAAACAATTAGACAACACGCCAATCTGCACCATGATTTATATAACATTTTTGCATATTTGGTAATTATTTTAATGATTTGGTTCTGGTTAAAAGAAAATAAAAAAAGTAATGTACATTCTGGGAATTAATGCTTACCATGGCGACTCTTCTGCCTGCATATATCAAAACGGTACACTTATAGCGGCGGCAGAAGAAGAGCGTTTCAGACGTATAAAACATTGGGCAGGTTTTCCATCACAGGCTATACAGTTTTGTTTAGATGAAGCAGGAATCGATATTACAGATGTAGATCACATTGCTATCTCAAGAGATCCTAAAGCCAATTTTAGCCAAAAAATTTTTACAGCACTTAAAAACAGGTTAAGCATTAATAATATGATTAACCGTGTAAAGAATTTAAAGAAAGCGGCTTCCATAACAAGTGAATTTTGCAATCACTTTAATATTAAACCTCGACAGTTAAAAGCGCAAATACATAATGTAGAACATCATCGCAGTCATTTAGCCAGTGCGTTTTTTGCCTCTCCATATCCGAAAGCTGCCTTGCTCTCTATTGACGGTTTTGGGGATTTTACCAGCACAATGACTGGTGTTGGCAATGACAATCACATCAAGGTCCTTGAAACTGTTTCTTACCCTCATTCTATAGGTGTTTTTTACACCACCTTTACGCAATGGCTGGGTTTTCCTCATTATGGCGACGAATACAAGGTTATGGGCTTGGCTCCCTATGGAGAGCCTAAATATGTGGAAGAACTAAGAAAAGTAATCAAAACTACTGATAATGGGCTTTTTGAACTAGATTTAAAATATTTTAACCACCCTAAAAAAGGTGTAAATATGATTTGGGAAGGGGGAATTCCCGCAATGGATAGCTTATTCTCTGATGAATTGATCAAGGATTTTGGACCTGCACGCAAATCTAATGAACCACTATCTCAAGACCATAAAGATTGGGCTGCATCTATACAGCGTATTACCGAAGAAATTATCTTTCATTTATTAAAACACCTTCATGTAAAAACAGGGTTAGATGCTGTTTGTATTGCCGGTGGTGTTGCACAAAATTCAGTTGCAAATGGCAAAATATTACTGAATACACCTTTTAAACAATTGTATATTCCTCCTGCCGGACATGATGCAGGCACATGTATAGGAGCAGCATTGTGGGTTTACAACCAATTGTTGCAACAACCTCGAACCGAACCTATGCTACATGGTTATTTAGGTAGTCGATACAACGATGAGGATATTAAAGAATTTCTGTCTGATAAAAATGTAAAGTTTGAAAAATTAGAAAATCACGAGCTTTTTGATCGGGTTACTGATTGCTTAATCAATGCAGGTGTAGTAGGCTGGTTTCAAGGCAGGGCAGAATTTGGCCCCCGAGCATTAGGCCATCGTTCTATTATTGCAGATCCGCGACGAACAGATGCAAAAGATATTTTAAATGCAAAAATCAAAAGACGTGAATCATTCAGGCCATTTGCACCTTCTATTTTAAAAGAACACGTTGAAACTTATTTTGAACAAACAGATGATGTACCTTTCATGGAAAAGGTATTNNTATGAAAAAACCAATGTTCCTGTTTTATTAAATACCTCTTTTAATGAAAACGAGCCTATTGTAAACCATCCTGCTCATGCGCTAGATTGTTTCTTAAGAACTAAAATGGATATGTTGGTGTTAGAAAATTATATTATTACCAGAGAATAAATTTAATTTTCAGTTTCAGTATTGATGGCTTTCCAAAGCATATCTTTAAGTTCAACCAAGCCTTGTTGTGTTACAGATGAAATAAAAACATAAGGAATTTTTGGTAGGTCATTTTTCATTTCCTTTTTCAATTCTTCATCCAGCAAATCTGATTTGGTAATAGCCAAAACATGCGGCTTTTGCATCAATTCAGGGTTATATTCGTGCAATTCGCGTTTTAGTATCTGATACTCCTCATTAATGCTCCTACTAGTATCAGCTGGAACCATAAACAATAGTACAGAGTTACGCTCAATATGTCTTAAGAACCTAAAACCTAAACCTTTTCCTTTAGATGCGCCTTCAATAATACCCGGTATATCGGCCATTACGAAGGATTTAGAATCGCGGTATGCAACTATACCTAAATTAGGTACAATGGTAGTAAAGGGATAATCTGCAATTTCTGGTTTAGCTGCCGATACAACTGATAATAAAGTAGATTTACCCGCATTCGGAAATCCCACTAACCCAACATCAGCCAAAACCTTTAATTCCAAAATCATCCATTCTTCTTTGCCAGGTTCGCCCGGTTGTGCAAAACGAGGAGTTTGCATGGTAGAAGTTTTAAAATGCCAGTTTCCTAAACCGCCACGCCCTCCGGCTGTTAAGATTTCGGTCTGCCCATCTTCTGTAATTTCAAATAAGGTTTCTCCTGTTTCAGCATCTTTAGCAATAGTGCCTAAAGGTACTTCCAAGATTTCATCTTTACCGTTCTTACCTGATCTCAAAGCACTTCCACCTCCTTCACCGTTTTCGGCAATAATATGCTTACGGTATTTTAAATGGAGAAGAGTCCATATCTGCGCAGATCCTTTTAAGATAATGTGCCCACCTCTACCTCCATCTCCCCCATCAGGGCCTCCTTTTGCGGTATGCTTATCGCGATGTAAATGAGCAGAACCTGCCCCTCCTTTACCAGAACGGCAACATACTTTTACATAATCTACAAAATTTGAACCTTGGGACATGAAGATGAATTTACGACTATTAAATTATAAATATCATTAAAAATTTTAACCTGCAGGTATTGCCCGCAGGTTAAAATCTAATTTGTACAATATTGTGTTGTTTAATTAAAAACTATCTATAACCCCACAAAGGCTGTTGAAGATGGTTTCAATTTCACCGATTCCGTTAACTTTTGCCAGTTTTCCCTGAGTTTCGTAATACGGTAACACGTGAATGGTTTTATCAAAGTATTCACCAATACGTTTTTTCAGTTTTTCGGCATCGTCATCCGGTCTTCCGTTTAGTTTATGACGTTCGGCAATTCTACGGGTTAACTCTTCCTGATTTACATCTAAAGCAATTACACCGTTAACTTTAGCACCTTTACCTTCTAAGAAACGATCCAATTCTTCGGCCTGAGGAACTGTACGGGGGAATCCATCAAAAATGAATCCTTTAGCAGTTTTATTCCGGTCAACTTCTTCTTCCAGCATAGCAATGGTAATGCTATCAGGTACCAATTCTCCGTCTGCAATAAGCTGACTAACTTGTTTACCTAAGTCTGTCTGATTTTTGATATGAGCTCTGAATAGATCGCCCGTTGAGATGTGAACCAATTGATATTTATCAATCAATTTTTGTGATTGGGTACCTTTGCCTGCACCCGGAGGGCCAAAGAGAACTAAATTAAGCATTTAAGTATCTATCTTTTATTTTTAAGCCTTTATAAAGACTTTTCTTTAAAAAGCCTTACCTTAAAAACAAAAAGTAAAGCTGCCAACGTTTAATTATTTAAGGTTTAACAATCAGATAATGTAATTTTTACGCTAAATGCCTACCCCTTATTTTAAGCTGCAAATATATAAATTTTATAATATTATTTAGGGCATTAGATTCTACAAAAATTAACAAATAAGACATAATTTGTTTACAATGCCAATAAACACTCGCTAGATGGCTAGGATTATTTAATCTAAAAAACCACATTTAACCAAACATAAGGAAAGAATATGTAACTGTTATTTCTTTAAAAGAACGGGGAAACACAAAGTATTGAGCATAAAAAAAGGACATTCATATGAATGTCCTTTTGTGCACTCGTAGGGATTCGAACCCCAAACCTTCTGATCCGTAGTCAGATGCTCTATCCAATTGAGCTACGAATGCATTCTCGTTTTTGTAACGGACTGCAAAGGTAATGCATCAGAATTAATTTCGCAATTTTTTTTCTACAATAACGAGAAAAAATATCTCTGTAGCAATTTTATCCTGCCACAACAGTTTTAATCTTTTCAAAATCAGGAAGATTTCCTGCTTCTTCTAAAACCTCAGCATAAATCACTTCGCCATTCTCATCTATCACAAACGCTGCTCTTTTTGCCACACCTTTCATACCAAATACAAATTCGTCATAAACTGCGCCATATGCCCTAGCAGTTTCTTTGTTAAAATCAGACAGCAAAGGAAACTGGTAATTTTGGTCTTCTTTAAATTTAGCCAAAGTAAAAGGCGAATCAACAGAAATACCTATAATGTCGGCATTAAGATCTTTATAATAACCAAAACTGTCTCTCATTGTGCAAAGTTGAGTTGTACATACTCCTGTAAAAGCCAAAGGAAAGAAATGGATAATTAGCTTTTTACCTTGATAGTCTTGCAAAGACACTTCTTTTAAATCCGAACTGTAAAGCTTAAATGAAGGCGCTTTATCTCCTTTTTGTAATGCCATAACTATGATTGTTTAATAATTTAATTGTTTAA
>DDEP01000214.1 GCA_002336465.1 Pedobacter sp. UBA1951
TACGCGAAGGACTTGATGAGATTGAACTGGCTAAGCTCAACAAGCTACCTCAACTGATCAACTATCAGGATTTAAAAGGAAGTTTACATAACCACTCTACTTGGAGCGATGGCGTGCATACCTTAGAAGAAATGGCTGTTTTCTGTAAAGAACAGCTTAATTTGCAATATTTGGGCATTTGCGACCACTCAAAATCGGCATTTTATGCCAACGGTTTAAGCGAACAGCGGGTAATGGAACAACATCTGCAAATTGATCAGCTTAACCAAAAACTAGCACCGTTTAAAATATTTAAAGGCATAGAAAGTGATATTTTGTATGACGGCTCTTTAGATTACAGTGACGATATTTTAAAAACTTTCGATTTTGTAGTGGCATCTGTGCACAGCCAATTAAAAATGGATGAGCAAAAAGCCACGCAACGATTGATCACCGCTATTGAAAATCCTTACACCACCATTTTAGGCCACCCTACGGGGCGCTTACTACTTAGCAGAAAAGGTTATAATGTAGATTTTAAAAAAGTTATAGATGCTTGTGCTGCCAATAATGTGGTGATTGAAATCAATGCCAATCCGTTACGTTTAGATTTAGATTGGCGTTGGCACCGTTATGCGTTAGAAAAAGGTGTACTGCTTTCTGTTAATCCAGATGCGCACCGCAAAGAGGGCTTTAACGATATGCATTTTGGTATTTATGTAGCCCGAAAAGGAGGCTTAACGGCTGCACAATGCTTAAATGCTTTTACGCTCGAAGAAATATCTGATTTCTTTGATAAAAAGCACCCTTGATCTATAAAATGTTTATCCTGCTTACCAAAATTTAAGATACCTTTGTTACATGATTAGTGAATTAGCCAATAAGGTTTTTAACCAAGCCATTACAGATTACCACCAATTTGACCAAATAGATCATCCTGTTGAAAATCCTTACGCAAAAGACAGTTTAGAGCACCTTTTTTATGCTAAGAACTGGATTGACACCGCACAGTGGCATATGGAAGATGTAGTGAGAAATCCTGATATAGAAGCCAGTGAAGGTTTGTACTGGAAAAGAAGGATTGATGCACAAAATCAGTTGCGAACTGATATGGTAGAATATATAGATAGCTATTTTTTACATAAATACCAGCATATACAACCTTTGGCCGATGCAACGGTAAATACAGAAAGTCCGGCTTGGGCTTTAGACCGTTTATCTATCTTGGCTTTAAAAATCTATCATATGCAGGAAGAAGTAAATAGACCTACTGCAGATGAAGCGCACAAAATTCAATGTCAATTAAAATTAGATGTATTATTGACACAGCGCACAGACCTATCTAATAGTATAAATGAGCTTTTAACAGATATTGAAGCAGGAAAGAAATACATGAAAGTTTATAAACAAATGAAAATGTATAACGATCCAACTTTAAACCCTGTTCTGTACAATAAAAATCATTAGGTTTAACCGTATTGGAGTAACATGCCGACAAAAAAAATCATCGTTCTGCGTTTTTCGGCTATGGGCGATGTGGCCATGGTAGCTTCGGTATTAAAAGAACTGGTTGAACAGAACCCAGATATCGAACTTATCATGGTAAGCAGAAAGGCTTTTGAACCTTTCTTCAGCACAATTGACCGCTTAAGTTTTCATGCCATAGATCCCAAGCATGAACACAAAGGTTTTTGGGGTCTTTTTAGGCTGTTTAAAGCGCTTAGGCGCTATAAACCTTATGCTGTAGCAGATTTACATGATAACATCAGAAGTCGCATTATATCCGCTTTTTTTAGGTCGTCTGGAACTAAGATTAAACGGATAGATAAAGGCCGTAAGGAAAAAAAAGCCTTAACCCGTCAAAACCATAAACAACTGGTACAGTTAAAACCAACTGTAGAGCGTTATGCTGATGTTTTCAGGGCATTGCATTTTAAGATCAAGTTAGCCCATCAATTGCAACGTGAGCAAACTTCCATCCCTGCAAAAGCTAAACAATGGTTTACTGAAACCGAAGCTAAACGGATAGGTATTGCTCCTTTTGCGCAGCATATTTATAAGGTCTATCCTTTAGAAAAAATGAAACAAGTAATTGCAGGCTTGAACAAGCTTGGGTATAAGCTCTTTATTTTTGGAGGAGGAAAAGAAGAGGCCGAAATTGCTTTACAGTGGGAACAGGAATTTGAACAAGTTCATAGTGCCATTGGCTTATTTTCCTTAAAAGAAGAATTGGACCTGATTGCCCATTTAGATGTAATACTAAGTATGGATTCTTCAGGTATGCACATGGCTTCGCTAATGGGTGTTCCGGTTATTTCTATATGGGGCCCTACTCATCCTTATGCAGGTTTTTTGGGCTATGGGCAATCTATTGACGACTGCATACAGATCGCGCATCCAAATAGGCCAAATTCTATTTACGGAAACAAACCTTGCCTGTGCGGCGTTAAAGCATGTATGGATCTCATTGAACCAGAAGTTGTTATTCAAAAAATTAAAAGCAAATTAGAAAATGGCTAAGCAACTTTTTATCATAAGACACGGTAAATCTGACTGGGGAAATCATGGCCTTAAAGATTTTGACCGTCCACTAAACGAAAGGGGGCACAGAAATGCTCCTGAGATGGCACAAAGACTGGTTTCAAAATCAATTGTACCTCAATTAGTGGTAAGCAGTCCTGCATTAAGAGCATTGACTACCGCAAAGTATTTTGCCGCAGGGTGGAATATACCTACAGATCAATTGCAAATCAATTCTTCTATTTACGAAGCGCATACAAAAACCCTATTAAAGATTATTAATGACTTTGAAAATCAATATGACCGTATAGCCATGTTTGGTCATAACCCGGGTTTTACAGATTTGCTGAATTACCTTACCGATATGCATATTGGCAATATACCTACCTGTGGAGTGGCAGTTATTGAATTTCCTTTTGATGAATGGGAATTGGTAAGTGGAGGAACAGGGAAACTCCTGTTGTTTGATTACCCTAAGAATAACCAAGATTAAGATTTCCCGAGCTTTGGAAAAACCTAAGTTCATAACCTCTCAGTTACAACTTAGATTCTTCGCTCTCTTTACATTTTATAAAGTACACTCAGAAAACATAAACACTAAAATTTCAAGTGTTTAACGGTTAACCCGTCATTGATCAATTGCATTAAGGAATCTATACCTATTCTTAAATGCGTTTCTACATAGTTTGCAGTTACAGAAGTATCGCTTTCGGCAGTTTTTACACCCTCAGGTATCATGGGTTGGTCTGAAACCAGAAGTAAGGCTCCTGTAGGGATTTTATTTGCAAATCCTGTGGTAAAAATGGTTGCCGTTTCCATATCAACCGCCATTGCACGTAAGCTCTTTAAATACTTTTTAAAGTCTTTATCATGCTCCCATACTCTACGGTTAGTAGTGTAACAAGTTCCTGTCCAGTAATCGCGAGAGTGATCCCTGATGGTAGTTGAAATTGCTTTCTGCAATGCGAAGGCTGGTAGTGCCGGAACTTCTGCAGGTAAATAATCATTAGAAGTACCCTCGCCCCTTATGGCGGCGATAGGTAAGATCAGGTCTCCTATCTGGTTCTTTTTCTTTAAACCTCCACATTTACCTAAAAACAATACTGCTTTTGGATGTATAGCGGTTAAAAGATCCATCATTGTTGCTGCCAGCGGGCTTCCCATACCAAAGTTGATGATGGTTATGCCATTAGCTGTAACACTCTGCATAGGTTTATCTAATCCGTAAATAGGTGCGTTATCATGCCACTCAGAGAACAATGAAACATACTTGCTAAAGTTGGTTAACAAGATGTAATTACCAAATTCTTCAAGCGTTCTACCTGTGTAGCGAGGCAGCCAGTTACGTACAATTTCCTCTTTAGATTTTAAACCTTTCTTTACCGGAGTTTCTACTTCATGTGGTGCTTTTTTGCTTTTGTTCTGTTTCTTTACCTCTTTTTCTTCGTTCATGTTTTAATACTCCTTTCTTTTAAAGTTAATATAAATTGTTCAATACAAAAAATCCCGATCAGATCGGGATTTTCATTTATTTTATGCGGCTTTAAGCTTCTTGAAATCTGCTTTTTCAAATTTCTCTTTTGCATAAGCCAAAGTAATCTCCAGATCTTTTACATCGCCTTCTGATGGCACTTCAAACATGGCATCTAACATGATCGCCTCACATATTGATCGTAAACCACGGGCTCCGAGTTTATACTCCATAGCCTTATCTACAATAAAATCTAAAACTTCTTCATCAAAGCTCAGCTTTACCCCTTCGTAGTCGAACAACTTCACATACTGGCGTATCAATGAATTTTTAGGTTCTGTAAGGATATTGCGCAATGCCGTTTTATCTAAAGGATTTAGGTGTGTCAATACCGGTACACGTCCAATCAACTCAGGAATTAATCCAAAAGATTTCAGGTCTTGAGGAGTGATGTATTTATACAGGTTTTTAAGATCCAGATCCTCATCGTCTTTTTTAACCTTGTAGCCTACGGCTGTTGTACGTAAACGATTGGCAATTTTACGTTCTATACCATCAAAGGCTCCACCACAGATAAATAAAATATTATTGGTATTTACCGCGATCATTTTCTGATCGGGGTGTTTACGACCTCCTTGCGGTGGTACATTTACGATAGTACCTTCTAATATTTTAAGCAATGCCTGTTGTACGCCTTCTCCGCTTACATCTCTTGTAATAGATGGATTGTCTGTTTTACGGGCAACTTTATCTACTTCATCTATGTAAACTATACCTCTCTCTGCCGACACCACATCATAGTCTGCTGCTTGCAATAAGCGTGTAAGGATACTTTCAACGTCTTCGCCAACATAACCTGCTTCTGTTAAAACGGTTGCATCTACTATACAGAATGGCACATGTAAAATTCTAGCAATGGTTTTGGCCAAAAGGGTTTTCCCTGTTCCGGTTTCGCCTACCAGCATGATATTAGATTTCTCTATCTCTATACCATCTTTATCTACTTTTTGGCCCAATCTTTTAAAGTGGTTGTAAACCGCTACCGAAAGTACTTTCTTGGCATCATCTTGTCCAATTACATACTGATCTAAATGTGCCTTGATCTCTGCTGGTTTTAAGAGCACCATTGGTGAGTCGTACCCTTTTCCTTTTTTATTGCCTAACTCTTGCGCCAATAATATGCTGGCCTGCCCTACGCATTTATCACATATAAAGGCGTCTAAACCTTCTATTAGCATTAATGTCTCGTTCTTTGGGGTATTGCAAAAAGAACAATGTGAATCTCTTCCCTGTCTGGCCATATGATTATTTTATACTATATATTAACGCTTTTGTTCAGCATTCTTATTTACTAGATCCTAAAACTTCATCTATCATACCAAAAGTTTTGGCTTCTTCAGATGTCATCCAGTAATCGCGGTCTGATGATTTCTCTACCCAGTCGTAACTTTGACCTGAGTGTTGAGCAATAATATCATACAATTCTTTTTTCAATTTAAGCATCTCACGTAAGTTGATTTCCATATCTGATGCCACACCTTGTGCACCTCCAGATGGTTGGTGTATCATTACTCTTGAGTGTTGCAATGCTGCACGTTTACCTTTTGCACCTGCTACCAACAGAACTGCGCCCATTGATGCTGCCATACCTGTACAAATGGTTGCCACATCAGGCGAGATGTATTGCATGGTATCATAAATACCTAAACCTGCATATACCGACCCACCTGGTGAGTTGATATAAATCTGTATATCGCGGTGTGCATCTACCGATTGCAAGAATAGCAATTGTGCTTGTATAATATTGGCATTCTGGTCATATACTGCATCTCCAAGAAAAATGATTCGATCCATCATTAAACGAGAGAAAACGTCCATCTGTGCAACGTTTAACTGGCGTTCTTCTATGATATATGGGGTCATTGACTTAGGTGAGTTATTGGTAGCGCCAATAAATCTGTCAACGTTTAGTCCGTTTATGCGGTGATGCTTAACTGCATATTTTCTAAATTCGTCTTTGTTAATTTCCATGATTGTTCTCTTGGGTTTAGCGTTTGGCGATAAGCGTTAAGTATTATCTCAAAGCTAAATTATTTCAATAAATATTTTCTAAGGTTCGTTAATTTTCGTGCCAATTTATCTAATTACTCTAGATAATGAATCAATACATTGTCAGAAATTACCTTTCTACGTTCCAATACTACTAAAATATTTGCATTCTCAAATACAGACCGATGTGCAATATTTAAATAATGAGCAAACTCTTTGTTAGAAGTAGAACCAGAACCTTTAGCTATTATTATTAGATATGCTAAGAGCAGCCCCATTGAGCTGCTCTGCAAATCTATATTTTTTATTTTCTGACAAACGGTCAGCTATATCTAACAATTTGTCGGTTATTGTTATGGCTAATTGCCAAACCTCAAGCGATTGAAATTTAAATTGGCTCATTACCAAAGATAATTAATCCAGCCAATTTACAAAGAGCACTTGCAGGTGCTAGGCAACGCTAATCGCCTAACGCCAAACAATTACGCTAAAGCCGTAAATTTGTTGTAGGCAATTTCTTTTTCATTTAAAGTAACTACAGACTTAATGTAATCAAAAACTTTTGAAGCTTTAACTTCTTCAAAGATTCTATTTACATTCTCTTTTTCCTGCAAGAAATTGGTTGTGTATTGTGCCAATTGATCTTCAGGTAAAGCCTGCGGGCTGTACATTCTAAATTGGGCATCTAAACGTTGCTTAGCTGTTTCAAAAACGTCTTTGTATTCTATTTTAATATCGTTTTCTTTAACGATCTTGTTTTCGATCAAAGTCCATTTTAAGTTCTTAGCAAAGTCATTGTAACCTTCTGCTAATTCTGCATCAGATAATTTTTCGTTAGTAGCTTTTAACCATTTACGTAAAAACTCATCTGGTAGCTGCATTTTTGTTTGCTCAGAATATTGTGTGTAAATATCATTTTGTAATTTACGATCAGCATCCTGCTTAAACATAGCTTCAATCTCTTCTTTGATCTTGGTATTGAAACCTTCTTCATCAGTTACTACACCTGCTCCAAACAATTTATCAAAAAACTCTTGGTTAAGGTCTGCTTCTTCTAAGCGGTTAACATTTTTAACGGTAACTTTAAATTTAGATTTTACTGCTGCTGCTTGCTCATCAGTAATGTTCAACAATTTAGCGATTGCTGCTGCATCATTGCCATAAGCTTTTTGTACATCTAATTCAATTACATCGTCTTTTTTGGTACCGATCAATGATTTTAAAATCTTTTTATCGGTTACAAGATCTGTACGAACAGATCCTGTGCTTGTGATGCCTCCTTCTAGAACTGAACCATCTTCTGCTAGCTCAGCTAAATCAGCATAAAGTACATCGCCTTCGGCAGCAGCTTCTGGATTTGTCATTTTACCATAGCTTTTGCGGATATTTTTGATACGCTCTGCTAAAGTTTCCTCGTCTGCTGTTACATTATATTGTGTAAATTTATCTTTCGAAGTTATATCGATATCTACTGCAGGTGCAAGTCCTATTTCGTATGCAAATTCAAAAGTATCGTTACCATCCCAGTTAAAATCTTTTTCATCTTCTACTTTTGGTAGCGGCTGGCCTAAGATTTCAACATTGTTATCTGTTAAATATTTACCTATATTCTCATTTAACATATTGTTGATCTCTTCAACAAGAATGCTTTTTCCGTACATTCTTTTGATGTGACCTACTGGTACCATTCCTTTACGGAAACCTGGTAGGTTAGCTTTTTTTGCCTGCTCTTTTAAAGCTTTATCTACTCTTGGCGCGTAATCTTCAGGTGCGATAGCAATTTTTACTACTGCGTTTAAATCATCAATTTTCTCCTGTGTGATGTTCATTTTATTCAATTAGAGTTGAGTATTGAGATATGAGATTTGAGGTGATAAAGTTAAACCCAAACGCACATCGATATAAATTATTTAAAATGTCTTTTTAAAATAAAACCGTCCAGACATAAAATCATGGACGGTTTACCTTTTGTGCGGAAGAAGGGACTCGAACCCCCACGCCGTGAAGCGCCAGATCCTAAGTCTGGTGCGGCTACCAATTACGCCACTTCCGCAGTTAGGATTTATTTCGGATTGCAAAGATAGTGTTTTGCTTTTATTTACAAAAATAAATTGAAATTAATTTCAATTTATTTTTGCCTCAAATCCTCCTTTTTTTGAGCTTATAGATGCAAAGTATTAATCCTTAATATCTTGCAAAAAATCAAAAAAGTACTGTACCGATTTTACCAATCTGCTACCATACCATGAAAACATCTCTCCATCTACCAACAACACTTTGGTTTGAGGCAATTGTGCCGCCAGTTCATCGATATGTTGCTGTTTGAACGGGTAGGGTTCTGATGATAGCAAAATCATTTTTGGAGCAATGTTTTTAATATCCTCTATGCTTAATTCGGGATAACGTTCTTCTTGAATCGCATTTATAAGCCCAACTTTTGTGAGTATATCATCAATAAAAGTATTTTTACCAGCAGCCATATAGGGCTTTTTCCATATCAGATAAAGTGCGCTTAAAGAAATTGCATATTGAGCCGCTAAGCTTTGCAAGTCGGAAAATCCATTTTTAATGAGGTAGTTCAAATAAGAAGCTTCAGGTTGTCGGTTTACCAACTCTCCTATTTCGGTAATTGTAGTAAGCGCATCTTCAAGTGTATAAATATCGCTCATCCATACCGGAAATTCTTGCATTAACTGCTCTATGTCTTGTTTGGTATTTTCTTCTTTGTTACCTATAATCAAATCGGGTTTTAAGGCTCTAATTTCATCTATCTTAAGCTTTTTCGTTCCTCCTATTTTTGGTGTAGAAGCAAATTTTTCGATAGGATGAATACAGAACTTAGTAATTCCTACAACCTCATCATTTAAGCCCAAATCAAACAAGAGTTCTGTTTGCGAAGGCACCAGCGAAACAATACGTTTGGGTGGGTAATTTAGGGTTATGGTATTGCCCAACTGATCTGTAAAGCTCTTTTGCATACTGCAAAAATAGGTATTATGCAGCTTTTTTTCGTCTTTCGTTGGTCGTTACTCGTTAATTGTTGCTCGTTGATCGTTATACGCAATCCGGGCTATTTACTTTTTACTTCCTCAACTCTATTCATATTTAAGCATTTTTACCGGATCAGCTTTTACCGCCCTCATGCTTTGCAAGCTAACAATAGCTATGGCCAATAAAACAGAAGCTATATTTACGCTCAAGAAAAGGATAAAAGGCATTTCTATGCGATAGGTAAAAACCTTAAACCAGTTACTCATGTAGATATAAGCCAGTACATCGGCAATGATGTTGGCCGCGAGAACAAGTTTTACCAAATCTTTGTTCAGTAATTTGAGCAACGAACCTGTAGATGCTCCCAGCACTCTCCTTACGGCAATTTCTTTAAGCCTTATTTTTGCGCTATAGGCCGCAATGCTCAATAAGCCAAACAGCGATACCAAAAGGGTTAGACTACCAAACAAGAAAATGAGCCTACCTGATATTTCATAGCTTAAATTCATTTTTGCTACTATCTCATCTACAAAGCTGATGCTTGGCTCTTCTCCCGGTTCTATTTGTCGCCATGTTTTTTTAATATCTCCAATGGTTTCAGTTATATTATGTGCATTTATTCTGATAATGATATTCTGACGCCAGTGAAATTTAAAATCGGTTGTTAAATAGATAGTGGGATTAATTTTGGTTTCAAATCCATATATCTGTATATCTTTTACCACGCCTATTATATTAAATTTCTTAAGCTCATCGTTCACATAAATTCCAATCTGCTGATCCAAATTAGGAGATAAAGCCAGTTTGTTAAAGAGCGTTTGGTTAATAACCACGCTGTTGAGCGTATCTGTACTCATTTTTTGGGCTGAAAAACCTCTACCAGCAATTATCTTTCCCTTTACTACCGACAAATAGTTAGGATCCGTGTACTTGGCATCTACTTTCTGTTTTATGCCTCTAAATTCAATATCGTCTTCAAAACCAGAATCATTAATTGGCATATCAACAGACCTTGACACATCTTCTACGCCTTTAATAGTTAGCAATCTCTGTCTTATGCTTTCAAACTCATTGGGATTGAGATTTCTATGCTTGTGATTTGCAACACCCAGATTTACCAGCAGCTTTGGCTCTATACCCAAATCCTTATTTTTCATGTATTGCAATTGGGCATAAACCACTAAAAAGCTAATAGCTAATGATGCGGCAATGGCAAATTGTGAAACCATCAGCACTTTTCTGAATGTCCCAATTTTTTTTGATGTACTGAGGTTTCCCTTAAGTACTTTAACGGGTGCATAACCCGATAAAATAAGCGCAGGGTACAAACCTGCTATGATAATTACGCCTATTAAAAGTAACAAAGACTGCTGTAATACTTTAAAAGTATTGTAACCATCAAAAAACCTGAGGTTATCATTAATCATCAGGTTTATAGATGGCATAAAGAGCTCTACCAACATCAATGCAATTAAAAATGCGCCTATACATTGAACTGCGGTTTCTAACAGAAATTGCTTGGTAAGATCTATTCTGAAACAGCCTAATACTTTTTTAACGCCAACTTCTTTGGCCCTGCTCTGTGCTAAAACCAAAGCCATGTTGGTGTAGTTTACACATGAAATAAAGATCAAGAAACCTGCTAAGGTTGCCAAGATATAAATGCTCTTTTGCTTTGGGTTATCTGATGAATAATGCGAAGTAAGATTAATATCTGGAACGGCTTCTATAATTACTTTAGAACTGGTAATTCCTTCTTCCTTTTTTAAGATTTCTTTGGCTTCTTCTATACTTGGGTTAAATGTAGCACTACTGTTCTTACTTGCCAGTTTGGCGCTTTCTATTAGGTACTGGTTGTTTATTCTCTCAAACAGTTGTTTAATATCTACATTTTTATTTACGGTAAACATGGTAGAGAAAAAGACGCCTAACAGCTGATCACCATATATTTTGGTGTCTAATTTTGTAATAACATCAAATTTAAAGACCGATGGTTGTTTCTGATCATCCCATACTGCTTTTACCACTAAGTTTTCATCTTTAAAATTAGACCCTCCTTTTCTTATCAGGATTTTACCTATGGGGTCTTCATTACCAAAATATTTTTTAGCACAGCTTAAACTTATGGCTATGGCATTAGGAGAAGCGTTAAATTCGGCAACACTTCCTTTTATCGGTTCAAGTGGGTAAACTTCCAGAAAATTACTGTCGACCATTGCTGTTGCCGATCTTTCGGTAGGTTTTGAAACATCATTCGTTCCATATAAATATCTTCTGTTTTCTAAATGCCCCACAGCAACCTTTTCTACCTCGTGAAACTGCTCATTCAACATTTTAGCAAACAATGCCTTTATCTTTGGCCCCTTACTTTCTGCCCCGTTTTGAACTTCTGCTCTTCCAACCCTATAGGTACGATATAGCTTTTCATTCCATTTATCATAACCTGTTTCTCGGTTCACATAGGTTAAAATTGTCATGAAACCTGCCAAGCCCAATGCTAAACCCAATATATTTATGGTTGTATAAGACTTATTTTTCCATAAGTTGCGTAATGCTATTTTTAAATTTAGTTTAAACATACTTGTAGATTAGT
>DDEP01000176.1 GCA_002336465.1 Pedobacter sp. UBA1951
AACTTCTATTCTATCCGTTGAACTACAGGGCCAACTGGGCGCAAATATAAAAAATTATAGTTTTCTAATTATACATTTCTACACGTTTTATATCGCCTGCGGCTTCCAATTCAAACACTTGTAAATCAAAATAAGGTGCTGCCGCAATAATATGGTCAAAGATATCGGCCATGATGTATTCATATTCTGTCCATACAATAGTATTGGTAAACACATATAATTCTATAGGAAGGCCGTGCTCAGTTGGGGCCAGTTGGCGTACCATCATGCTCATCCTTTTATGTGTACCTGTATGGTTGGTAATATAATTATCTATGTACTTTCTAAATAAACCTGCATTGGTTAAGTTACGACCGTTAATAGGTAAACTTTTATCGGCATTAACACGGGTATTATGTTTTTCTATATCTTTTTGCCGATGCTCAATATATGAGGTAAGCAGTTGTATACGGCTAAATTTTTCTAATTCTTCAGGCTTGATAAATCGTATGCTCGATTGTTTAATATGAATAGCTCTTTTTATTCTACGCCCTCCTGCCTGTCGCATACCTCGCCAATTCTGAAATGAATCTGAAATAAGCGCGTAAGTTGGAATCGTTGTAATGGTCTTATCGAAATTCTGTACCTTAACCGTGGTAAGATTTATCTCTAAAATGTCTCCATCTGCACCGTATTTAGGCATCGTAATCCAATCGCCTATGCGTACAATATCATTGGTGTTTACTTGTATACTGGCAACAAAGCCCATAATAACATCTCTGAACATTAACAGAAGAATAGCCGATATAGCTCCCATTGTGGTAAAAAACACAGCTGGAGATTTCCCCGTAAGATTAGAGAAAAGATAAATCACACCTGCTAGATATAATCCTATTCTAATTACCTGTAGATAACCTTCTATAGGTTTAGTTTTGTAAGAAGGCAAAGATTTTAAAGCATTAGCCCCTGCTTTAACCAAGGCTATGATAACCCATACAAAAACCAGCACAGTATAAATTTCTACAAGCACATTGCAAAATTTAATTACCGTAGGTTGTTCTTTAAAAATAAGGGGGACAGCAATATCTATGATAAATAATGGGGCAATAAGAGACAGGTAATAGGGTACTTTGCTTTCTAAAAGCCCCTTAAAAAATTCATTATTGGTTTTTCTGATGGTTTGGATAACGATAAGACGCAATATGCGGCGTAATAAATATTGGCTAAGCGTAATAAGTAAGAGTGCCGCCAAAATAAGGATAAACATATTGATCAACTCAGCAATACTTTCTTGTATTCCCCATTTCACAAACAGTTTATAAAACCCCCGACTTAAGTCTTCTAATCGCTGATATTTCAGTAGTATCATGCCCTTAAATAATTTGTTAATCTACTCTTACGGCCTTTGTAATATTACGTAATATATATTAAAGGAGTGCATAAATTATAAGCAAATTAACACCTCTTTTTTTAAAAAAAACCATATAAAATAGCCTTCAAAAAACATTTCTCAAAAAAAATAATCAAACAAAAATAAAAAGTTATTTAATTGATTATCAAATATATAAACCCAATTAAAAGCCTTTTTTTTCATCATAAATTTTATTAATTTATGAAAAAACTTCTACAGAGTTTGCTCATTCTCCTGTTCGTGGCCAGTGCTGCCATGGCACAGGAAAGGACAATTACTGGTACGGTTACCGCAAAAGAAGATGGATTACCTATCCCAGGGGCAAGTGTAAAAGTGAAAGGAACTGATGTCGGTGTTTCTACAGGCTCGAATGGCTCTTTTTCTTTTAAGGTGCCTGCAAAAGCAACCATATTGCAAATTTCATCCATCGGATTTCTTACACAAGAAATCGTTATTGGCTCAAAAAC
Source organism: Pedobacter sp. UBA1951 (assembly GCA_002336465.1). Taxonomy (GTDB): domain Bacteria; phylum Bacteroidota; class Bacteroidia; order Sphingobacteriales; family Sphingobacteriaceae; genus Pedobacter. The sequence continues at coordinate 1,858 of DDEP01000176.1, forward strand.
CAATTTTAATATTTCTTTGCAAAATGATTCTAAAATCTTATCTGAGGTAGTTGTTACTGGATATGGCATTCAAACCAAGCTAAGTAACACAGGTGCTCAGAGTTCGGTAAAGGGAGAAGTATTTGCAAACGTTCCTAATGGAAACTTAGCGAATACCTTGCAAGGCAAAGCCCCGGGGTTAATGGTTTTAGGAAATAGTGGAAAACCGGGAGACGCACCTTTCCTAAGGGTGAGAGGAACTAACTCTTTAACTGCTGGTAATGCTCCTCTAATCATTATTGACGGTATTGATGCTCCCAATTTAGCTTCAATAAATTCAAATGATATAGAAAACGTTACTCTATTAAAGGACCCTTCTTCTACCGCTATATATGGATCTAGGGCTGCTAACGGTGTGCTTTTAATTACAACTAGAAAAGGAACATCTGGAGAGCCTAAATTAACTTATTCATTTCAATATGGAGAAAGAAAAAGAAATACAGACAACTTCGACCTGATGAATATCGATGAAAAACTTAAATACGAATATGATTTAGGTTATCAAAACAGGGAGATAACAAGAGAGTTTCAAAGAAATACATCTTTCCCTACAACGGGTTCGGTTGGAACAAGATTGTTTACCTTAAACGATAGCGAAAGACAGAGAATGTACGACATTCTTAAAAGCAGAGAAAATGACTGGGGAGATATTTTGTTTAGAACAGGTAAAGTAAAAGAACACCAATTAGGTTTGTCTGGAGTATCTGATAAAATTAATTATTACATTAACTTTAATAGATATGCAGAAGACGGTATAGCTGCCTATGGCTCTTCTTTCAAAAGAACAGGTGGAAGAATAAACGTTGAGTATAACGCGAAGAAATGGTTAAAATTAGGAACCAATCTAAACACATCTTATACACAAGATCAATCCGTTAGAGAAAGTTATAACGTACTATCTCCTTTTGGTTCTTATTATTTCATAAACTCTTATGAACCACTAATTGATCCTACTACAGGAACTTATAACGGAACAAATCAAGGATTAAATCCAATTCAATCAATATTAGATGCTCCTGCAAAATCAAACACACTATATAGTACAGGAAGAGTATTTGCAGATTTAACTCCAATTAAAGATTTAATAGTGAAAACTAGCTTAGGAGCTACTTATTCAAAAAATGCCGGAGGTACTTTCTATGTTCCGGGTTCTCCAGTAGATCAAGCTATCTTTGGTACTACAGCTCCAGGATATAAAAACGATTTTGGAAGTGAGAACTTCTTCTATATTTGGAGTAATACTGCTTCTTATAGCAAAAAGCTTGACCAAAATCATGAGCTAAGTGGCTTAATCGGATTTGAATTTTTAGAGAGTCAAGCATCTTCTTACCAATTTAACAGTAAAGGGTATCCATCTAAAGATCCTAAATACGATACACAAAACAATGGTGCTACTCCTAATTCAGTAACATCTGCTAAAAGCGATTGGGCACAGGTATCTTATTTTGGTAAATTAGGTTACAACTTTAGACAAAAATACTTTGTTGATGCTTCATTGAGAAGAGACGGTTCTTCAAGATTTGGGGTAAATAATCGCTATGGTACTTTTTGGTCTACAGGTTTGGCATGGAATGTTATAGCAGAAGATTTTACAAAAAACAACTTAGGAGCTTGGTTTAACGAATTAAAACTTAGAGCGTCTGTAGGAAAAACTGGTAACAACCAGATTGGTAACTATGACTCTCAAGGTGTTTTTGGATTTGGAAAATATAATGGTCAGAGCATAATAGCCGAAACAGGATTAGGAAACAGTAAGTTAAGCTGGGAAACCAACTTCTCGTATAACTTAGGTCTAGATTTCTCTACATTTAACGGTAGATTAAGAGGAACATTAGAATATTACGACAAGAAAACCAGCGACCTATTATACCGAGTACCTAAACCTTCAACCGTAGGTTTCACCTCTCGTTTAGAGAATGTTGGAGAGATGAAAAACAAAGGATACGAAATTACCCTTGATGGCGACGTAATTAGAAATAAAGACGTAAGATGGTCATTAAGTTGGAATTTATCTCATAACTCTAACAAGTTAACCAAGATCTATGGAGATGTAAAAGAGATACCTGGATCATATACTACATTAAGAGTTGGACAACCAATAAACACGTTTTTCTTAACTAGATGGGCGGGTATCGACCCACAAACAGGAGCCGAGCAGTGGTATGATTTGACAGGAAATAAATTTAGCACCTTCTCTAGCACAGGTGCAAATAAAGCAATGTTAGAAGGTAAATCTGCTCAACCAAAGTATTTTGGAACTTTTGGTACCTCTGTTGCCTATAAAGGTTTAGAATTAACAGCTTCTTTATATTATAACTTTGGAAATTACATCTATAATGTGCCATGGAGAGATTTGGTAAATAACGGTAATGACCCTAGCACTCCACAAGCAGCAGACGCTTTAAACTACTGGAAAAAACCAGGAGACATCGTTAACTACGCAAAACCAGTATTAGGCCAACCACAACCCGATGCTATTGATAAATACCTTCAAAAAGGAGATTATTTACGTTTAAGAGATGTAATGTTGAGCTATAGCTTGCCAAAGTCTTTAATCAGCAAAGCAAAAATCCAAAATGTTAGATTATTCCTTCAAGGAACCAACCTTTGGACATGGGCTAAAGAGTATAAAGGAGATCCAGAAGTTGGAACAGGAAATAATGAAAGATCTGACCAACCAGGTGTATTATCAGTATATCCATATACTCCATCAAAAGCATACACTTTTGGCATTAACTTAACATTATAAAAGGAGAAATTAAAAATGAAAAAAAGCATATTATATATAGGAACTTTATTGGGCTTTCTTCTTAGTTCATGCGATAAAGATTTAATAAAAACACCTTATAATGGTGTTTCTACAGAAATTGTATTTAACAACCCCGAAGATTTTGCTCAAGCTGCAAGAGGTATGTACTCTGGTTTGAGAGGCAGTGGGTCTTACTTAGGAGGAGAATCTGTTCTTTTTGGCGATATCCTTTCAGACAACATGATCATTGTTCAATCTGGAAGAAAGTCATACCAGTCAACTTGGCAATGGAATTATTCCTCAAACTCAACTTCAGGACTATACGACAATGGCTATTCTGTTATTCGTAGAGCTAATGCAATATTAGAGAACATTAACAAATTGCCTGATGGAACAGCCAAGAATAATTATAAAGGCGAAGCATTAGCTATTAGAGGAATGGTTCACTTTGACATATTAAGATTGTTTGCCAAGAGATATACTGCTGCTACAGAGAATACAGATTTAGGAATCCCTTATGTTACCTCTACTGATGCTTCTTTGTTAGCATCGAGAAGTACAATGAAAGATTCATATGCAAAAATCTTAGCAGACCTTACCGAAGCAGAAAGTTTAATAGCCACAACCAATGGTGTTGGAAGATTGAATAAGCCTGCGGTAGCTGGGTTATTATCTAGAATTTACATTTACAAAAATGACTTTGTAAATGCAGGTGCTGCTGCTGATCGCTGTTTAGCCACATCTGATAATCCTGGTACTCAAGCCAACCTATCTCAGATTTTTACAGATCAAACCGAAACAGGTGTTTTGTTTAAAATTAAAATGTTAGACGTGGATAATGTAAAAATTGGTACTTTTTACAGTCAGACAGTTCCAGAGGGTATTAAATCGGAATATGTACCTACTTTCGATTTCTTTTCTCTTTATCAAGCGAATGATATAAGAAAAAGCGTTTACTTTTCGGTATCGCCTTATAATGGCATTGTTTACAACCACGTTGCCAAGTATTTACAAAGACCTGCTACCACAGCCAATATATTAGACTTCAAAGTACTAAGAACCGCAGAAGTTCTATTGAATCAAGCTGAGGCATATGCTCAAAACAGCTCAATTAAGAATGAAGCCAAAGCATTAACTGCATTGGATAAATTGAGGTCTAATAGATATACAGGATTTGTTTCTCCTGGAGAAACAGGTACGGCATTATTAAATGCTATTTATTTAGAACGCAGATTAGAGCTAGCATTCGAAAATGACAGGTTCTATGACTTAAAAAGAAGAAATGTTCCTATTAACAGGGATGCTACTCATGGCGAATTTGCAGACGGTTCGGGAACTCTTATCCCTGCCCAATACAGAACACTTGCCGTAACAGATAAAAAATGGTGGATGCCATTCTCGCAAACTGCGATTAATGTAAACACCAATCTTCATCAGGATGATGAGTGGAAATAAGGTCAGAATCAATTAACCCATTAAAATTTATAGCACAAGTGGAATTCCACTTGTGCTTACTTGTATCTACATGAAACTAATTAGCTTTTTAACAATCCTTACCTTCTCAGTTCTTTTTGGTAATGCACAAACAACGTTTTATCTACAAGATTTAAACGGGCAACCCATTAAAGGAAATTATTCAAATGTAGCTGGGAACCCTTATTTATTTGATGGCTGGAAAGAAGGGTCGGTTATTTTAGAAAATCAAAGCAAGTATGATAACATACTTTTGAAATACGATATTGTTAGAGATGTATTAATTTTTAAAAAAGATCGTACCTCTGATGCTGAAGGTTTTGAATTTAGCTCAAGACCAGTCGAGTTTAAATTTAATGATTCAGAAGGTATATTTTTACCTAGAAACTCATTACTAAAACAATCCAAAGAAAATGACTTTTTAGAACTGGTATATAACGGTAGCGTTTCTTTATTAAAGAAATATCGTAAAAGACTAATAACTAAAAGGGAATATAATTCTGCCATCACCGAACAGCAGATAGAGGAATTTTATACTTTCTTTATATTAAATTCAAAAAGTGGTCAATTCGAAGAGATTAAGGGCCTTAATGAAAAAGCGTTGATGCCTTTTTTAGCAGACAAAGCAAATAAAGTAAAAGATTACGCCGCTTCAAAAAGACTATCTTTCAAAAAAGAAGCGGATGTAGTTTCCATTTTAACTTATTATAACTCTATTAATTAACATCATTCTTACCTTTAATTTTAAGAAAAATAAGGTAGAGTTTTTATTAATTTCTCATTTATAGCGTAATAAGGGCGGCTTTTGCTGCCTTTTGCTTTTAGGAAAATTATCTTACTCAATTAAGGTATCGCTAACAAGTTTCTAGGCATACCCTATGGCTTATAAAATAACGCGTTAATCTCAACAAAGCCGTTCTAACGCCCCTAGAACAAAAACACTCCGTTCACCCACATTTGTTTTCCGGCTTCCCAAAAATTTCTGAAAAGGCTATTGGTAGCCAAGTAAATAACTGTTCCTTTGCCCACAGACTGTGTGCGATATAGCGTTCCGCCTGAAGACAATTTGTTTTTTACCGTCTGACCAGCAATACCAGAAGTATAGCTATCTGCTTTTAAAAGCCCTACATTGAAAGCATCATTAGAGATTTCATAGAGTTTATCGTCTGTTTTTAAAGTATAATAGTCTTTGCCTAATCCAAAAGTAAGTGGATGGGTATCGTCCATATAAACTTTATAAATAGCCCCGGGGATGGCATTCTCAAAATCATCTTGCTCTCTTTTACTATATGTGGTCACATTAGTAGTTTGGGTTTTATTTGTTTGTGTAACAGACTTTAGTTTGATGTTATAGGGCTTTTTCTCTACGAAAGAATTAATGGCATCTTCAACAAGTATCAGCTTACCACCAGCGCTTATCCACGGTAACAATTGTTCTGCGATCTTATCATTATACCCTCCATCTGGTAAGATAAGCGTGTTGATATTGCTTTTATCCATATACGGCAAGCTTTGAAAGTTAACAACTGATAAAGGATAATTCAGTTCTGTTTCAAAGAAATGCCAAATTTCTCCTAAAGATTGCGATGTTACCTCTGGTCCTGCTACAACAGCTACTTTAGGAGCCGTTAACAACGGATAACCTGAAGACCCAAAATCTTTGCCTTTTTCTACATGGCTTGATGTTAACACATAACCATTGGCTTTATGATCTGTAAAAAATGTACTCATTACACCCTCTATTCCCTTAATGGTCCTTTCATTTTCAGCTCTTAAAACAACTAATGATCCGGCTTTGTGCAACATACTGTTCGCTGTAAATGCTTGCTCAGCCATCCGTACTTTTATACCATTCTTTTGCAAGGCAATCAAGATTCTTGCATCATTAACAGATTGCCAAGGCAAAACCCAAGCATAAGGCTTCTGATCTTGCCTTTTTTCGGGTTGCTTCACATACAGGTCTTTATGAACACCCTCTATTTTTTCTTTTAAAGCATAGGCATTTAGATTATAAGCAAATGGCAATGCCCATGCGGTAATATCATAGGTATTAGAATCGGTTATTTTAGTTTGGGGCTCAAAGAGCACAGTAGTTAGTACCGCCTGTGGCTGATACACATTTATCACTAAATCATTACGCTCAAGTTTAAAGCTTTCGTTCTTTTTAGTAGCAAAATTATATCCCGTTAAAGGTTTATTACCTCCATAAGCAAATTGGATATGATTCTTCTTTAACAAATTGGCCAATTGCTCTATTCGGTACAAATTATCAGCTTTAATTACATAGCTTTTATAGGTGCCATTAGGGTTCGTGTTATTTTTTTCAAAAAACAATTTATACTCCAAAAGCAGTTTATCTGCATATTTAGAGCTAATCTCAATGGTAGAAAGAGATGTGGTAAAATGATGTGCTATTCGGTCTTTTAGTCTAAGCGTATCGCCATCATTGGTAATCACACCAAGTCCAGCCCTAATCCCCCCCTGCTCATAAGTCATTCCTATTGCCCCATTATATAAAGGATAAGTATCGCCATAAGATGGGTACAAAAGGTCAAAACGTTCCTTGGTAAAATACCTCCAGCCATTCTCATCAAAATATTTGGCATTGTTCTGCCCAGCAATAACTTGAAACTCTTTTTGCCAACCCGTAACCTGCTCATGTACGGGTTCTGCTGCTGGTGCAAAATAATAAGGTTCATTAAAGCCCTGTTCGTGAAAATCGACATGAACCTGAGGCAACCATTTATGGTATTGTGCTAACCTTTGCTGGGTTTCTATTTGTGTTTGCCAGGCCCAATCTCTATTTAAATCAAAATAATAGTGATTTGTTCGCCCTCCGGGCCAAGGCTCTGTATGTTCTCTTGCAGCAGGATTCAGGTCTGGTGGAGTTGAACTTACACTGTTGAAATAGTTCACATAGCGTTCACGGCCATCTGGATTTAAGCAAGGATCTATGATCACAACCGTGTTCTGGAGCCAGTTTTTAATTTGCGGATCTTTTGCCTGAACCAAAGTGTAAAGTACTTTCATTGCGGTTTCTGTTGAGCTCGCCTCATTTCCATGCACGTTATAACTTAACCAGACAATAACAGGCTGTTTTTTATTAGATGCCACCGATGTTTCTTTTTGGGTTAAAGAAAGATTTTGGCGGCGAATTTCTTCCAATCTATCTATATTTTCTTTAGAGGAGATATAAGTTAAGATTAAGCTCCTTCCCTCATAAGTCTTTCCATAGTCTTCCACTTTTACGTTTTCTGCGTTTTTAGCTATATATTTAAAGTAATCGACTACTTTTTGATGGTTTGTAAAATGCTCACCTAGATGGTATCCCAAAAAATCATCTGGGCTTTGTACCTGAGCATTGGCAATATTTGCAATAAAAAGCAGGGAAACAGAAAACAGTAAAATAGACTTCATAATTTTTTTGTTTATCAATATTACTAAAAGAATATTTTATTTCTTTGCTTCCTTTGTAATTTTACCGTATCAAAAACTCTAATATGCACAACATTACATCGCTTTATCAGATTTACCTAAAACACCCAAAAATCTGCACAGACACAAGACTTATTAGCGAAAATTGCATCTTTTTTGCTTTGAAAGGAGAAAATTTTGACGGGAATACCTTTGCCGAGAAAGCATTGGAAATGGGTGCAGCTTATGTTGTAGTTGATAATTCGGCCTTCAATAAAGGCGAAAGATACTTTTTGGTAGATGATGTACTTTCTGCATTACAAGAATTGGCCAAGCACCACCGCCAACAGCTAAATATTCCAGTAATAGGCTTAACGGGCAGTAACGGTAAAACAACAACAAAAGAGTTGATCAATGCCGTTTTAAGCCAAAAATTTAAAACTTATGCAACCAAAGGCAATTTGAATAACCATATTGGTGTTCCCTTAACTATTTTATCCATTTCAAACGAAGTAGAAATAGCTATTGTAGAAATGGGCGCAAATCACCAAAAGGAGATTGAGCAACTATGCGAAATTGCTCAACCCGGACTGGGATTGATCACCAATGTCGGCATGGCCCATCTGGAAGGATTTGGAGGCTTTGAGGGCGTTAAAAAGGGGAAAGCGGAGATTTATGCCTATTTGAAAAATCATAACGGTACAGCCTTTATAAATAGGGATAACGCGCATCTGGTAGAAATGTCTGAAAAACACAATTTAGACAACAAGGTATATTATGGCTTAGATGCTTCTAATTATGTAAGTGGTTATTTAAAAGAGCATAATACATTCCTTGAAATTGAATGGGCTCATGACAATCATACTTACCATGCTTCTACCCATTTAACGGGAAAATATAATTTTGAAAATGTGCTGGCCGCCATATGTATTGGTACCTACTTTAAGTTAACTCCTCAAGAAATTAATCAAGGACTTGAAAATTACAACCCGGTAAATAACCGCTCGCAAGTTACCAAAACCGAAAGGAACACGGTTATCTGTGATTATTATAACGCCAATCCCAGTAGCATGACCGCAGCTTTGACCAACATAAAAACATTGGATGCCAGTAAAAAATTGATCATACTGGGCGATATGTTTGAATTGGGCCCAGAATCTGCCACCCAGCACAAGAATATTATAGAAACCGCATTACAAAGCAATGCTGAACAGGTAATATTTATTGGCAGCAACTTTTATGCGCTTAAAGACACTTACAATGCCTTGTTTTTTAGCAATACTGCCGAAGCTGCTGATTATCTGAATAAAAACCCTTTTAAAGACTTCTTGGTACTGCTAAAAGGTAGCCGAGGAATGGCTTTAGAGCAATTATTTCCATTGTTATAAATTCTAAAATAATACTACAAAAAAAGCCACAGGGTTATTCCTGTGGCTTTTTTGTTTTCTTATAAATAAGATGGTTATTTCTTATTCAGGTATTGCTCTATAATAAATTTTACATCCTTAGGTGTTTTATCATTTTTCAGGATGTTATCAGCCACCATTTTAAACTTATCTTGTTGTTGGGTCTTATTATACACCACTGCTTTTGTAAAGTCTTTTAAGTAAGCTAAATCTTTCTCGTTCTCAGGTACAGGGATCTCATCAAGTTTTTTGAAAGTTTCATCTAATTTCCCGTTCTCGAAAAAAACAGGGCCTAAGGCCATAACAGCATTGCAAATTTGTGCATAGGTTGATTTTGAAGGGTTATTTAAAATCTGGTTTACCGCATCCATTGCCGGAGCTACTTCTTTGTTGCCAAGAAAATATTGTGCCCTAAAATAGTTATAGATAAAAAACGAGCTTTGTGGCACATATTTATCCAATAGATTTTTCACAATATCAAAATCGAGGTCATCAGAAAACTGAACTTTGCTTGACATAGCATATTGTAAAGTTAAATCAACCAAGCGGCTTTCAAAGTCGGCCTCAGTATAAATACCCTCTCTTAATATTCTGCTTTTGTTATCTGCAAAATATTTAAGGTTCTTTTCATCACCCAGTGTTGGGAGATATTTCATAACCAAGTTGATCAAATCGGCATTGGCTAAGATATCAGGTTGTTTGGCCAGATAACTTTCCCCTATTTCAAAAAGATCGTCATCTTCAAACTCCATAGCCTTTTCAGCAAAAACCAAAAACTGCGCATTAGATAGTTCTAATGCTTTCTTTTTTAGCGTATAATATTGGGTTTCTGGATTTTTGGCCTCTTTTCCCAAAGAAACAAAATCTTCTGCTGCTCTAAATCCAACAGCTTTGTGTATCATTGCCCCATCAGGATTGATAAAAACCAAATTCGGATAAGCATTTACATAGTACCTGTCTGCAAGCATGGCGCCTTCTCCCTTTTCCATATCAATTTTTACATTAACAAAGTTGGCATTATAAAAATCGGCAACTTCTTTCTTAACATAAACGTCTGATTCCATTTGTTTACATGGACCGCACCATGTAGCATAAGCATCTAAGAAGATGATCTTATTTTCTTTTTTAGCTTTTTCCAATACGGTTTCCCACTTGGGGTTATCCATAAAGTTAATTCCCTGAGCATTTGCATACGTGTTAACCAGTAATGCAAACAATACCATATAAATTCTTTTCATCATAATGCTAATTTTTAACCACCTGTATCCCTACATCACTGATTCCTACAAGCGGGTTATCTCTCATGTTTTGTTCTATCGTTATCGTGTACGTTCCTGCATGTTTAAAAGAAAAGTCTTTCAATAACGTAAATTCTTTAGAATAAATATCTCCTGAGCCTTTTCCTAGCCATTCTCCTGTTTGCGTAGCCAGTTTTAGCTCATACCTTATCTTTTTACTTATATCTTTGCCTCTTACCGCAACTAGCACAAATAGGTTAGAATAGCGGTAATCTACCGTATGTCTTAAGTTAAATTTTACTGCATAAGTCTTTAGGGTATCGGTAATTTCAAATTGTACTTTTGCCGGATTATTATACAACCAGTTATTTCCCGAAACACTTTGTGTGCTGTCTGCAACCGTATTTATGTTACAGGCCGAAAATCCTGCTGAAACAATAAAAAATAAAAGGCAGTATATTTTATTCATTATCTGAAGGGGAAGAATTCTGAGAATTAGACCTGTTTCTACCTCGGTTACGATTCCTGTTACGGTTATTTCTGTTATTCTTTTTAGCCGCGTTGCTNNGTAGTTTGCTGAACAGGTTTATTTTTATCTCCTCGCTTCTTATTTCTATTTCTGTTCTTACTCTTATCATCCAAACGCGTTAAGCTGTCTTGGCCAACCACATTTTCATAGTCATGTACGATCTCGACTACGGCTGATGTTTTAATTTCAACAGCTTCATCTTTAAGGTCAGAAGGTTTATCTCCTTTCTTATTCATGGCCATGATTTCTTTAACACGATCCACTTTCAAAGGAATCCAGTCTTCTTGATGAGAATAGCTGAACCACATCAGTTTTTTGAAGATATCTGTTTTTTGCAACCTAGCTACACCTGTCTCGGTAATCAACGAATCTACTTTTTCTGGAATATCCTTTAAAGCATCTAAGTAAGTGTCTAGCTCATAATTTAAGCAGCATTTTAACTTGCCACACTGACCTGCCAATTTCAAGGTATTTAAAGATAAGTTCTGATATCTTGCCGCCGCTGTTGAAACCGTTTTAAAATTAGTAAGCCATGTTGAACAGCATAGTTCTCTTCCACAAGAACCAATACCACCTAAACGACCAGCTTCTTGACGCATGCCTATTTGGCGCATTTCTATACGGATACGAAATGCCTCAGCCATCCGTTTGATTAGCTCTCTAAAATCTACCCTACCTTCTGCCGTGTAAAAAAAGGTTGCCTTGGTTTTATCGCCTTGGTAATCTACATCACTAATCTTCATAGAGAGATTTAAATCAAGCGCCAGTGTTCTTGCTTTATGCATGGTCTCCCACTCAAGGTCTTTGGCCTGTTTCCATTTCTCAACATCAGCTTCTGAAGCTTTTCTATAAATTTTTCTGCTTACTTGATCTACCTGAGTCTTTTTTCTTTTTAACTGAGTTCGCACCAATTCTCCCGTTAAAGAAACATGACCTACGTCATATCCTCCGGTTGGTCCCTCTACAACTACCAGTTCGCCTATCTCTAGGTAAATGTTGTCGCTATTTAAAAAGAATTCTTTTCTAGAGCCTTTAAATTTTACTTCTATAACTTGAAAAGGTATATAATTAGAAGGCATATCTAAATCAGACAGCCAATCGTAAACTTCCATTTTCTGGCAGCCGCCGGTTAGGCAGGAGCCATTACTTTTACACCCGGCTGGAGCGCAACCTCCGCCCGATGAACAACTTCCACATCCCATATTTAATTGTATATATATTGATTCCCTTGCGGGAGTGATTTAAACTTAATAATTTTCACCAGCTGTAAAGATACATCTAAAAACAGAATTTTCGGATTCGCGTTTCTTTCTATATGGTAATGTGCTTTTTCCAGTTCGCTTACCAATGCTTCTATCATAGGCATGCTCAGCACATGAACAGAAAGTTTCTGTGCCACTTCCATGGTACTTTGCGGTAGTTTTACCAAGTTTTCTGCCCCGCTTAATATTAAACTGCACTCTCGCAAAAAATTAATCCCGTACCTTAAAAAGTTTTTTTGGTTTTCCCTACCCCATGATGCGGCCGTTTCTGTAAAAGCAATCATTGCGCTTACTTTATTGCCATAACCCATTCTTAACCATTCTGCAAAATAACCTGCGTTATTATTAGAAATATCGTTTACCAGCGTATTGACCTCTATTAAATTGCCATCTGCCAAAAAACTAAATTCTTCGGCAAGATTTTGAGAAACACCTGCCTTTTCCATAAGATAAGCCGTAATGTCGGTATCGGTTAGTTTAGGTATTTTAACCAATTGGGTTCTCGACAATATGGTTGAAAGAATCTGCTCTTGATTTTGTGCTATAAGTATAAAAAGCGTATGAGCAGGTGGTTCTTCAATAATTTTCAGCAATGCGTTCCCTTCTTTATCCAAAAACTCGGGCAACCACATGATCAGCACTTTTGTTTTTGCCTCAAAAGCCTTAAAACTAAGCTTTTTAATGATATCGTGGCATTCGGCCATATTGATGTTAGCCTGCTTATTATCGGCACTGAGCTGAGACCTCCAGATATCTAAATCAAAATATGGCGTTTCCAAGAGCATCTGCCTCCACTCATCTAAAACATCAGTAGCTACTTTTATATCTTTAGAAGCAAAGAATGGATAAGAAAAATGTAAATCGGGATGAATGTATTTTTCGTACTTACGGCATGATGCACACAAACCACAGCTATCCGTCTCCGTTCTTTCCTCGCAGTTAATGTATTGCGCATAAGCAATTGCTAGCGGAAATGCCCCACTACCAGAAGGAGACAAAAACAGTTGGGCATGACTAACCCTGTTTTCTCTAACGGTTTGCAAAAGATGCTTTTTCGCTGCTTCCTGTCCAATAATATCTTTAAACTGCATAGTTTGCAAAATAACAATTTACATTGATAAGAACAGAGAAAAAACAAGAATTAAAAATGTTGTAAGCATCAAGTTGGCACAAAAACACTTCAAACGTCAATCAAACAGTCGCACAGTTGTTTTAACCTTTTCTTCTCGTCTTGGCAAACCGCTTAAACCAACCAAAAAATCCAAAGGTAGTACCAGCGAAGAGATGAACAGGACAGGCAGTTGATAGAAAATGAAATTGAGCGATATGAAATGGTAAATCATTCGTACTTTTGCAGCATTAATTTTTTAAAGTAAAGATGTTAAGAACAACGACTTGTGGGGCTTTACGCCTTGAACACTTAGGCGAACATGTAACCTTATGCGGCTGGATGCAGAATTCAAGAGATTTAGGTGGCATGACTTTTATTGATATGAGAGACAGATACGGGATTACTCAATTGGTATTTAATATGAATGATGATGCCGATTTATGTAATGCAGCCCGCAACATGGGGCGTGAGTATGTTATAAAAGTAACTGGTACCGTTGTTGAACGCTCAAACAAAAACAAAGATATACCTACTGGCGATATCGAAATCAAAGTATCGGCTTTAGAAGTTTTAAATGCTGCAAAATTACCCCCTTTTCTTATTGAAGATAAGACCGATGGAGGTGATGATCTGCGCATGAAATACCGCTATCTTGACCTTAGACGTAATCCTGTACGCAACAACTTAGTTTTGCGTCACAAAATGGCTCAATCGGCACGCCGTTATCTCGATGGATTGGATTTTATAGAGGTAGAAACACCTGTACTGATGAAATCTACCCCTGAGGGTGCCCGTGACTTTGTGGTACCAAGCAGGATGAATCCGGGTGAATTCTATGCGTTGCCACAATCTCCACAAACCTTTAAGCAATTGCTAATGGTTTCGGGTTTTGACAGGTATTTCCAGATTGTTAAATGTTTCAGAGATGAAGATTTAAGGGCAGACAGACAACCTGAATTTACGCAGATAGATTGCGAAATGAGCTTTGTAGAGCAGGAGGATATCTTAAATATATTTGAAGGATTGGTACGTACCTTATTTCAAGAAATCAAGGGCATAGACCTGCCTTCGGTTCCTCGTATGCAATATGCTGATGCTATGCGCCTGTACGGCTCTGATAAGCCTGATACACGTTTCGAAATGCTATTTGTAGAGCTTAATGAAGTGGTAAAAGGTAAAGACTTTGCTGTTTTTGACAATGCAGAATTGGTAGTTGCAATTAATGCAAAAGGATGTGCCAATTATACACGTAAACAATTAGACGAACTTACAGACTTTATAAAACGTCCTCAGATTGGTGCTACCGGACTGATATATATGCGCCATAATGAAGATGGCTCTTTAAAATCATCTGTTGATAAGTTTTATAACGAGGAAGAACTGAAAAAATGGTCTGCAGCAATGCAAACCAAGCCGGGTGATTTAGTTTTGGTACTCGCTGGAGAAACCGATAAAGTACGCAAACAATTAAACGAACTACGTTTAGAAATGGGAAGCCGTTTAGGTTTACGTGATAAAGACAAATTTAGTGCGCTTTGGGTATTAGATTTTCCTCTTTTAGAATGGGATGAAGAATCTGGCCGTTACCATGCCATGCACCACCCTTTCACTTCGCCTAAAGCAGAAGACATTGCTTTATTAGACAGCAATCCTGGGGCCATTAGAGCCAATGCTTACGACATGGTTATTAACGGAACCGAGATTGGCGGGGGTTCAATACGTATCCACAACAAAGAATTACAGGCATTAATGTTTAAACATTTAGGTTTTTCAAACGAAGAGGCTCAAAAACAATTTGGGTTTTTGATGAATGCTTTTGAATATGGCGCACCTCCACATGGCGGTTTAGCGTTTGGTTTTGATCGTTTGGTATCTATTTTTGCAGGTTTAGATAGCATTAGAGATGTGATTGCTTTCCCTAAAAACAATGCAGGTAGAGATGTAATGATTGAAAGTCCAAGTACAATAGATCAAAAGCAATTAGACGAGCTTAAAATCAAATCGACAGTATAAAGCCAAATATAAATAAACAGAAAAGGGCATGCTAGCATGCCCTTTTCTGTTTTTATGAGGTGTATAACATCTCTATATGCGGAATATCATCTTCTAAATAAGATTCTCCCTGAGCCACAAATCCTAATCCTTCGTAAAATTTCTGCAAATAGCATTGCGCACTTATACGGATAGTTTTGACCATAAAAAGCCTTTTAACATGATCAATGCTCCTATTCATCAACTCTTTTCCAAAACCATATCTTCTGTAATCTATGTGGGTTAAAACCCT
>DDEP01000018.1 GCA_002336465.1 Pedobacter sp. UBA1951
GCGGCTTTGTATGCATCAAGCCGTAATGTATTTGGTTTTCATGACGACCTCAAGGATCTTCAGGGAACTGGCGTTGTTTCTTACTTTGTTGCTGGATGGTACGCAAAAGACGAGCATGATCCACTCACAAAAAACGAATTTTCAACAGAACACATTGCAAACAAGCTGAAAGAAAGCGTGCTAGCGCACTTTGAGCTTCCTGAAGAAGAACATGATTTTATCAATTTTACTGGCCTGCTTTGTTACGGAACTTTACAAAATGTTGCTACGCAAGCACAAGAGCTTATCAAATATACTGCTCATAAAGATATAAATATTACCCTTGCAAATACTTCTCTTGAAGCTAAGAGTGCGCAATTGGCAGAACAGACAAAACTAAACGAAAAATGGTTATGCGCATTTCTTTCAGATCAGCTTAAAGATTTAAGTGCATTAAAACAGTTGGATGAGCCTGTATCAGAAGCTACTTTCGTACCTATAGAAGGGGGAATATTATGGGAAATAAGGCCGGTTAAATCAGATCAACAAGATAAAGAGCAACCTTCTTTAAATGATTTATTTGCTGATCCTGAAATTGCTTTCAATTACCAATCTCTCATAACAGCTCAACATACCTATGACAAGAACACCGCACAGCTTAGTAGTTTGGTTGCAGCGTTAAAATCTTCTTATCAGAAACGCATTATTGCAGAAGGTAATAAATTGTTGGAAGATGCGGCACTACAGCAGCAAAATGCCATCAAGGATCTCTTAACTACTACCGTAGAAGAACTTAGACAAGCTTTTGAGCTCATTACACGTTATGAACAGGCTATTTTATACCGTGCTCCTTTCTTTTCTTCTAAAAACAAAAAACCTTTATTTGAATTGGTTAAAAGAGAAAAGCCTCGGTATTGGAGGCCAATGGATCCTTGCTTACTGTTATCTGGAAAAGCCATTAAAAGTGCCACAAAATATACATTAAAACCTAGCGAGAAATTAATTTGCAGTACAATAACGAGCAAAAAAACCGCTGAAATAGAAAAGGCCGAAGCCAATTCTTTCCAGCTTTATGAAAGCACTGCCTTACATGGCGAAAATCTGGTAGTGGTTAACAGCCTGTTCAACGAAAGCTTACTCAACCTAAAGNNNTTTACGCCTATCTACCTTACTTGGTATGTAGATTTCTATCCTGCTTATCGTCCCGAAGAAAGTCATCTTGCAGAGAACTGGGAGTATTCGGGCAAAGATTATAAGCGCATTAGGCTAAATAATACAAAATCCTCTTCTGTAAGGATAAGTGGAAAAAGCTTAGTAAGTGAAGCGCTTAACGATATTCTTGAAGCCAAGCTTCCACCAACTATTGATATAGAAGACAATTTCTCTCAACTATTAGGAGGTTTTTCAGAAAGATTACTCATGCGTTTACGTACCATTAATCTCCCTCCTTTAAAGTTTAATGAGAACCGCTTGGTTTTGGATAACGATCTATCTAATTTTTTAACAGAAGTTGGCCTTGAAAACTCAACGATAGGATATTCTGAAGAGTTCGCCCCTCACATTAACCCAAACACCCATGATGCATCCGAGTTTTTCCCTATCAGGGCAGGGCATTTAAAAGTTAGCTACTTGGCACTTACAGATGCTTTTGGGCAAGTGAGAGAGTTGATCAACAACCTTGATCCAGCCGTTATCCAAAAAGATAAAAGCATAAAAACTACAGAAGACCTGAAAGATCCCGATTCTGTTTCAGGCATTTTACTAAAACCAAGGATCATACAACCATCTCGCATCAACTTCAGGTGGTCTGCAAGTGATGAAAAGGCTTTTAAAGAAAGTAACAGCAACCCAAATAATTCACCAATCTGCGGATGGATCCTCCCCGATTATCTTGAAAAAGGATTTCATTTTTATAGTGCTTCAGGTAAAAGTTATGGTTCCCTCCATATCATAAAAGACAGGAATACTGCCGCTAGAACCAGATTATTATGGACAAGTGCTCCCGGCGAATTTAATAGGTATAATGATATAGACAATCCATTTTTACAGGAATTCATCAATACTTTTTACAATGATGGTTACCAGCAAAAAGCAAAAGAATTAGAAATTTTATTGGGACTTTGTTTTGAGAAAACCATATCCATCAATAACAGCAATTATGCCAGTTCACCGCCTTTAAGTAAATTAATGGGGCAACCTCTTGCCTTAACAAGAGCCTTTGTACAGCCTGAGCTTTATGGTTTTCCGGCACAGGCACAAAATTGGGCGAGTGATTTCAAAACAACTGCCAATTGGCAAAATATCCGGTTTCCTATTCATTTGGGCGATTTTAACTTACCAGATGATGGCTTGTTGGGTTATTTTACAGATGATACCGCTTTTAACAATTTATACCTGCCATTAAATACAGTGTTAAAAAAATCGAGTTCTTTTTTTAGCAAAGAACCTATCTCTACAACATTTAATGAAGAAAGGAACAATGCGGTTGGGCTTACTTTGTTAATGGATCCTTATACTGCTGT
The DNA here is from genome assembly GCA_002336465.1 of Pedobacter sp. UBA1951. GTDB lineage: Bacteria > Bacteroidota > Bacteroidia > Sphingobacteriales > Sphingobacteriaceae > Pedobacter. Next base: position 2,502 of record DDEP01000018.1, read on the forward strand.
TAACGCTTACAGTGCTATTCTACCTACAAAACAGCTTGAGTTACCGGGTTTTTATTTAGATGGCCTTCATCAACTGGATATGCACCTACTGCTTGCACCTGTAATTGGACAACCAGATGTATCTGAAATACCTATAAGCAACGAACAGGATAAAACATGGGAGTTGTTAAGAAGAATGGGACCTGAAGCATGGGATATCAAACAGATTACTGATTCAACCGACCAGGACAGTTTAGCAAAAGGATTACCGCCAAAAGCTTATGAGGGTTTTCTGAGGTTAAAAACAGATAACAGCAAAAATTAACCAGAAGTATGGAGTTCGAATTTGAATTAATAGAAAACGAAATTAGCCCTAATCCTTATTTGGGGAACAGCCTTACTTTTAAAGCAAAAATAGATTTTGCCAAACATGCTGCTATTTTAGATACCAAAGTATTAGGTGTAAGGGTAGATTTATCGGCTTTTAAAGACAAAATACATGCAGGTGCTTATGGTCGAGTAGAAAGGCGCAATAGCCCTTGCTATAATTTTTTAACAGATATTTTGCTCAAGAAACCTACAGAAGTTAGGAATCTAACGGAGACCTTGTTTCATGTCCATTCCATTTTTATGAAAGAAGGAAGTGCGACAGAACAACCGCTCAAAATTGGTTTCGAGTTCTTACCTGTTCAATACAAATCTTGGCCTGTTATAAACTATAGATTCGGAACGGCATTTATACAAGTAAAACAACCTCAAATAGCCCATTTTAACATCTACCCCTCAATTGTACGCAGAAACAGCAAAATCAGGATCTCTGCATCATGCCACCATGTGGATCAAGTAGAAATATGGGGAAACCAAGGCCAAGTACTTTATAAAAGTGCTGATTTTGAGTTAATGAATGATTCATGTCGTTTCTTCTTAACCGAAGAGAGAGCTCCCGTTACCGCACAAAAAGAAATTACCTATTATCTAAAAGCAAGTTTAAAGCATATGTACGCAACAGAACATTCGGCTAAAACCATTAAAGTCTTATCTAATGGAGACTGGCAGCCCATGGCTATTTTAGAAAACCATGTTCCTGAAGATTACCAAGGGCCAAGATCCTATGGAAAAGCCGTGCTCAAAACCATCGCTTTGGTTCAGAACACCTACAAAGACAGGATATGGATAATTGTACAGGGCATTGATACTCCTGATCTTTATCAACTATGGTCTTCTGCAGATGGATTAGATTGGCAGCCTTATCAAAGTAAAGGTAAAACTGTAGAGATACCTCTTGCCTATATATACACCCCAGCAGTATTCTTTCAAAACGCATTATTTTTTGTTGGCGGCAGTTTGATTGATTCAGAATTTAGCTCCAATGAGCTTTATAGAATAGACCTTGAAACCGGTACAAGTAGCTTGATCAAAAATGAAACCCAAATGGAACCTTGCAGCCAACATGCTTGTACTGTATTTCCTGATCGCGAAGGAAAAGACAACATTTGGGTAATAGGTGGCATGGATGCCGGTAGGTCTGCGCTTAATGCTATTTGGCGCTTTGATGGTTATGATTGGCACGAGGAAGAGATTCCAGAAGATTTTCCTGAACGCTCACTACCAGGAATAACCGTGCAAAAAAATAAAGATGGATTACCCATATCCATCTGGTTAGCCGGAGGAAAGCAGTTTAACGGCAGTGACTTTGACGACATCTGGCAATATGCTGCTAACGATGAAGGTACAATGAGCTGGACTCAAATTAAAAGAAATGCAGATGATTCTATTCATTTTGCAAAGCATGAAAACATTTATGCTACAACGCTTACCTATTTAGATACGCTGGCGCATGAACCTAAAATTGCTGTGGTTTTTAATCACCAAAGATCTGGCAACTTAAACAATGTCACGGATATTATCCATTTGCGCTCAAAAGATAAAGCTACAGAAGAAAGTGAGATCAGAACTTATGTTACCGATGAAATACCCGATGGCGGAAAGGGTTTACCTATAAGGCCTCACAATGAAGATAGTTTTGTTTTACAATCCGTTGGCTTTAATGGCTGCATCTGGTGCATAGCACTATTTGCTTACCCCAATAACTACGATAGTTCTGGTTTATACTTTAGTTGTCCTCAATAAAATTCGCTCGTATGAAATTCACAATTATACATCAAAAAAGACTGGTTGGTCTTGGTAATTTGCTAACAGGCATCTTGTTTTTAGTAGGCCTTATTATTCCTATAGGTAGAGCCTTAGCCCAAAAAAGTGAGGTTTCTGTAACCAAAAAACTGGTTATCCTTGCCGAAGCTGATACTTCTATCAACTATCAGAACGGTCTTCCCGAAAATAAAGCCTTGCTTTATCTAAAAACGCGTAAAATTGGCGGGAGTATGCAAAAAGAAGATGTAATCTATCTGCATTTTAATTTAGCACATATCCCTCAACATGCAGTTATCGAGTCTATCTCTCTTCAGTTATACCCTACCTCCAAAAGCAATGGGGTACCAAACGTATTTAAAATATCATCGAATAGCGTTATACCTAACATCAATTGGCAAAACCAGCCCGTAAAAGAAGGCGAACCGCTTCATAACAAAGGTAAACTGGTAGCAAAAACTACAAATTTACCCGACTATATCGATTTCATTTTTAACAAAGACAGCATACAAACATGGCAACAACAAGCAGCTGTTAAATTTATAGTACTCCATCAAAATGCCGCAGCGCAAACCTCATACTATTCTAATAGGGGTAACAACAAAAACCTGCAACCTAAATTATTGGTTAGCTATAAAATAGTGAATGAAATAGCAAACAGCGACTGGCCTCAATACAAAAACGGTAAGACCTACCAAGAACAGTATCTATGGCGATCTAACACACATGCAACCGCTTACAGCGCAAGTGAATTATTTATGCTAAGTCCAGGCAATTTAAGCTACAACAAGCTCTATCCTTTGATCATCAACAAACAGCTTATTTTTCCGGTACAATCTAATCAAGAAGAACAGTATCAATTGTACAGCATCCCAATAGATCATCCCGATATCAAGAACAAGATGCCGGTAAATGCCATCATAAAATGGCAACCCTTAGCAGATCAGCAGCAAAGAATGTATCTATTTACAGGCCAAACCTCCGATTCGCTAAAAGTCATCTCTACAGCCGGAACGCTAAAAGAGGTATTCAAGACCAAAATCAGAGGGGCTTTCCAAATCAATGCCAACCCTACAATTGGCACAGATGGAAGTTTATACCTAACTACAGATAGTGGCCTCTATGCCTATACTGCTATACCTTCTTTTCGTATAAAGTGGCAGTACGCAACAAAAGATGCGCCTAATTTTTTTGGTAGCATGGCATTAAATGCCTCTGAAGACACTTTATACGTTTGCCGCAAGAATATAGCGGGTAAATTATGTCTTTTGGCCCTTAGCAATATCGATGGAAAACTGCTTTGGGAAAACTGCATAGCACAAGATGCAGATGCCGAACAGCCTCAGTTCATACCCGTTCCGCTTGTAACCAATGATAAGATTTACCTTACTTCTGGCTACGATAACGGAACACATTTCTACGCTTTTAATAAGGCAAATGGCGAAAGCATATTGTTAGACCATGCCGAACAAGCCTATATATCTAAAGCAACAATGGCAGATCAAACGGTTTATGTGATCAACAACAAAACACTGAACTTTTTTAAAGGTACAAGCTTGTCGCATTCCATAAGCAATGATAACTTACAGCCTACTTCCAAAATGCTATTAGACGGCAATGAACATATCTATCAGCTCAACACAGAAAAAGCATCGCAATCTTTTGTTGTCCAATACCAAGATGGTAATAAGGCAACGCTTGCCTTACCCTATAATCAATATGGCAATTTAAGTCATAATTTGCTCATTCCTTTGCCTTACGGTACTTGGCTTACAGGCAATATATCTACCTTTTATCATATAAAGCCAACCGCGTTTGCTCAAAAAGAAGCCATCAGTATCCCTTTCCATGAGCAATTTGAAACCAGTTACCTGTACCAATCAGAGGGAGATATTACGGTAAAAGGCAAAAGCATAAAAACTGGGGGGAATATTCTTGTCCATTCCTTTAATAACATTCATTTTTTACCGGGGTTTAGCGTGCAGACAGGAGCTCAATTGCAATGCAAAACCGGTAAATAAAACTATATTTTTTTGAAGTTAAACCATAAAAACACTCTTATAAACATGAAAAATTTATTGCTAAGCGTATTATTTTTAACCTTGGGCACCGCATCTTTTGCCCAAAAAGAGGCCATGAGTATAGATCCTTCTGGGACTGTAAAAATTCATAATCAATTAGAAGTTAATAGCCGTATAAAAGACCAAACCGGTTATGTAATGCCTGTGGGCAGCATTATCATGTATTCGCCTTCTCGCGAGAAGCTTAACGAGCTTTTTGATGACACCGGAGTGGGCAAAAAGAATTCTGCCGTAGAAGGGTGGGCTATTTGTAACGGAAAAGATGGCAGGCCTGATTTAAGAGGCACTTTTATTGTAGGCGCCGGAGCTACTGATAGTAAAAGCTGGGATGGTTATAAATTTTCTGATTATAAAATTGGTGAGAGGGGTGGAGAAGAAAAACACCAATTAACCGTTGCAGAAATGCCTCAACATACGCATAAAATAAATAAAGGAGATTTTGGCATCCACAGCCGTTCTTTTAAAGGTGACGACGATTCAGACAAACCTTTTAAAACCAAAGCCGACAAATCTATGGATACAGATTCGGAAGGAGGGGATCAGCCGCATGAAAATAGGCCCCCTTTCTATGCATTGCTTTACATCATTAAGCTATAACGCCTGTTCGCCCCTGTAATAGCCATTGGTTTTTATGGGGGCTTCTTGTTTCTTAATAAAAGATCTCTTCTTATAATATTGTTCTTGCAATAGCAGGGAGCTTTACATCCACAAGCTCGACAGGTAACTTAATAAACGCTTGCCCAGAACTGGCAGATATGTTTAAAGTGTCAATTATAAATTATCTTGCATATATTTTGATTTTTAAAAAATCTTTTTAATTTAGTATCATAGTTTTAAGTAACTAAATCCTAAATACTTCATGTATTCCTAAAAACGTATTTATCATACTAAATAAGTTCTAGGATTCCTATTGGCCTAAACTGTTTCTTGAGCCCAATATTTTTGTTTTCATCAAACATGAAGATCAGCTATTTTATTTAACACCTAAGAGATTGTCTCTTTAATTTGATGCATTTGTAATTTAAACCATATAAAATGAACCGCTATTTTAACCTCTTTCTAATCATAACGCTAGTTGCGGCGCTTATTTCTTGTAAACCTACAATAAAGCTCCATAAGTTAGCCGAAAAGCAGCTTGTTACCGACCTATTTAACAAACAAGAGAAAAACTTAATACTTTTTATTAAAAATGATAATTGCGACGTTTGTAAAGACTTTTATAGTTACGTTGAAACCAATTTCGACAAGCTAATAGCCCCTAAGCTTCCTGATAATACCGAGGCATATCTAATTACCATCAATGATTTTAAAAATCCAAATATGTGGCTATTTCATGTGCTTGAAGGCTACTCTTTTCCTACAACCATATATTTAAACAAAAGTGGCGCCATACAGGGTATTTTTAAAGGTGGAGATTTGTACAGCTTTGATAAGTTTCTGAACAATCTTACCCATAAAACAGCCATTAATGATCCCAAGATAATTTTAGACACGGCCGAGCTAAACAAAAAGACGTTGATGTTACAAAGTTTTATTGATCTAAAGCAAAATCACACTGTTAAGCCCGAAACTTACAAGAAAATAGGTAAAATAAATCAAAAATCACCAAATTTTATTAGTGCTTTGGTAGAGGCATATTACTATAAAAACAACCAAAAGCACCCTGAGAGAATAAAATTTATCAAAGATTTCTTACTAAAAAACATTCCCGACTCTAATTCGTACTTTATCAGTCAATTAGATTTGATTAAAACATTATAGAACATCTCCAATTATTAATTGCAACAAGACCTTATTCAATTATATTAAACCCTCCGACAGATGAAAATATTTTATAAAGCCATATTAAGTGCTTGCATTATTGTAACATTAATTTTAGTTAAGGGCTATGCTCAAATAACTGTTGACGCCAACCTTAAAGACTGGGGCGATAGCACTCAATTTAAATATGACGACCAAAACAGATTGTGGTATAATTTTAAAAAAGACGAACAGTTTCTGTACATCGCCATAAAGAAAAACCAAAATGCGAGCAAATATCAAATGGGAGGTGTTCAAATTGTTCTTTCTTCCTCAAACATTGACACGAACTCTTTGCAAATCACATTTGCACAAAGCCTCATAATTCCAAACATCAATACTTATGTAAAAGAGAGTCATGATTATTTTGAAATTAGAAATTACAAAAACATCAAGAAGCAATTATTAGCGAAATTTAATGAAACAGGCATTTTTGTTGAATGGAGTTACACGAATATTGACTTCAGGCCGAAAAAACCTGCATATAATTCTGATGAGGTACCAGCCGATCCAAACATTTTTATTGCAGAAGTACAAATACCATTAAGCAACTTACCTAAGACTTTAAATTACGGCTTCCGCTTACCTGGAACAGGCAATTTAGGCAAAACAGGTAAAAAAGAGCTGATGAGCAGAAATTTATTTAAACCACCAACAAATATTGGTGACGAAGAAATGATAGAAAGACTCTACTTAACGGAGCATTACGGAAAATTAGACTTAACTAAATTATAAACCTCTAAATTTAAAATCATGAAAAAAATCATTTTATCATTGGCTCTTTTCCTTATGTTTACTAGTGCTTCATTTGCACAAAGTTCATGGAGCTTAAATCTAGGATCTGGGGTATTTTACGTTATACCCGGAGTTACTTATGGTATATCTGCTTGTTATGGCACAGAAGGTACGCAAACGATACAGCCTGTGCCCGGCAATCCCTTTTCTTTTGTTATATGCGATGGTTATAGCCTAACCGCTTTTTACAGAAACTGCCCTAATGGATTAGCGTTCAATCCAAATTCTCTAATGTGCGACTGGGTAGAGAATGTAGCACCTTATTATCCTGATTTCCCATGGGAAGATTATCAATAATCTTCCCATACTAACTCACTACAAAATGTTAAGTCTATGTTTAGCCGTTGCCTTAGGGCAACGGCTATTTGGCCCCTAAAGTGATTTAGCTAAAAAACATGAAACTCATTTATATACTTACTTTCTTTACTTTAATTTCTTTTGGACTATTTGCCCAAACTACCCCTCTTAACAAAAGAGAGGTTGCCGGCATACTCCGCGATTCGTTAAACAAACCTATTGCAGGTGCTACTGTAAAGCTCACATCGATAAAAGACACTTTACAAACCAGTACCAATGCTTATGGTTTTTTTGGTTTTAAAGAAGTCAAATCATCCGATTTTCTAGTGAGTATTAAAGCCTTGGGTCACAACAATTATAATCGCAAATATTTTAACAACGATACTAAAGGCGTAATTAACCTACCTCCCATTAGGCTAGGCATAAAAGAAGAACAATTAGAAGCAGTAACCATAAGTCGCCTTAAAGGACCCCAAATAAAAGGCGATACAACCGAATTTTGGGCAAAAGACTACATTGTACGAGATTATGCCCGTTTAGAAGATTTGCTTAGGCGCATGGAAGGTATTACTATTGACCATCAGGGATCTGTTTTTTACAATGGGCAAAGGGTGGTAAAAGCATTGTTTAACAATGCGCAATATTTTAGTGGCTCGGTAACCGAAGCCATGAAAGAATTACCTGCCGATATTGTAGAGCGCATTCAAATTATTGATAAAAACGAAAATGCAAGCACCGCAAAAACATTAAAAACAGAGCAGACCGTAAAGGTAATGAACATTGTTACCAAAGCCGATAAAACCGCGGGCAAAATGTACAACCTTACCTTAGAACAAGGCACACAAAAGCGAACCCAAGCCGAAGCATCGTTAAAAAAAATAGATGGTACCGACCAAATCTCAGCCAATGCATCTTATAAAAATGAGCCATTAGGCATAAAAGATAGCCCTATACCGGGTACAATTGCCAGGCAACGTTTAAGTATGCGGACATCATCGGCATTGGCCAATATATCAGCAGGAAATGCAAAAGAAATTCAAGCGGGTCTTAGTAAAAACTTTAAGCTTAAAAATTTTAACATCAATCCCAATTACCAATTTAGCAGTAATAATCAACAGCAAGAAAAACAAGCATTTAGTGAGAGTTATTATGCACAAGGCAATTTAAGTGTTAACAACAGGCAAAATCAAAACATCAAAAGACAAAGCCACACGCTAAATGGTTCGTTTTTTTCATCCTTAAAAAACAAAGGCAATCTAAATGGTAGTTTTGAATTAGCCTATAATCAAGATCAAGCTTACGGTAGTGGTAATAATATGCAAAGTGGCGTAATAAACAATGTACAAACCAACACCGCACAACAAACCGGTAAAGGTTTTAATTATAGATTGATGACTGTCTTTTCAAAAGATATAAGTCCAAAACTAACTTTTAACGCTACGTTAGTAAGTGCATTGAGGGGCAATAAAATTAATGAAGATGCTTTAACCAATATTTTTGCAGACAATCTACAAGCCAAACCAGATAGCAGCTTGCATTTGCTTAAAGATATTAATGGCAATAATATGATTAATAGTTTATATAGTAGCTTAACATGGACAAAAAACAAAAATCTAAAAATACAAGTTTCCTTTTATCCATCGAGCAATTACGGATTGAGCGATATTAAAGCTTTTAATTTGAATACCCAAAAGCTTGTGTTTGAAGAAAAACTAAGCAATTACCAAAGTGCCCATACACTTAATCTGCCGCTAATATTTAGAACAGAATATAGTTTTGCCAACAACTTTTATATTAGTCCATCCATTGGTTTACAAAACGTATTACTAAACGGAAGCATTGGCTTTGAACATAGCCATATTAATCGGAATGACTTTTTTGTTATGCCAAGCTTAGGTGTGGGTTATACGCATAAGCAAATGGGCAAGCTACAATTAAATATTGTTCAAAACTATACGCAACCACAAATAGCCCAACTTAACCCCAATGCCTATTATGCTACGCCATACGATGTGCAAATTGGTAATCCTAGTTTAAAAAATACCAAAAGCATAAGTTATAGCTTAAACTATAACAACTTCTTTGCAAAACCAAGGCTAAATATTGTGTTAATGTATAACCTATCAAAAATAAACAACGCAATTACCAGCAACCGATTTATAGAGACCGATGATGTAAGAAATATTATAAAAACCTATAACCGTTTTCAAAATATTAGCGGGGCAAATAGTCAGAATTATCGCATAGATATTAGCAAAACACTAAGCAAAATTAATTCAACTATCAATTTTAGCTCTACAATTGATGTGGTAAACAGCCCGTATTTTGCCAACAGCAAAACCGAAGAAAGAAATTCGATCACGCAGGCCTATAAATTATTGTTCTTCTATAGTCCTTATAAATGGTTAGAGCTTACACCAGATTTGAGTTACAATAGCATTAGTGATAATAACAGCTTGTCAGGTATAAATGGAAAAACCTATAACCGTATATTATTGGTTAATTTAAAAACAGGTATTTTTCTATCGAAAGATTGGGCCATTAACACCAACTTATCTCAATCGGCATATAACACCACTAATGTTAGCCATAATACCAGACCTTTTGTAATTAACGCCAACATAGAAAAAAGAATATTTAAGAACAAAAGTGGCTTGATCAGCTTTGTAGCCATGGACTTAAGCCATCAAAATTATATTACAAACTATCGTAGTACTAATTTGGGCTATACCAATAC
>DDEP01000010.1 GCA_002336465.1 Pedobacter sp. UBA1951
AGATCCTAAAGAAAGTATCTATCTCCGTCATAAATCTTCTTTCTTGGAAACATCTATAATATAATGGGTAAGTTCACGGGTATAGTGGTCGAGCTTTTTTATGGAGGGTAATACATGCCTAGCAACTTCGGCAATCTCATCCCTATTGAAATTTTCCGTATCGTTAAGAATTTGCATCATCCCCAAAAGCTGGGTAACCGGCTGACGCAGGCCGTGTGATATCTTGAACAGTATGTCTTGCAATTCTTTCAGACGATCCTGGCGCTCGGTCTCCATCTTTTTCTTATCATTGATCAGGGTACGCACTGAAAAGTACTGTTTCTCCTTATGTGTAGAACTGTACACGGGAAAAATAATTGTGTCTACCCAATAGAAGCTGCCAGATTTTGTCTTATTCCTTATTTCGCCTTGCCAGATATGGCCTTTTCCAATGGTCCGCCACATCTCTTTGAAGAAATCTCTTCCGTGGAAATTAGAGTTTATGATACTGTGTTTGGCCCCTATCAGCTCGTTCTCTTCATAACCTGAAATCTGGCAAAAACCTTCATTGACATAAAGAATGGTTCCTCTTTGGTTTGTAAGCGAACAGATAATGTTCTGGTCTGGCTCACTCCTGTTCAGGTACAGGCTCAGATCTGCAATATGTGGTATTTCGGTAACTGTCATAAATCTTGATGGAATTTGACCTGAACATCCCAAATTTGGGTCACAGGCAGATTGCAGTTTATGTATCTTTAAATCAATTGGTTAATAACATCAGTTAAAACCTCTTGTAACACAGGTATGCCTGTTTGATTTGTATCGGCTTGGACGTTGTATGAATTGGCATATGTAATAGGCCAATATCTATTGTTACAACCGCAATCTCCAAACGGTTCCCTGAACAGATTCTCATTACCGAATTTTGTAGCATTTATCATAGATTATTGTGTTGGTTGGCTCATTAAAAAGTAACTCATCAGCAATTTAGCGATAAAGGCGGTTTAAAAATTAAGATTTTCAAACAGATAGATAATATTTTCAAACAATTATTTCCTGCGAAGGGAATTTGGGGTGCATCCCATTACCCGTTTGAAAAAATTATTGAAATAGGTAGGATATTCGAAACCTAGAGAATGTGCAATTTCAGCTACATTCCAGTCTGTATGTAGCAACAGAAGCTTCGCCTCTATGGCAATCTTCTCTGTGATATGCTCCTTAGTCGTTTTTCCGGTAACTTCCTTTACTGAACGGTTAAGGTGGTTTACGTGGATATTGAGATGCTGTGCAAAATTTTTTGGTGTCTTTAACTTAATGTGCTGCCCCATACAGCTTATCGGAAACTGCTTGTTCAAAAGCTCCATAAAAACATCAGCAATCCGAGAAGAAGCATTCATAGACTTCAAGTACTTGTTAAGGGGTTGAGATTTATGTGCTTCATGTACAATTAGGTTGATATAGTTTCTGATCAGCTCTTGCTTGTATTGGTAGTGCAGGGACTGCTCTTCTATCATCTTCTCGAAAATCGCCTTCACAAATAGATAGGACTTTTCTGTTAATGTATATACGGGCGTACCTCCTATCTTTAAAAGTGGCGATTCCTGAAGGCTTTTTAGACGCTCGATACCATTAAAAAAATCTTCCGAAAAAATGCAGGAATATGTATTATGCTCTGGCGATTCTACAATCCATGAATACGGTATATGTGGCTTTCCGAAGAAAAGGTTGTACCCCTCAAGATGTATGCTTTTGTCGGCATAATGTATCGTGCTCTTACCGTGGTGGAGGCATACCCTGTAAAAATCTTTTCTGGAATAATCTGGAAGACCTTTCAGGCTATGGTGTACCTGATACACCCTGAATCCGCCGGACAAAAAACCGGGCTGTTTTAATGTCTCGATATCTCTTAATAGTCCGTCTTTCATATATTAATTGATATTCAATAAAATGCCAGACAGTAGTACCTCCGCCTGGCATGCAAAATCTTAATGGTTTTATGAAAGGTGCTTATTAAAAAACGGAACAATTTGTTCTAATGCTTTACGGGTAGCATCTGCTCCATCGTACAGATCATAGTGACTTGCACCCTGAATAACCTGAATGCTCTTTTGTTTTGAAGCTGCCTTATCAAACAACTCAAACCCATCTCTATACGAACCGAACGCACCCACTTTATCGCCGATAACGATATGAAGTGGCTGTGTAAGTAATAAGTCTGCCAAATGGAAAGCATCAAAAGCCATTGCTTTATCCAAACTATCTACACGTAAATGATTGGGTGAGTTTGGGTGTTGCGCTCTTGGTGTCTGGTAATAATCTACTGCTTCTATAATATCAATATCATTCATTCCGGCAGCTTGTCTGTCTTCTTGTGAGTTTGGGCGGTAAATTGTAATTGCGGGTTCAATTCCTCTTGCCTGTGCGGTACGTTGTTTGGCGATCCCTTCCAAAGTTTTGATGGCTGCATCTGCAGTAAAATCTCCCTCACGCAATAGGCGACCATAGTTAGCACCTACTACTGTTACCACGGCTTTAAATCTTCTTTCGGTCATTGCTGCATTAGCTGCATAACCACCGCCACCACATATGCCTAAAACACCGATCTTCTCTTCATCTACATAATTCAAAGTCGTTAGAAAATCTGCTGCACAACGAAAATCTTCAACACGAATTGCCGGATCTTCCAGAAACCTTACTTCGCCTCCGCTTTCTCCTTGGTTAGATGCATCAAAAACTAAGGTGATAAATCCTGCTTCTGCTAACGCCTTACCATAGATGTTGCCAGCTGTCTGTTCTTTGCAACTGCTTATAGGGTGTGCACAAACAATAGCTGGATATTTTTTATTTTCATCAAAGTCTTTCGGGAACTGCAAGATGCCTGCAACCTCCCAATTCCTATTTTTGAATTCTACTGCTCTCATTGTCTTTTATCTTTAAATTGGTTAACGGTACAAAGATATTTCGACCTGAAAGCTATCTGCTTAAAGTAATTACGGGAAGTCTTCAACTATTTACTGATTCCTGAAAACGCTGGGTGAAATACCTGTTTCCTTTTTGAAGAACGTGGCGAAATAGGACGGATATTCAAATCCTAAGCTGAAGGCGATTTCACTTATGCTCAAAGAGGTTGTTCTCAATCTGTTCTTTGCTATCTGGATGAGCAGTTGGTGGATGTGCTCTTGTGGCGAACGACCCGTGTAGTGCTTGATGAGGTCGCCAAAATAGTTAGGTGAGAGATTTGCCAAATCCGAGAAGTAGGAGACCGATGGTACTTTCAAAGCATTCTGTCCATCATCATAATAAGCTTCGAGGTTCTTGTAAAAATCAGCAACGGTGGTATTATATAATTCTTCCCTCGTATCAAACTGTCTGCTGTAAAACTTCTGTATGTAGGATAGGATGAGCGAAGCATAGTGTATCACAATGTCTTTAGAGAAATGCTCATCGCCTTCAAATTCTTTCAGTGCTTTTTTGAAAAGGTCGGTAATGGTTTTTTCTTCCTCCTTGGTTATAAAAAGTGCCTCGTGGTTATTGTAATAGGTAAAGCTGTATTCTCTGGCAATCTTTCTGAACAGCCCCGAATCTATGAGGATATGGTAGCCAGATATCTGATGTTCTAAGTCCCATTGAAGATAATCGCCTGGCTGGTCAAGATAAGCAAAGGCATCTGCTTGGTCAAATGTAGTTTGACCGAAATTCTTGTCTTTGTCATAATCCAGCTTTACTGCCAACAGGTAAAAATCAAGCTCAATCGGTGCGGATTTTCGCCTCATCTCCTTTTGCTTGTGGTATTCTACCAGATGGATATGGTTGTTCTTAAAGCCACTGATATTTGTATATTCAAGAAAGGCCTTTATGTCATACTTTTTCTTCAATGAATCGCAAATTTATGAGTTGCAAATTTATGAACTATTAAAATTGCATACTTAAATTTTTTACCGAAATATCTTTGATTTTTACTGTTAGGATGTACTTTGTTTCATCAACCTGCTCCAAAAACCTACCGTTTTTAACAAAGAAAAAGCAAAAGAGCCGCAAAAATCGCGGCTCTTTTATTATAGATGTAAGGATCCTAATTTACGTTCCATCGCAGGAAGTAATTGTTATTGGTGGAGACTTTCAAGCGTCCAAGCGTTTGTACGCCTCCATTAATATTTCCTGTCTCGTAATCGGCATCAAATGCATTCTGGGTAAGGAAGTTATGAAACTCACTTACATAGGCTCCTACAGCTCCAGAGTTGTTATAGTTATTGTAATTACCTCCGGTCTGTTTGCTCACAAAATCGGTAAAGGTAACCTGTCCATTATTGTTTACCTTAAGGATATATTCCTTGTAAGCGTTATATCCACTGCCAGATGAGTTGATGTAGCGATAGTTGACAATGACCGTGTCTATAGCCCTACGGGTGATTTCTATATATTGCAACTTACGTCCACCGTTATTCATACTCGTTTCTGTATTATTATACAACGTAGCCCCATTGCCTGCCTGATTATCCTTCTGCAAACGCAGCGCCGTAAACCTATAGATAGATATCCTTTCTCCAAAGGATTCTAATGGGTTGTTCTCAGGTCTTATCGCCAGTTCTTTGCCTGCTTTATCTACGAGAAAAAGCTGATTTTTGCTCTTATCGAGTCTGATCTCTGCAATAGATATATCGCCATTGATAAATAGGTTTTTTAAGACCAATCTGTCTAAAACAGCTGCAAATGCAATAGATTTTTCCTGCATCACGCCGTTTTCTTTCCAGTTAAAAGTAAGCATACGTGTTGCCATGTTAAACAGTACGGTGGTGTTATTGGTGCCTTGCACCGGATTTACGTAGAGAAAAGGGTATAACAACGCATAGTTCTGAATGTCGTTCTTTAGGTTAACATAGCTATGCTGTTCTAAAGCCGTCAGGTCTTGTGCGGTAGCTTTTCTGAGTACCATTTTACTTTTGTATAAGTTTCCTTCAAATACTACACTATCTGCATATATTTTCTTAAACCCAAACTCAAAGTCTGAATAATACCCACGCCCGGCTTCTCCTCCGTTCACATCAGTACTGGGATCTGCTAGCAAATGGATATAGTTATAGGTATCAAAATTGAGCGAAGGTCTTCCCGTTATCTGCACGCTATAGGCGCTCTGTTTTTTGGCAACGATTGTATTATTATTAAAGTCGCTGTACATATCCACTTTACCATCGGGAGTGAATTTCATATAAAAAGTGTAGCCTCCTCTCGGGTAATTACTGGTTCCAGCTGGGTACACGCAAGCTATCCATCCTTTGTCATAATCTACAAGCGTGCTCTTGTAATAGGCTAAGGTCTCGTTTACGCGAGCTTCAGGTGTCTTACCATCTATCAATTCTATATTGTTCTTTTTACAGCCCAGCAGCATTGCTGTTATTAAAAGGCTATAGTATAAGTATTTCTTCATTTTATTAGGTTTTGTGATACCATCAATAAATTAGATTGCCTGTTATTGGAGTATCCCCGTTACAAAATTGGTTTGTTCTTGCCCTACAACATAAAAACCACCTATCAGCGTACTGGCTCCTTGGTACTCTATCTTAAACGTATTAGATGACAGGTAATTTCTCAATGTTGGTGTTGCATTAAAGAAAGAACCGCTGGCCGGATCGTAGAGCTGAAGCTTAAATGTTTTATCTGTTACGGGGATGATCTTAAAGCGCAGACTGTTATTGGTACTTCCACTAGGGTAGGTTGCGTACATTCTCACTCTCAGTTCTCCCTGTATCTCATCAAAATTGAAAAGGATGTAATCTAATGCTCTTGAGCCATAGCCAAGCAGCTCTGACTTAATGGCAGGTAATAACCCTGCGAAAACAGTAGATTTTTTTATCGAGGCATCGCTTTCAACAAACTTAAACTCCACAAATTTCTTATGGTACCCTAAAATTGAAGCAAGCGTAGGTTCTGGTGGCAAAGCGCTTTGTATGCGTGATTGCAGCGCTCTAAAGTCAATGTTCCATAATTGTCTATAATACTCCACTATCATGGTTTCTTTTGCCCTTAGTTTAGCGGCACCTGCTACACCGGCCATTTCCACGATATTATCAAAATAGCGTTGTCCGTAAACCAATAATATGGCTATCATCTCGGCAAAATCTTCGTTGGGCTGATTTCTTGCATAGGCAGATACAAACCCTAATTGATATGCCTCTGCATCGGTATGATCTACCCATTCATCTCCAAGGTAATCGGCCGGGGCACTTATGGACTTGTAATCAGGGCTGTAAATTGCGTTCTGATGAAGTATGTGCCCAAATTCATGGTGTATGGTCTTTAATACCCTTAACAGCGAATCTCTGTTATCTGGGTTGAATGAATTTAAACGAAACAAGGTAATTTTCTTACCGGCATCAGCGCTTCCTACGGTAACGGAACCATTGCTGTTATATTCTGCGCTTCCTACAAAAATATATTGCTTTGGAGGATAGGTTTTGATGAAATAATCTGTTGTTTCTGACCTATATGGCTGCAGAAAATATTTCAATAATGTCTGTGCAACAGGTATTACCTTGTTTTCATCTATCGGGGTTATGGATTTTGTAAGTGATAACTCAGACCTGTCCCAATAGTATTTGATTTTTATATTGTACGGATTGGTGATATTTTCCAATAGCCATTGGTCTATAGCTGTTGGGGGTCTATAGTCACCTGAAAAATCCATCTTGTTTACTTGATCCTCTAGATTTTCTGTCTTTTTGCAACCTAATGCCAGCAGGATAAATAACGATAAATATAATATAGCTCTATTTTTTTCTATTTTTTTCATGATCACAGTTTTAGGTTATCTAGGGTTCAATTCTATGCCTGCAAGCTTAGCCTCGTAAGGAATCTGAAAAGCCCTGCGTTTATCATTCTTTTCTACTACTATAGATTTTACCACATTACCAACTCCATCATATACATTGTGTGTAACCGTAATGCCACACCTTAGCATATCTAACCACCGCAAGCCCTCCATAATAAATTCTGACCTCTTAAAATCCAGTACCGTAGCAGCTACTCCATCTTGGTCATTAGCTGAATTATAGAAATTGCGAATCTTTGCAAGGGTTATGTTATGCGTGGTTGCATTGTAACCAGAGATACGTGTACTTGCGTATAGGTTCAAATCATCAATAGCCTTGCTATATTGCTGTGTATAGGCATATGCTTCGGCTCTATTGAACAGTACCTCTTCCATGCAAAGTAAGGGCATAACATAGGTATCAGAAGTGAATTTGTTATGTCTTATATTGGTACTGCTGTTATATGAGGATGTACGCTGATCCCATGTGCCTCCTGTTACATTTGGCCATTTCATGCGCTGTTGGTTCAATTGATACCCTAGTCCATAACGATATAGGTAATTGCGACTTCCCCAATGGGTATCAGCTCTTACCAATAAAATATTTGCGTTTTCACCAGATTGTCCATATCTAGATCTGATCTCAGCTGTTTCGGCAATATTGTTATATACGGATATCCATGGTCTGAGCGAAGAACTGAAATCTCCTCCGTTGGTTACTTGATTGGCGTGCTCGATAACTTTATCGTATTGTTTCTTAAAAAGGTAGAAGCGTGAGGCAAAAGCATGAGCTGCGCTTGTTGTAAAATGATACTTGGGCACATCATATATTGTATTTTTAATGAGTTGAATCCCTTCTGTTAGATCCTTTTCAATCATTCCATATACATAGTCTACGGTTTTGCGGTCATATTGGGGCTGTACTTCCTTTTCAGGTGCTGTTACATAAGGGATGCCGGGTTGATTATTAGGTTCTCCTGCCACATAAGGCATTGAAAAGAAAGTAACCAGCATAAAATGAGCATAGGCTCTGCATAGTAATGCCTCACCTTTGTATGGCATATATGATTTCTTATCTGTTGTAACTCTTTCTATAGCATCTAAAGCATGGTTAGCTGCAGCGATAGCTTTGTAACATGCATACCAGTAATAGGTTGGCGAGTCTCTTCCCGTTTCGGAGTTAATATCCTGAAAAAGATAAGGTCCTTCGTTAATAGGGTAAAGAGTTACGCCCAAGGCATTGGGCCCTTTGTCCGTTGAATTGTCAGATGCCGCTTCGGCAAAAGTAATATAGCTGCCCGTTGGATAAGCAGATACCAGCAAGTCTTTCACCTTATCTACGCCATCCAGATTAGTTCTTGAGTCTGGCGCAACATCCAAGTACTTGTTACATGATGTAAGTACAGAGATAAGCGAAATCAAATAAATAGCTTTAATTTTCATACTATATAGTTTAGAAATTAAATTTTAACGATAAAGAAGTTTGTTTAGCCATTGGCATAGCTACCCCGCCCGACTGAGCAAATTCAGGATCTTGGCCATTGAGCTTGCTATCTGAGTACAGCAACCAAATATTGTTGGTAACCAATGATACGCTTGCACTTTTTGCCCAAAAACGCTTAGTCAGTTTTTCTGGTAATTGGTAGCTCAGCATTATCTGCTTAAGTCTTATGAAATCGCCTTTCGCTACTCTCTCTGTAGAGTAGTTGTAATTGTTATAAGGGTATCCTACCAATGCGTTATAGTTCATTATGCCTAAAATTGCTGGAACGTTTGTTTTCTGTTCATCTCCAGGCAATACCCATCTTTTCAGCAATTCATTGGTGGTAGCATCTAAATCTGAGTACTTAGATTTGAATACTGGGTTTAAGCGAACAAAATTGCCGGCACTAAAAGTGATCAAGGCACTCAATGAAAATTGTTTGTACGTAAAAGCATTGAAAAAACCTCCAGTAACCTTAGGATCTACAGGCCCATGATATACCAGATTTGATAAGTTAGTGCTCGCAGTGTTTACAGATGAGGATCCAGGTACACCATTTTCATTGATAAAATACGGTTGTCCTGTATTATGGTCTAGCCCATCAAACTGAATAGAAAATAGTGACCTAACCGGATATCCAACCAACATTCCTCCTTCTTGCTTTACCATATTCCAAATTGTTGGTATGGTCTGCAGATTGGTAATCTCGCTCTTGTGAAAAGCTCCATTGAATTGGGCTCTCCATTTTAAGCCCGTACCGTTTAACACATTTCCCGATAGCGTAAATTCAATCCCTTTAGATTTCATGTCTGCGTAGTTGGCATACTTGGTATCTTCACCACCAATACCAGAGGTCCTCAAGAGACCGATAAGGTCAAAGCCTTTCCTATCATAAAGATCAACCGTAAGATTGATTCTGTTCTTAAGAAAACCCAAGTCAAAACCGAGGTTTGTTTCATATTGTTTTTCCCACGTCAAATCAGAATTCTCTAAATGCGCAATAACTATAGAGTTTTCTTTATCAGACAGAAATGGACGGTTAGTAACCGAGTTTTCCAGTACGATTGAAGAATTGGTTGCGCTGCTGATACTGGCTACAAGCCCATAGGTTAACCTTACGCGTGCTTGACTGAATATCTTGTTTGCATGAAAGAACTTCTCCTGATCCACGTTCCATGCACCACTGATGTTCCAAGTAGGTAACCATCTGGCAACATTAGATCTTCCCAATAAATTTGAGCCATCATATCGCATGGTTGCGTTTACAGAGTACCTATCGTCATAAGAATAAGCTGCTTTGGCCATGTACGCCAAGTAACGCTCATTGCTTTCTTTCATTGAGTAATAATCATAGCCGTTTACCGATAGGTATTTGAAGTACATATGGTCAAAGAACACCGTTCCTCCCCTGTCATATTGATAACCTGCTCCATTAAAAGAAGATTTTTGTCGGGCAATGAACCTCAATTCAGCCAAGCCAAACACGTTGAACAGATGCTTGTTTATTTGCTTTGTCCAGTCCAAGCTATTTCTCATGTAATAGTTAGACATACTAACGTTGTTCTGCAAATAAAAACCTCCGTGTGGCAATATCGTAACAGGGATTTTTAATGGATCATCTGGGTCTGTAAAGAGCAGCGGGTTGTTTTCTCTTACGTAAGCATTGTAGTCTGCCCTGAATGCTTGAGCCATATTAGATTGAGCCGTGATGATCTGCTCTTGCTTTGTTGAGGCAAATCTGTACGCGCCATCAAAAGAATATTTCAGGTCTTTGGAAAGCTTGTATTTCAGTTCTCCTTGCAACTTAAAGTCAAGTACATCCGTGTTGAGGTAATTATTGGCTGTTTCATTTAAGATATTAAAAGGAGCATAATTATTGGTATAGTAGGCCAAGCTGCCATCATCCTCATAAACAGACATTGTACGGCTTGTATTCAGTGCAAAACTGTAGGGGTTGATGTCAAACTGCCTGCTGTACTGCCCTGCGCTTGCGCTTGAAGTTCTGCTAGACGTTCCGGGTGAAAGCTGTTTACGTATGGAAGAGGTAGCCAGTAAACCCAATTGTAATTTCGGGGAAAGATCAAAGTTCCCTCTAAGGTTACCGGTAAAGCGTTTTACTTTTTCAGCAATGGTCCAGCCATTATCGTCCATATAACCAGCAGAAAAATATATCTTGGATTTTTCGGTACCGCTTGTAATGCTTAAAGAATGTTCCTGCATCAAAGAGTTCTTGAACAGCACATCAAACCAGTTCGTGTTTACCAAAGCCGCTTTTTTTAAGTAGGCTTCTCGATCAGCTAAGCTCTGCGTCAATGCAAATGTTCCGTTCTCCTCATCTACATCATACATCAAGTTGTACATTTTGCCAAAAACACCGGTGGCATCGCCGTTAATAACTTTAATAGGATTTAAGTACCCTTTTTTCTCCAATTCTAGGTAAAGCGCCATCTGATCTGCTGAGTTCATCATATCAAAGCTGTCATAAGAAGGCTTCATGTAGCTTGTTAGGTTTGCCACGTATGAAATCTGTGGTTGTCCCTGTGTGGCTTTACCTTTCTTGGTGGTTACAATGATAACACCGTTCATGGCCCTTGCACCGTACATGGCTGTTGCCGCAGCATCTTTTAATATCTGGAAGCTCTCTATATCATTAGGGTTTATACCTGCTACAGACGAGCCTATTAAGGTATTGGCATCACCAGTAGAGAGTTGTTCGTTAGAGATATTCACAACGTCTTCAAGTACGATACCATCTATAACCCATAAGGGTTTGTTATCTCCTGTTAGTGATGTTGCCCCTCTTATTGTTATCTTAGGTGCTGCACCAAAAGTTCCCGATACATTTTGCACGGCAACCCCTGCAACCTGCCCTTCGAGCATACGGCTGATATCGGGTACACCGGCACGTTCCGCATCTTTTGCCGATAGTGATTTAGAGGCACCTGTGAACAATTTCTTGTTCAAATCTTGGTAACCGGTAGAGACGATATTGACTTCTTTGAGCAAAGCCTCATCTTCTATCAGGGTAATCTGCATCGGCTCTTTTCCCTTAACCGGCATTTCCAGTGTCTTATATCCTATAAAGGAAAATACCAAGACTGCGTTATCTTTGACCGTAATCTGGAAATCGCCTTTGGCATCTGTAGATACGACATTGTTCGTTCCCTTTTCTTTTACACTTACCCCGCCTAGAGGTCCGCTTTTCTCCTTCACATTACCCGTGACCTTTACATCAAAAAAATAATCGATGATCTTGTCTACTAGCGTTTTCTCTATCGGTTTTACGAGAATGGTTTTGTCCTCTATGGTGTAGGTCAGATTTTTTCCATAGAGTATTTTTTGCATCACGACATTAAGCGGAGCCTGATGAAAGCTTGCATCGATCTGATCGGAACCTTTAAGGCTGTTATTTGTGGATAGTAATATGTCATATCCGGTTTGCTTCCTGATCTCCCTGATTATTTTTTCTACAGTAATTCTCTTCTGACTGAGGGTTACATACTGGCTGTATGATGCGGCACTAACCTGCATTAAAGAGGTAAATATAATCACCGTAATTAATTTCATAACAAATAGCAGTTTGGGGATGCACCTTGGGCGGGCGCACAATATTCTGGTATAATTTTTATACATTTGATTATCTGTTTTTGCGCAAAGCACATTAGGGTTTAGTAGCTTCTATGTGCATTGCTGTTAATCCAATAAATAATTGATTATCAATTTCAGCCCGGTAACAGGGCAGACGAAACAGAGGTTTACAAGGGGAAGTGACCAGCTTTCCCTTTTGCTTTTGTCCGTCTTTTTGAATCTTAACCTGAAGGCTTGTGGTTTTCTTTCATAATTTGTCTTGTTTAGTTCTTGTGTTTAATATTTATGCTCTTATTTTGCTTTGTAAACTATGATTTTCCTTCCGTCAATCTCAAAACGGACTTCTCCGGTTTTCTGAAATTTCCTTAGTACCTGAGATACATTCTCGAACCTGCTTACCGTTCCCAGATATGTTACATTTTTAGCTTCAGAATCAGCATAAGTCACTTCCACATCGTACCATCTGGCAATTTTCTGCATAATGCTCTCTTGGCGTTCATTGTTGAAAATGAAGTAACCGTTCTTCCATGCTATTGCGTCCTCTGCATCAACTTCTTCTATCTTGATCCCGACTGATGAAAGTTCGGATTGTTCACCGGGTTTTAATATATACGTTGCCTTGTTACCAGCCTGCGTTACCTGTACGCTCCCTTCTAGAAGAGTAGTTTTAACCAAAGGTTCATCTGCGTATGCAGAAACATTAAAGTGCGTACCCAGTACTTTAACATCTTGTTTTTCGGTTTCTACGATAAAAGGTTGCTGCTCATTCTTTGAAACTTCAAAATATGCTTCACCGCTCAGTGTTATACGCCTTTCATTTTTTCCGTTAAAAGAAGTGGGGTATGTTAAGGATGATAATGCATTTAGCCAAACCTGTGTTCCATCTGGCAGTTTAATCTGCCATTGCCCGCCCGAGGGTGTTGATATTGTGTTATTCTGTATTTTGTTTTTATCAGTTTGCTCGTTTGCTTCATAAACAATCTGGCCATCTTCTGTTTTAGATATGGATACACCCATATCTTCAGTTATGCTTCCTTTACCGATATCTGTAAGTGAAATGATCTTACCGCTCGATAGCTTAAGAGTGGCCTTGTTCTTTCCAGGAGTTATATCTGCGGCAAAAATGTTTCGCTGCAAGGTGGTGTTCACCCTATAATAATATGCTCCTACTGAACCAATCAGGATAATTGACGCAGCCGCAATCCATTTTATGGCTTTATTTTTTGCCTTATGTAAGATCAGCTTCTGTGGTTTATCTATAGTTGTAACTGCATCAATAACTTCTTCCCAATTTACAGATGAGGTATTTCTTCCGTTAGTATCTTGATTGACCAATCTATTTTGGATAGCACCCTCGATGAGGTCTGGCTGAGTTTCCACTATTTTTGAAAGCTCGTTGAGCTCATCTGCTGTAAGCTCACGGCCTTCAAATAACTCTAATAATCTTTCTATACGTTCTTTATCAACATTCATAGCTCTAACAGGTAATGAATCATCTAAATATTTTTAGAATAAAGAAACATCTGCTTTATTCCAATCACATTATTAGATTATCGTTTTCTTAATACTAAGAAGCATCAAAATGAGATAAGGACTATTCGGAATTTTATTTTTTTTTCAGAAGTGGGTTACATATAACCCCATATCACCAAGAGGCTCACAACTATACCTTCTCTTGATAATTCTTCCCGGATAGTTTTTAATGCCGTTACAAGGGTGTTTTTTACGGTATTAGAGGAGATATTGAGGATGCTTGCTATTTCTGGTATAGATTTTCCGTGCATACGGCTCATCTCATAAATCCTTTTTCTCTGTTCTGGCATGCGGGCTACGGAAGAGGCCACGATTCTTTTGACATCTTTGGCAAAAACATTTTCTAATGTGCTGTTAACAAATTCATTTTGCAGTACACTAAAATTCATCTTGGCTTTTTCCTCGTTGAGTGCTTTTCTGAGGAAATTGAGGCTTTCATTGGAAACGTACTTGTATAAATAGGACCTTGGATTTTCTATGTCGGCCAATTTATCTCTGTTAAGCCAAAGCCTGATAAATGCATTCTGGATGATTTCTTCTGTTGCTGAGGGAGAACGGGTAAATTTGAATGCAAAAGCTTCTAATTGGGGAATATAGAAATTAAATAATGTTTTAAATGACCGTTCATCACCATTTGAGATGTTTATAAACAGTTCTTTTTCATTATCTAATTTCCTCATTATGATATACTTTGCAAGAGCTTTAAATCAGATAAAATTTACATATGCTGTATTGCCAGTTGTGGTTAGAATGGCTCAAATATAAATTATTACAATAAATTATAATATTTATCTGCATTTTAAGCCTAAGAAAAACACCGTCTTTAACTTACTTCTAATCAAACTTACAGTATATTTTATAAGAAATTGGTTTTATGATTTTATTTCATCGAAAATGATAAGGCTGTATCAAAATTATAGCTAAAAACAGGAAAGTAGTTTTATTTTTGTTCTAATTACTTCTAATCAAATGGAAAATTACAGCATCGTAATTGTGATCATGGCGCTAATGATCATTACTTCGGCTTTAGCAGACCGCATTAAAATACCTGGCCCGGTATTGCTTATCCTTACTGGTATTGCCATAGGTTTTATCCCTTCTTTGCCAGAAATTGCCTTAGCACCCGAAATTGTAATGCTTATCTTTTTACCGCCTCTTCTTTATGATGCGGCTTTTAATATTTCTTTTACTGATTTCAAGACCAATATCAACACCATTAGCAACCTTGCTATAGGTCTGGTTTTTTTAACCACGGCAGGTATTGCAGTTGTTGCCTATTATATGATACCGGGTATTACATGGCCTTTGGCATTTGTACTGGGTTCTATACTTTCTGCTACAGATGCCGTTGCCGCTATTGGTATCACCAAAAATTTAGGTTTATCGCACAAGACCATTACTATACTTGAAGGAGAAAGCTTAATTAATGATGCATCGGCTTTGATTGCCTACCGTTTTGCCGTTGCTGCAGTTACAGGTGTGGCTTTTATCTGGTGGAAAGCCTCATTGGATTTTTTGTGGGTATTGGGCGGGGGTTCTATTGTTGGTATTGCATTGTCGTGGGTACTGTCTCATTTATTACGCTTATTCAAGACCAATGGAATGGTGGTCATCAGTTTAATGTTGCTTATGCCTTTTGTGGCTTATTTAATTGCCGAACATTTTGAGGTTTCGGGCGTAATTGCCGTTGTAATTTTAGGCTTAGGTATGGCCAAATTAAGCCGAAGTAAATTTCCTGAAAAGTTCAGGCAACAATCGAGGAATTTTTGGGATGTTATCATATTTCTTTTGAACGGGCTCATATTTGTACTGATCGGATTACAATTTCCTATTGTAATGAAGCAATTACCCGAAGGTCAGCTTTTTTATAATATAGCTTATGCAGCCATTATAACCGTTATTGCGTTAACCATTAGGTTATTTAGGGTTTACTGGCAACAGTTTGCTTTATTAAAAGCTTTTCAGGGCAAACGTAAGGTAAAAGAAGAAGCTTTACTGAGTTCGCGTACAAGCTTCATTCTTTCATGGTCGGGTATGCGTGGTATTGTTTCGTTAGCCATAGCCTTAGGTTTACCTACCATGCTAAAAACAGGTGAAGCATTTCCTATGCGTAATGAAATTATTTTTCTTTCTATTACGGTTGTGCTGTTTTCTTTACTGGGACAAGGACTTACTTTACCTTGGGTAGTGAAAAAAATGGGGAATGATTAAAAAGACAATCTCCTATCATACCTGCAGCTCCTGTTATGCTTACTTTTAATTTCATATCGTATATTTTTATCCTTGTTCCCACCATTTAGGCCAAGTATTTTCGAGATGATCCAAATTTACTTTTTCGCCTATTTTGGGCAAGGTTATAGGTATATGATTTGTTTCTGCAAGTAAAGACACTTGCTGTAAGGGTTCATACCAAGGGTGTTGAGCAAGTTTAAACTTAGAATGATGTACGGGCATAAAATTGGAAGCTTTTAATTCTTGTACCTCCTTAATAATCTCATCGGGAAGCGAATGGATATAAGGCCATTTTGCATTGTACTGCCCACACTCAAGTATAGCCAGATCAAAAGGCCCAAATTGCTCACCTATATCTTTAAAGTGAGGGCCATAACCACTATCCCCACCCAAAAAGATTTTTTTGGTAGGTGTTTGTAAAACAAAAGATGTCCACAATGAAATGTTCCTTGCAAAAAGCCTTCCCGAAAAATGCCTAGCAGGTGTTAAAGTAATGCTAAAACCTTCAGCTATATCAACCCGTTCGTACCAATTTTTTTCGATTAGTTTAGTTTTATCCCATCCCCAATATTCAAAATGTTGCGCCACACCCAAGCCACAAACTACCTTGTTTACTTTCTCTTTGAGTTGTTGTATGGTTTTATAGTCCAGATGATCCCAATGATCATGTGAGATCAACAGCACATCAATATGGGGCATATCTGCAGCTTGGTAATAATTAGTACCTGCAAATGCTTTTACAGAACCGGGTATTGGCGAGGCATTACCACTAAAAACAGGATCTATTAAGAATTTAAGTCCGTTTACTTGTATAAAATAAGAACTGTGACCAAACCATACCAACACGTTTTCGTGAGGCGAAAGATCTTTAAGTGCTGTTTTTACAAACGGGATTGGAAATTTGGGGCTGGTATCGGGATGCTTGCCAAAGAAATTCCAAAGTACTTTTAACATGCTTTCGCCTTCTGCCAGTGCTGGGGTAAGTACCAAGTTTTGAAATTGGCCATTTTTGTAATTGGAAAGGGTATTAAAATAGGTCTTTCTTTTGGCATCGGGAAATTGGCCTATATTCTTCTTTAAACTCATTATTCAGTATTTTTCTAAACGCAATTAAGCTTGTGCTTATACTTTGCATCGTCAAATTGAATGTACAAAAATTATTGGTTCACAAAAGTTCATATCTAAACTTTTAACAGTTAAATGAAACTTTTTACAGTTAGAAATTCCTCAATCTAATTCCTTACTTTTGCAGCCATAATGATTTCAATCAATAATTTAACTTTTCTAATTGGCTCAAGAGCCTTATATGACGAAGCAGACTGGCATATTAAACCCGGGGATAAGGCTGGTTTAATTGGTGCGAACGGTACAGGAAAATCTACGCTGTTAAAACTGATTGTAGGCGACTATACGCCTACTTCGGGCAGTATTTCTATGGCAAAAGACCTTAGGATTGGTTACCTGAACCAAGACCTGCTTTCCATAGATTCACATCATAGTATTTTACATGTAGCTATGGAGGCTTTTGAACGTCAGAACAAGTTACATGATGAGATTGAAGAACTTTTAAAAGTTATAGAAACCGATTATAGCGAAGATGTGCTGAACAAATTGGCAGAAAAACAGCATGAGTTTGATGCTTTAGACGGTTACAACATAGAGTACAGAGCTCATGAGGTTTTGGCTGGTCTGGGTTTTAGTGATGAAGACCAATTACGCCCCTTAAATACTTTTTCGGGTGGATGGCGTATGCGGGTGATGTTGGCCAAAATACTCTTGCAGGATCCTGATATCTTATTATTAGATGAGCCTACCAACCACATGGACTTACCTTCTATTAAGTGGTTAGAAACTTATTTGGGTTCTTTTGAAGGGGCTATCGTTATTGTATCGCACGATAGGTATTTCTTAGATAACATTGCCAATAAAATCTGGTTTATAGAAGGAGAGAAAATCAAGGAATATCCGGGTACTTATGCCGAGTTTGAAGAATGGGATGCTAAAAGGGTAAAACCTGCTCCAAAACCTATTCCCTTAAAACAGGAAGACAGCAAACCTAAGGTAGAGCCAAAACCTACTTCTCCTAATGTACAGCAACAGCTTAAAAAGTTAAACGATAAGCTCAAAAAAGTTGAAGAAGAGATTTCGGTATTCGAGGCAAATGTAAAGCAACTGGAAGCAGAACTTGCACGTGAAGAGATTTTTAGCAATCCGAAAAAATTAGAAGAAGTAAACCTGCAATATCTTAGTGAAAAAGAGCTTTTAAATGCTGCTCAAAACAGTTGGGAAGAGCTTGCTTTAGAAATTATGACCTTGCAGGGGTAAATACCCTATTTTAACATCTGACCTTAATTATTTATCTTAGGCACTTAAGTGCTTATAATTGATGGTTAGATGTTTATTTTTTGCTTTATTGCTTGTTTTCACCCTACAGGGTGCTAAAGCTCAGAATCAGGTTTATGACAACAAGGTTTTTAAACCTAATCTAAAAACCATTCAATGTTACAACAGCCAAAAAGAGCAATCTTTTCCAATCATCAATTTAAAGAGCAACGAGACCATCACTTTTGCTTTTGACGACCTAGATGGTGGCCAAAAGAATTACAGCTATACTATAGAGCATTGTACTTACGACTGGAAATCGTCTAGGTTAAATACAATGGACTATCTCGAAACCTTTAAAGAAGATATTATCTTCAATTATAAATACTCATTTAATACACTGGTAAAATTTACCAATTACCGTTTAACTCTACCTAACGAGCAAATCAAACCTAAAATTGCAGGCAATTATATTCTAAAGGTCTATGAAAATAACAGGCCCGAAAACGTAGTGATCACTCAACGTTTTTACATTACCAATAATACAGTTAATGTAGGCGCAGAAGTGGTTCCCAGTACCGATGTAGCTAACCGTAACACCAAGCAAAAGGTAAACTTTACGATCTTTCATCAAATTCCTATTGCAAACCCCAATTTAGATATCAAAGCGGTGGTTATGCAGAACAATATTCCTTATAGCAAAATTGTGAATACCAAACCCTTATATATTAGACAGGGTTCACTGGTTTATAATGAATTAAATGCCAATGAATTTTGGGGAGGTAATGAGTTCAGAAAATTTGATATCCGCAGCTTTAGGTACAATGCAGAACATGTTGCAGATATTTATAGAGACAGCATTCAAAACGTAATCTTATCTACAGATCTGGCCAATAAATCGTCAAGATACAGCAACCAGTTTGATGAAAATGGCAACTTCTATATCAGAAATACCGACGGAAGAGATAACATTACAGACAGTGATTATGCCGCTATTTATTTTACCCTGAGTGCCACACCACCAACACCGGGTGGTACGGCATATGTTGTAGGTGCATTTAACAACTACGCTTTAACCGATGAGAATAAACTTACTTATGATGCAGCAAAAGGCAGATTTCATGGTAAGATTAAACTTAAACAGGGTTTATATGATTTTAAGTACATCTGGTTAGATGAAAACAACAAGATCAATGAAACGGCTTTTGAGGGTTCGTTCTTCGAAACAGAGAACAATTACCAAATACTGGTTTATCATCGCCGTCCGGGTAGCAGGTTTGATGACCTGATTGGCTTTGCCAATATCAATAATGTGAAAAATGCTAAATAAGCAACAGAAAAAGTTACTTAAAAATCAATACACTTTGCTTAGTTCAACTGCAATTAGTATGATTTCTAAGTAACTTCTGTTTTATCAGAAAATTTGTTACGCTTATTTATTTTTTAACAAGTCGCGTATCTCAGTAAGCAATACCTGATCTTGTGTAGGCGCCGGTGCTGCTGCCGGTACTTCTTCTTCTTTTCTCTTCATTCTGTTTACTAACCTAATGATCAAGAACAGTACAAAAGCAATGATAATAAACGAAATTACGGTTGATAAAAAATTGCCGTATTTAATTGCTGTTCCCGGAATTGTAAGCTGAGCCAGATTATCTAATTTAGCTGCCTTTAAAGCTGGCGCCAATACCGCAGGTGTAATGATATCTTCCACCATCGAGTTTATGATCTTACCAAATGCGCCGCCAATGATCACACCGACTGCTAAATCAATCACATTGCCTTTTACGGCAAAATCTCTAAATTCTTTTACAAATCCCATAAGTAATTTCTGTTTAAATTTTTTAAAACTCTATTTTACATAAACTACCTAAAAGTAGTTTATAAAATTAAATTAATAAAAAAAATCTAAAGCATTTATGTATTTTTGAAAACTTTAACCACTCGTAGGGTATGCTAAAACAAAATCTTCAGCAAAAACTATTACAAAAACTTTCACCTCAGCAAATTCAATTCATCAAATTGTTGCAGGTGCCAACTGTTGCTTTAGATACACGTATTAAAGAAGAATTAGAAGAAAATCCTGCTTTAGAAGATTCAAGTTTAGTTTCTTTGGATGAACCTAAAGGCGAATATGACGACCTGAATGATGACAAGCAGGAATATGACGAAAATAGTGGCGAAGAAAGTTCTTTAGATGAATTTAATGTAGATGATTATCTGCAAGATGATGACTCTAGCGATTACAGCACTTCTTTTAATAACGGCGACGATGAAGACGATAAAAAGGAAACACCCATAGCGGTTGAAAGTACTTTTTTTGAAAGCCTTCAACAGCAATTAGACCTTGTACCTCTATCTAATCAAGATTTTGTTATAGGTAAACAAATTATAGGTAGTCTTGATGATGATGGTTATCTACGCAGACCTATCACTTCTATGATAGATGATTTGGCTTTTTCTCAGAATGTAATTGTTGAGGAAGAAGATGTAGTAGAAATGCTCAAGGTTATCCAAAATTTTGACCCTGCTGGTATTGCTGCAAGAGATTTACAGGAATGCTTATGCTTGCAGTTAAAAAGAAAAGATACTGCTAACCCTATCATTAAAAAAGCTATTGAGGTTGTTGAACATCACCTAGAGGAATTTACCAAAAAACATTACGATAAGCTCGAAAAATCTGTAGGTATCAGCAGTGAGGAGTTAAAAGAAGTGGTGAATGAAATCTTGAAGCTTAACCCTAAACCCGGAGATTCAAACCAAATTACCACCAAACAATTACAGATTATACCCGATTTTCATATCAGTAATAACGAAGGTACTTTAATCTTAACATTAAATGCTCGTAACGCACCCGAACTAAGAGTTAGTCGCTCTTATATGGAAATGTTCGACCATTATGAAAAAGCTTCGCAAAAAGACAAAAAGCTAAAAGAGGCGGTACAGTTTGTTAAACAGAAATTAGATTCTGCCAAATGGTTTATTGATGCAATTAAACAAAGACAGCAAACTTTGTTAAAAACCATGAATGCCATTATGCATTATCAGTACGAATATTTTTTAACTGGCGATGAGCGCAAGCTTAAACCTATGATCCTAAAAGATATTGCTGATAAAATCGATATGGATATTTCAACCGTTTCGCGTGTAGCCAATTCTAAATATGTGCAAACAGAATTTGGCACTTTCTTATTAAAATCTTTCTTCTCTGAGGCCATACAAACAGAAAGTGGAGAGGAAGTTTCTAATAAAGAAGTTAAAAAAATCCTTGAAGACTGCATTAACAAAGAGGATAAACGCAAACCTCTGGCTGATGAGAAATTAACGGAGATCTTGAAAGAACATGGCTATAATATAGCCCGAAGAACTGTTGCCAAATACCGTGAACAAATGAATATTCCGGTAGCAAGGTTGCGCAAAGAACTATAGTCTTATTCTTGCCGTAATTTCATGTGAGCCCGAAGTGATGCTCTTGATTTCTGATGTGGTATAATCATAAGTATAGCCCACGCTAACCTTGTTGAGCACATCGAAACCAAATGAACCTGTAAAGGCATCGTTTTTACGGTAACCGGCTGCAAGCCATACCAAATTCTTATACCCTACTTTTAGGTTCACATCAAATGCTTTAGGTAAAGGATTTACATATTTTAGCATTACAGATGGTAGCACCGAAAAATTGGTGTTTATCCAAAACCGGTATCCGGTAGTTATAAAATAATGTGCAGCATCTTTACCTTCTGTGTAATTGCCATCAAAAGCAAGTTTATTCTTAATGATCTGTTGCATTGAAGCGCCAAAATAATAACTAGATCCGTACAAATAAATACCAGCATTTAGATCAGGTGTATATTTATTGATTTGTTCTGAAGTTCCCACTACCGGATCATCAGGCTCTTCAAATTTCAATGTAGAATTATCTAAACCAAGCCTGTTAACGCCTGCACCAAAGCCAACGGCAAGGTTAAACACATTTGCAATGGATAAATGATAAGCATAGGTAAAATTTGCGGTTATCCTTGTTAAAGGGCCTGTTTTATCGCTCAGAAAAACCGCTCCTATGGCATGGTGTGATAAAGAAGATTGGTAATCGAACATTTCGTCTTTGGTTTCGGGATCATTAACGCCTAGATCGCTAGTTGTATATGTGGCCATATCTCCGCCAAAAGAAATGGGCATGCTCATGGTTAAATAAGCTGTTTTAGGTGCACTTTCAACCTTCTGCCACTGGTTACGTATGCCCATCCTGATATCTATACCATTGTACATACCTGTAACAGCGGGATTGATTACCGACATGTTTTGCTGATATTGTGAATAATGAGGTTTTTGCTGCGCATATCCACCAAATGCAGCAAACAACAAAACAATCAATACTATTAATTTATGTTTCATTCCCATCATCTTAAAACCGTTACAGAGCCTGTATATCTTTTTCGGCCATTATTAGGCTCGATAATATAATAGTAAACCCCAACAGGAACATCTATCCCATTAAAGCGTCCATCCCAAGGCGTGTTATAAGGCTTGGCAAAAAATACTTTTTGTCCGTAGCGGTTAAATATACTTACTGTACCTTCCTTAACCGTTTCCAAATATTTAATATTCCAAGTATCATTCTTACCATCACCATTAGGGCTGAATACATTAGGTATATCTGGATTTTCATGCACAAATACATTAAAAGTTTTATAGGTAGTGCATTTATCTGATTTCACTTCTAATGTATAAGTTGTGGTCTTTTCTGGGTTTGCCACAGGGTTCAGCTCAGTAGCACTGCTCAATCCCACGGCTGGCGACCACTTATAAGTAAGCCTATTACCTGTTACACCTATGTTAAATTTCTTCTCCCCTCCCAATATAATGTGCATATCATCACCTTTTATAATCTGAGGGTTTTCATTTACTTCAACGCTAACCGTCTTTTCTTCTGTGCAGGCATGATCTGTGGTAAACACCACTTTAATATCAAATATGCCAGGGCCTGCTATTTTTGGACTAAATAATCCTGATGCAGATACGCCTTTGCCGGTAAACACAGCGCTTACAGGTACATTATTCTCATTCGTGAACGTAAGTTGCACCGGATTGTCATCTTCGCAAAAAGGAGCCACATTTTCTATCTTTACCAAAGGTGCCGGATATACCGTTACCTGTATAGGATTTGAAGTAGTATAACAGTTCTGACCAGAGTAAGCTATCATTACCACGTTATAGGTTTCGGTTTTGCCTGTATTTGGATATTTATATGAAAAAACCTGTCCCGGTTGCGGCCTGCTAAAACTAACCGTTGAAGCTGCATTATTTATACCCGCCTTATAATCAAAAATCCATTCTACTCGTGTAATCGCCCCAAAACTAACCGAACTGTTTTGTTCAAATAAAATCTCATTATTGGCACAGAACGTCTGGCCTATTTTAGCTTTTATCTCTGTAATAAGCGGGGTTGCTCCATTAATTACGACTTGTTTGGTCAAAGTTACCGAGCAACCATTTACATCTGTAGCCGTTACTTTTACAGTATAGTTGCCCACACTGTTATATTTATGCTTAGGATTTTGCAAGGTGCGTTGCGCAACGTCATTAGAACCATCGCCAAAATCCCATAGCCAAGAGTTTATATTTCCTTTAAGCACACGCCCTTCAAAACTTACCATATCTGCCACACAAGATTCGGGCAAGTCAAAGTCTATTTCTGGCGACAGCTTAACTAAAATGTCTTTTTCAATAGTATGCGAGCACATTCCTGCTGTTATAGCAGTTAATTTCACTTTATAGGTGCCTTCTTTAAGGTAAGTATGCTCAGGTGTTTCATTGGTTACGAGCGCGGTACCATCGCCAAAATCCCATTGATAAGCAACCGAGGTGTTCTGCGGAACCAAGGTTTTATTTACGAAAGTTAATTTGTTACCTGAGCAACGTGAAACTGGCAGTTCAAAATCTGCAACAGGTAAATCTACAATGGTAATTTTCTTAGTGATAAAAAGTTGACAACCTGTTTCTGTAGTGCCATACAGTTTGATTTCTTTTTCTCCCGGCGTTGTATAGGTATGCTTAGTATCTTTATCCGTTGAAGTTGAACCATCACCAAACTCCCATTTCCAGTCTTTAGCTGTATTGCTAATACCTACTGATAGATTTTTAAAATCAATGGAGCTGTTGATACAGGCTATGGCAGGAACAGAAAAATCGGGCTTAAACACATCAAACTTAGTAGAAATAATCTGTTCGCTTGAACAATCTTTACCTGCAGGTGGAACAACTGTAGCAGTAAGTGTAAATGTTCCTCCTTGATTAAAATAAGTAGCAGGGACATTATATTTATACAAATAGTAAGTAGTGCCATCAAGATCGTAAGTAGTATAAGCCGGCGTATTAATGGTTTCAACTTTTTTACCGCCATTTAAATCCCATACAATCTTATCTGTTAAAAATGGCAATTGTAATACACTTTCAAAACCTGTGCCCACGCAAAAGTTAGTTGAAGCAGTGCTGCTTCCTTGCTCAAACATTTTTATATTTGAACTGAGGTTCTTTAAATCGGTACCTGCCAAATAAGCATAAGACTCTACCGTACCGTAACCGTATGCAATAGCTACAAAACCACCCTCAGCTTTTAATCTATGCTGAGCTCCCATACCGGTAACATCAATAATAGCATAACTGTAATTACTATTTGGTATGGCTTTGAACTTACTATCAAAGCTATTTCCATCTAAAGTAAAACCACTAACATCTGCTGTTTTGATAATGATGTTCAAATAATAATTTACAATATTTGTGTTTACTCCTGTTACACTATTCAACTTTGAATATACCGTTATATCTTTTAGCGTTTGTTCAATGGGGTTTAGAATAGTCATCTCGGGATCACCAGGATAAGGTTGATTAGCCGTTTGGATTGGATGATTATTAATGTTACAGGTTTGCGAAGTTTGGTATTGCGCAACGGCTATTGGACGATCAGATTTAATTACATTAGCTGTTTTTGAGGAAAACGTAATCATACTGCCTTTTGAGTAAGGATTATTTAACGCTATGCCATTTGCTGAACTTGTACTACCGTTAATGTTGATCGTTGTATGATCTTCTGCTACGATTATTCTTATCACATCGCTATTACCATTTTCAGTATTGTAAAAAGGTGCCGAAACAAAGTTCTTTCCCCATGAAGAAACCGGAAACATTTGTTGCAAAAGATTATCTCCACCACTCGGATTGCGGCTACTCCCACTTTCGCAAAACGCCGTCCAGGTACTACCTGAAAAAACCGCAAATGACTTGCAATTGGTAGATTTGATGTAAGTCCCGGAAACGTCTCCTGAAGATTGAAATTGGTAAATCTCTCCCTTGTTTAGGGTTAACTGAAACGCCTCTCCCGCCCTGCGATTTCTATCAGAGCTCATTTGTGTAGGTAGTATCTCTAACCTTGTGTTATCTTCAATACTTACAATGGTAAACTGTGAGTAAGGGGGAATATTAGACATCCCTTCATTTTCATAAGAAAACGCATAATATTGTGTTTCTAGGGCAGATGTAGGTAAAACAAGCGTAGAACCTGTACGGGCATTGTTAGAGATGACCTCGTACAGAGAAATAGGTTGAGAAGTGGTAACGTGAATAGCTTTATCTTTTTCAATCTGATTGGAAGTGCCTATATAAACACTAACCGCATTAGGATTAATAAAAACAGGTGTAACTACATTTGCGGTTATAGTGCCACTAGCAATTACTTTTGATCCGATAGTTACGGTATAATCTGTATTTACATCAGATGACAGAAAAAGGGTCATCCGAGAACCTAAACCATCTATATGTCCCGTATAGGCCAGCCAGAAATCTGTTCCTTTGTTAGAGGTATATTGTGCAAACGCACCATGTATATTTAAAACAATGAAAATGCTTAGAATCCAAAAGCCTTTGCACTTGCTAAAAATGCTATGAAGCATACCATAAATTAGTTAATAGTTTGTTGGGCAAGTTAATGAGCGCTGTTTACTGCCTTACTAAAAACAAAAGTAACACCTGCAAAGACTTATACTGTTGCTTATTATTGATTTAAGAAAGCAAACTTTGCCTTGCTATAAATTCTAATTGTTTGTTGGCTATCAGTAGTTTTTCAGTTAACTCTTTGTTTTCTTTACGCAAGTTATATATTTCTATAGCTTTGTCAATATTAATCTTCAAATCTTCTAGTATCCATGGTTTTTGGATATACCTATAAACTTCGCCTTTGTTAATAGCATCTATTACAGCATCAATATCTGTATAACCCGTTAAAATCATTCTTATAGGATCCGGATGCACCTCCAAAATCGAAGCTAAAAATTCAACCCCAGTGGTTTTTGGCATCCTTTGGTCAGAAATGATAACCTGAATATCTTCTGTCTCAAGTATTTTTTTACCTTCCTCAGCAGACTCGGCAGTAAAAACCTTGTACATTCTTCTGAAAGTAGCCATAAACGCACTTAAATTATGTGGTTCATCGTCAACGTATAGTATATTTGCGCTCATATATTGGTAATAAAAAGTTAAAATTACCTTTTTAATGTTATTCTAAAAAACTAATTTAGTTGTTTTAATATTGTAACGACTAAATTATTTAAAAGTTTATTTTTTTACTAAATGTTTTCTAAAACCAAATCGGAAATAATACCTAGCTCGCTATTAGCCCATAACCATAATACCGATTTTACTTACGCACCTGTTTTTTTCGATTTGAACATAGAAGAGCAAAAAGAAAATTTGCTCAGATTACTAGAAAACAACAATCGTATTGAAGTATTTGATTCTATAGTTGCACAGGTTTCAGAATATCTAAAATGTGTTAAACCGGGTTTAGGTCTTTTGCCTAAAGCAGAACTTGAAAAACTAGTTGAACAAAGATTTTCTGATAAATCAACCGATTATTATGGATGTTGGGTATTTTATCCTTGGAACAACCGTCTTGTCCATCTTTTAAATGAAGAAGAGTTTCGTGAAGTTAGAACCAATCGGAATAAATATAAAATAACTTCAGAAGAGCAACATATTCTCTCTCAGAAAAAAATTGGCATAATGGGGCTCTCTGTTGGGCAGTCTGTTGCATTAAC
The DNA here is from genome assembly GCA_002336465.1 of Pedobacter sp. UBA1951. GTDB lineage: Bacteria > Bacteroidota > Bacteroidia > Sphingobacteriales > Sphingobacteriaceae > Pedobacter. The sequence goes on from DDEP01000010.1 coordinate 27,032, forward strand.
CTTGGCTATGGAACGTGGTTTTGGCGAATTGCGCATAGCTGATTTTGATTCTTTGGATCTAAGTAACTTAAACCGGATCAGAACAGGTGCGCACAATATTGGCTTACCTAAAACCGTAATTGTAGCTCGGGAGATTGTTGAATTGGATCCTTATCTTAAAGTTACTTGCTTTCACGAGGGGATTACGACCGATAATTTAGATCATTTCTTAACCGAAAACGGCAAACTCGATCTGCTTATAGACGAATGCGATAGCTTTGACATTAAGATCAATGCTCGCAAAAAAGCCAAGGCATTAGGCATACCTGTGCTCATGGAAGGTAGCGATAGAGGTACAATAGATATAGAACGCTTTGATCTTGAACCTCAAAGACCTGTATTGCATGGCATGGTTGATCATTTAGATATGGACAATTATGCCAACCTGAAAACCATGGAAGAAAGACTACCATATATCAGTGCGGTTACAGGAATTGAAACGCTTTCCCCACGTATGAAAGCCTCTGCCGTAGAACTTATGGCTACCATATCTACTTGGCCTCAATTAGCTAGCGCTGTAACTTTTGGTGGCGGTGTATCTGCGGATCTTTCAAGAAAGATATTGCTTAACCAATTGGTTATTTCAGGAAGATTTTTCCTTGATCTAGATGAGTTGATCAGCGATTCTGAAAAATCCGAACAAAAACAAGAAAATTCAGATGTAGCGCCTTGGTCTGTAACCGAGATTGAAAAATATATCTACGACAATGACCTTAATCAATATGCCCAAAATGGCATAAATTTAGAAGAAAAGGAACTTGCACAACTTATAGAAGCAGCCCGCCAAGCTCCATCTGGAGGCAATAATCAGCCATGGAGATGGCATTATCAAAATAAGGCACTTCATCTATTTCTTGAAGAAAGCTCTGCTCAGGCTTATTTAGATCCAGCATTTATTTCATCCTATATTTCTTTGGGTGCGGCAATAGAAAACCTTTTGCTAACCGCCGCTTCGCTTAAGCTTAAAGTAAATTGGCAGTTTACCCCACTTATGGTGCCTAAACACCTTGCTGTATTTAGTTTTGAAAGAGGTTTAGAGGCCAATGATTTGCAATTGAGTTTGGCTGCACAGATAACAAACAGGCATACCAATAGAAAAATCACACCTAAGCAAATTATACCCACAGATAAACTGGATTATTTAAGCGGATTAGCACAAGATATTGATGGCATTAGCTGTAAATTTATTGATGATCCTGAAAAGATCGCACTGATTTCTGGCATAGCTGCTCATTGTGATTTATTACGCATGTTCATACCAGAAGCCTACCATGATTTTGTAAACAGGGAAATGCGCTGGAGTTTAGATGAAGTAAATACTACAGAAGATGGTATAGGCATACATACCTTAGATCTTGGCAATACAGACCAAGTGGGTATCAGGTTGGCAAAAGATCAGAAAGCCATACAATTTTTGAAAACTATAAACGGGGGAAGCGGTTTTAAACGCCTCACTAGAGATCAGTTGATGGCCTCTTCGTGTTTAGGTTTAATTTCAGCTTCTGATATGGAGGTGGTTTCCTATCTAAAGGCAGGCCTTGCTGCCGAACGTTTGTGGTTGGGAGCCACAGATATAGAAATACAGGTACACCCTTTAAATGTACCCCTGATTTTCTTTTACAAGAATTCCATTGAAAATAATTTAAGTATCGATTCTTTTGAAAAAGAGAAATTATTTAATTTGGAAAGCGATTTAAGAGCTGTTTTTGAGCTTAGCGAGAAACAACAGCCTATGTTTATGTTTAGATTATTTATAGCCAGTTCTTCACCTAAAAGAACCATAAGAAAATCAACCAATAAAATATTTTCAAGTGGAAGAGAATAAACCAGAGATTACAGACTTATATTTTAAAGCGTTCAGAGCCATTGAAGATAGAGCTTCCTGCATGAAATTTATTGAGGGGCATACGCATGTATTGGAGATATTTGGGATTACGCAAATAACATCTGCAAAAATAGACTGGGTATTAAACCCCGATGTTTATGTGGTGCAGGTTTCTGCAGAAGAAGGTGGGAAAGCTTTGGGCGGAGGACGTATCCATATTGCCAACAGAAAACAACCTTTACCTATTGAAGATGCTGTAGGACAAATGGATAGCAGGATTTATGGCGTAGTAGACCAGCAGGTTGAAACGGGTATCGGAGAATTTTGTGGTTTATGGAATTCGTGGGAAATTGCAGGACTTGGTATTGGTAGTATTCATTTAGGCCGTACGTTCATCTCATTAGCTCATACTTTAAAACTGAAGACTTTATTGGGCTTGTGTGCTCCGGCTACTTACCGTAATTCTTTAAGAGTAGGTTTTAGAGTGCTTAAAGAACTGGGTGTTGATGGCAAATTTTATTATCCTGCAGAAGATTTAACAGCTACGGGATTGATTATTGAGGATTTGGAAAACTTGCCTCTTGCTGTAGAAGAAGAACGTTCCGCAATATTTAGACTAAGGACAAAAGAACTCACAAAAACAACCATAACCACTTCAAAAGGTAAAGAGGTAACTTTGCATTTCGATCTTCTCTAAAATGAAAGTAGTTAAATTTATAATTCTCATATTTTCGCTATTTTTCTTTGGAAAGAGCTTTGGGCAAAGCAAACTGCAATTATATCCCCTTTCTGACAACAAGATTTACACCATAAATGAAGTCATTACCCATAGTGATAAGTTTAATGATGTAAATTCAAACCTGCTAAGTTTAGGTTTGGGCTATAAAAATGTGTGGCTTAAAATTGCCAATCCAAAAGCCGCTGATATGGAATCTTTAATGATAGACCAATCAAGGCTCAGCAACTTAAATCTCTACTTTGTAAAAAACAAAAAAGTAATTAAAGTCATCTCACTAAGCGGCACCCAACTGGTTCCTTCTTCTAGGGAGATAGGCAACGTCAGGATTTTTAAAATTAATGAGTTCAATGAAGATACTGATCTTTATTTAAATCTCATTTCTAAAGAGATTTTTCTTGCTCCTGTTATGATTAATACAAAAGCAAATAATACGGCTTTGTTAATGAACAGAGACGTATATTTTGGTCTTTATACGGGTGCAGTATTGATCATGTTTGTTTACAACTTATTTCTTTTCTTAAGTGTAAGAGACAAAAACTATTTCCTATATATTTCTTATATGCTGTTTACTTGGTTAACCCAGATTTCTATTATGGGTTATACCACCAAATTTTTCTGGCATAACAGCAATTGGATGCACCAGCATTCGGTTGTTATTTTTTCTATTTTAGGTTTAATTTTTGGCATCTATTTTACGCTCAATTTTCTCAAAGTAGAGTATTACATACCTAAGCTGGCCGTATATTTTAAAATACTGCTGGTAGTTTCTATTATCGTACTTGTCTTATCTGTTTCAACAGGCTCAAGTATATTTTTCCCTATAATGCAATTGTTAACGCTTTTAAGCTGCATTTTGGCTTATTTATCGGCTATTGTCATTTATTTTAAAAAAAAATATACACCTGCACGCTATTATCTCATTGCATGGTCTATCCTTATTGTAGGCGTTATCCTCTTTTTGATTAAAGATTACGAGATCATCCCCTATAACAACTTTACCATCTACATGCTACAGATTGCTACGGTGGTAGAAATATCATTGCTTTCTTTTGCGCTTGCAGATAGTATCAATTTTGTAAAGAAAGAGAATGAAAGCATACAGAAACAGGCACTTGCAACCTCGCTCGAAAACCAGAAACTTATCCAAGAACAAAATATCATATTAGAGCAAAAGGTTAAAGAACGAACCGAAGAATTGGAAGAAATCAACCATACTTTAAATGATACTTTAACTGACCTTAAATCTACCCAGTCTCAACTGGTAGATGCCGAAAAAATGGCTGCATTAGGTCAATTGACCGCAGGTATAGCTCACGAGATCAACAATCCTATAAACTTTGTTACTTCTAATATCAAGCCTTTACAGTTAGATATAGACGATCTAAGAGAAATCATCAACAAATACGAGCGTTTGGATTTAGAGGGCGATATACCCCAACAGCTTAAGCAAATCAACGACTTTAAGAGACAGATAGACTTAGATTTTGTAAATAAAGAAATCTCCTCTCTCCTATCGGGCATTAGCGAAGGTGCAAAACGAACTGCCGAAATCATTAGGAGTTTAAGAAATTTCAGCCGTGTAGATGAAACAGACATGAAGCCTGTAGATCTAAACGAAGGGCTTGCTTCTACCCTGGTATTGGTACGGAACAATATTCCAGATAATCTTACCGTTATCAAAGAATTTGGTGTAATACCTAAAGTAGAGTGTTTACCGGGCAAAATCAATCAAGTTTTTATGAATTTGGTTTCAAATGCTATACAGGCTATTAAATCTAAAGATGAACCTGCTGAAGAAGAATTTTTAACGGTAAAGACTTGGAGCATTGATGATAAGGTGTTTATCAGCATAAAGGATAGTGGAACAGGAATGACAGAAGAAGTGAAGAATAAAATTTTTGAACCCTTTTTTACCACAAAAGATATTGGCGAAGGTACTGGTTTAGGATTATCTATTGTGTTTGGGATTATTGAAAAACATAAAGGAAATATAGAAGTTATTTCACAGTTGGGTGAAGGAACAGAATTTATTATTACCTTGCATACTAATCTACCAAACTAAATTAATAACTATATGAGTTCTACTACCGTACGGGTTTTGTACATTGATGATGAGGAGAACAATCTTCAAGCATTTAAAGCCAGTTTTAGAAGGCAGTACGAAATTTATACCGCTATCTCAGCGCAAGAAGGCTTAGAAATCTTGCAGAACATTGAAATGCATGTAATTATTGCAGATCAAAAAATGCCCAATACTACGGGTGTAGAATTTTTTAAGAGTATTGTACACACGCATCCCGACCCTGTACGTATCTTACTTACCGGATACACCGATATAGAAGCTTTAGCCGATGCCATCAACCACGGAGATATTTATCGTTATATCCAAAAACCATGGAACGATTTAGAACTACATAATTCCATTAAAAATGCTTATGATGCGTACAAGTCTAAAATAGACCTGCGCAACAAGATGTTAGAACTGGAAAAAACCAACGATGAACTGAACCGTTTTATTTATAGTATATCGCACGAATTAAGAGCGCCCTTGGTATCGGTTTTAGGCATATTGAATTTAGTGAAGATGGAAGGGCTGTATAACTCCAGTGGCGAATACTGGGGATTAATTGAGGCCTGCTCCAATAAATTAGATTATTACATCCAAAAAACACTGCAATATTATAAGAATGCAAAAAATGTACAGGAGAAAAGTGATATAGATTTTGAAAGTCTATTGAAAGAATTGATAGACCTGTACACTTATATTGACATAGAAACTGTATTTACCTTAAACGTAAACCAGCAAACAAAATTTGTGGGTGATATTTTCAGGATTGAAGTGATCTTAGGGAACCTGATATCGAATGCTGTGAAATACCAAAGACAAACAGAAACACATAAAAAAGTTAATATAAACATAGATGTTAACGCTTTTGAGGCCGTAATTACCATACATGACAATGGTATTGGCATCTTAAAAGAACACCTCGAAAAAATATTTAGTCAGTTCTTTAAGGGCAATGCTTTAAACGGCAGTGGTTTAGGGTTATTTATCGTAAAAGAAGCTTTAAATAAGATAAATGGTAAAATAACCGTTAATTCAACAATAGAAGAAGGAACAACTTTTAAAATTAACATTCCTAATGCAAACTAGAAATGAAAAAGTGATGCTGATTGACGACAATGATATTGATCTTAAGATCAATTCAAAAGTTATTGCATTATCTAAACTTTTTGATGATATTATTATATGCAAATCTGGCGCTGAGGGGCTTTCTTATATCAAAAAGCATATCAACCAACCCCACTTGCTACCTCAATTTATTTTATTGGATATACAAATGCCCGAGATGGATGGGTTTGAATTTTTAGAACTCTATAAAAATCTGCCTCTTTCCTTTCTCAACAGTTGCAAGCTTGCCATTCTATCTTCAACCTTAGATTTTGGCGATATTAAAAAGGCTGAGGCAAATCCTTATGTAGTGCGTTTACTCAAAAAACCTTTGTATCCTAATGAGTTAGAAGAGGTATTAAAAGCGACTTTTAATTCGGCGCATTAACCTAAGGAAATCTCTAAAGAACGTTAGAATTTAATTTCTAATAGTCATTTGGATAACTATCTTATCGATAAAAAAGCCTACATTTAATGCAGGCCTTTAGAGTTCATTTTGTTTATTTTCAAGAAATTGCGCTCATAAAGCCAAGTACCTAACCAAAATTGCTCAAGGCCATTGCAAGTTTTTTTTAAAACGCATATGATAGCTTATACTTTTAGCAATCCGCGAAAGCCTCTTGCCGCATAGTAAGATTCTGCACCATTATGGTAGATAAAAATATTTCCGTAGCGGTAATCTGCAAAGATGGCTCCGCCTAATTTCCTGATGTCAGAAGGAGTTGTTAACCAACTAGAGGTTTTCATATCAAATTTTCCGAGCTTTTGCAGTTCTCTATATTGCTCTTCTGTTAAGAGCTCAATACCCATAGCATTGGCCAAATCAACTGCGCTGTTTACCGGTTTATGTTCTTTACGGGCATTTAATGCATCACGATCATAACAAAGGCTTCGTCTGCCTTTAGGACTTTCTATAGAGCAATCACAGAAAACATAGGTATCTGTTTCTTTATGGTAAGCAATCACATCAGGCTCTCCTCCT
>DDEP01000191.1 GCA_002336465.1 Pedobacter sp. UBA1951
ATCTCTTTTGTTATAAAAAAGATATTATATTTGAATTATCATTCTAAGCCGAATACGATTAAGATTTTTTAGCAAACGCCAGTAGGTATATTCATCCAGAATCAATTAAAGCGAACGGCTTATCGCTTTATCCTACTGGCGTTTGCTTGTTTAAAATAAATAATAGCGAGTATGATGATACCCTACGAGTGCCACGTCTGCGGAGTGGTTGACGAGGCTAAATTCGTTTATGCTGGACCGCATATTAAGCAATTATGCAATGCTTGTGGCAAATATGTTAAGTTCTTCAACAAAGCATTAATACCAGATGTAAAAGAGATAAAGCTTTCTATTTGGGGCATTAAAAAGGATGTCGAAACCATAGAACAGGCTAAAAAGGAATGTGGTTTTGTTGACGGTCTTACAGGTTTAGACGAAAAAATACAATATTGGAGATTATATCTTTATATGAGGAGTGCTGATTATGAAAACGCCTAATTTCACACTTCGACACTATCAAACTGATTTTATCCGTGAACTCGGTATGTCTGTTCTCCACAATAAGCGTGTTATTGCTTGCGCTCCTACTGGTTCAGGTAAAACAAAGTGCTTCATTCAAATTGCCTACAACGCCATACAGAAAGGCAGGCCAGTTATTATTATAAGCGATGCAATAAAGATTTTTGACCAGATTATCAATGAAGCTGGGGGGACGGCTATTGCTGATGGTATCAAGCATGTAGATATTTTTCCAAATCAGTTGTATATAGCCATGGCTCAAACTTTGACCAGAAGACCGGCTATTATCGAGCAGTTCAATTTAGTAGAGCCTAAGCCTATAATCATTATAGATGAAGCACATATTGGCACTACGTCTAATATTGTCCGTAAATTAAATGAGAATAACGATGCACTTTTAGTTGGCTTTACAGCCACACCAGATGCGAGGGTTGCTAAACATTTACCAGAGTTATACAAAGATTGTATTGTAGCTTGTCAGGTTGATGATTTAATACAAAGTGGCAATCTATGCAGCTACAAGCATCATGCAAGGGACAAAGCTGGTGTTGATTTGCTGCAGCTCAGAAATGGAGAATTTACAGAGGCTTCGCAAAACGATGCATTCAACCGCCAAGAGGTTTACGATGGATTACAAGAGGATCTAAATAAGTTCAAATTTAGCAAGGCAATGATTTTTGTTTCATCAATCAAGCATTGCGAAGATTTACACGAGCAGTTAACTAATGATGGTTTTCTTTGCACACGCTACCATAGCAAATTACCAAATGCAGATTATGAGCTGGCAAAATTCACTAAATTAAACCAAGCAAACATCTGCATAAGTGTTGGTAGTTTAACCAAAGGTTTTGACTATCCAGATATTGATTTAGTTGTGCTAATGAGGGCTACTACATCGCTACCACTCTACCTACAAATGATTGGCAGAGGTAGCCGACCAACTACTACAAAAAAATTCTTTGAAGTAATTGATTATGGCGATAATTGGAAAAGACACGGTTTATACTGGGATAACAGGGATTGGAAAGAGATGTGGAAACAAACCAAGAAGAACCGAGCTCGTGAAGGTCAAGGGGTTGCCCCTATTACTATGTGCATTGAATGTATGGCGATTATCCCAGCCAAACAGAAGATATGCGAGTATTGCGGTTGTGAGCAGCCTATAACCGAAAAGGAGTTGCAACAGGGCGAATTAATAGAGGTTACCGCACACTATAATTCCCTAGTTGGAAAACAGATTAGCGACCTAACCCCTACTGAGTTGGCTATCTATGCGAAACTAAAATCTAAACAGCGTTTTGCAGCTCGAATTGCAAAAGCAAAAGAACAGAAAACTCCTGGTTTTCTGCCTGCCTTTGCTAGTGCTATGGGATACAAACAGGGCTGGGCTGATATACAGATTTCACAAATAGGCGCTGCACCTATCGAGTTTGCAGATATAAGATTGAGATAAAAGAAAATAACGACATGAAGATTTTGAATTTGTATGCAGGTATTGGAGGTAATAGAAAATTATGGGGTGATGAACATGAGATAACAGCCGTTGAATATGATGAGCCAACAGCAGAGGTGTATAAAAGTTACTTCCCAAATGACACTGTTATAGTTGCTGACGCACATCAATATCTACTTGAGAACTTCAATGACTTTGATTTCATCTGGAGTTCCCCCCCGTGCCCTACGCATTCTGATATCCGTAGGTGCGGTGTTCATGCAGGGCAATACGAGGCATTGTATCCTGAAATGGGGTTATACCAGGAGATAATATTATTACAAAATTTTGCTCCTAAAGATTGCAAATGGATAATAGAAAACGTTAGACCGTATTACGACCCCTTAATACCGCCAAATAAAAAATTACATAGACATCTTTACTGGTCTAATTTCAAAATTGGAAATTTTCAAGTTACAGATGACAGAAAGCACTCTGATATTCAAGGCTATTCTGAAGTGTATGGTTTTGATATAAAGTCTAGTAGTATCAAGGATAAACGAAAAGCATTAAGAAATATGGTTGACCCTAAATTGGGCGAATATATTTTAAACTGCGCAATAGGCTCAATGCAGAAATACGAGCAAAATACTCTTTTTAGTTTATAACCAATTCCACCACCCATAATATGAGCGTTAAATTACAAGATGTATGGAAAGAAGTTGAAGACCTTTTGGCGGATGGTTTTAGTTTAATTCCTGTACGCGATAAAGAAGAAATTAATAAATATGGTGAGCCTCTTGCGCCTAAAACCCCTTTCGGTTCTTGGAAAGAATTTCAACATCGTATCATTACCAAGCAAGAGCTTTGGGAAACAATGGAAAACCGCAACACAAATGCCGTTGCCATTGTTTGCGGTAAGGTTAGCGGCAATCTTGAGATTATAGATGTTGACGTTAAGTATAAGCCCGGTATTGATATTACCATTTTAAACGACTTACGCTCATTCTACCCCCAACTTTACAGCCGTTTACGCATACATCAATCGCCAAGTAAAGGACTTCACATTCTTTATCGTGTAGCTTGCGGCAATCAGCATGTAATTCCTGGTAATCTTAAATTAGCTGGTCGATTAGCTTCAGATGATGAAATTGAACTTCAATTAAAACGAGGTGTAAAAAGACCTAACAAAGAGGTTAATTTTTTGGAAACCCGTGGCGAAGGCGGTTACTTTCTTGCGCCACCATCTTTGGGTTATTGCGTATTGCAAGATAACCCTGTTCCTTACATCACTTGGGAAGAAAGATGCAGCATTATTACGCTTTGTCAATCTTACTCGGAAATAATTAAAGTTGCACCAGCTCCAACAACTACAAAATCACAATCTGATTGGTATAGTACGAACCCCTTTGAAGATTTCAACGCAAAATGCGACCCTATTCAGTTCTTAGAAGCGTTCAACTGGAAGTATAGCCACAAGAATAATAAATTCATCTGGTTTACTAGACCAGACAAAACGAAAGGAGTTTCTGCAAGTTGGAATGTCGAAAAAGGCGTTTACTTCGTCTTTACATCATCTACCGAATTAGAAGCAAATAGAGGCTACAATCCTTCTACCATTCTGTCAGAATTGATGTTCGATGGTGACAAATCGAAAACATACAAGTATTTAACTGAACAGGGTTTTGGCACGGTAAAACAATCGGTTGAAGCCGCTTACATTAAAAAGGCTGCTAGAGCCGGCAAACCTAATCTACCAAACAACTTTAGTGCAGAAGCAAAATCTAAGTTAACTACCGAACTAGATAGGCTAAAACAAGATTATCCGTACGGCAATTTTATAAAAGTTGATATTGAAACCGAAAAAACGTCTGTTAGCTATGAGCAGATAATTTATGTAGCAGAACATTTGGGGCTATACAGTCTAAATGGAAATGTGGTTTTGGTAAATGGACATACGGTTGAAAAAATAGACGATAGAGTCTTTCAGGATATTCTAAAAAGCTACATACACGAAGAAGACCCAGAAACTTACGAGCAATACTGCAACGTATTCGAAAAGTTCATGAAAGATAACACCAAATATCTTTCAACCAGATTGACTTTGCTGCCAGAAAATAGAATTATAAGTGATGAAAGATTGATATGTTACAAGTTCTATCAAAATGGTTACCTAACCATTACTCCTACTGTAATTGAGTTCAACGAATACGAAACTTTCGACAAACTTGTATGGAAGGATAAAATTCAGCCACGAAACTATATCGATGGCGAAGGTGGAAGGTTTGTTGAGTACTTAAACCTAGCACTGGTAGATCCAAACAGGGCCAAATCTATTCTAGGCTTTTTATCACATGATTTTAAGGACGAAACAACGGGCTACATCATTGTTTTGACTGAGGCCTGCCAAAATCCAAAAGATGGAGGCGGAAGCGGTAAGAATGTTTTCTGTAACCTGCTTAGCTTAACAACCACATATACCAGTACTCCTGGTTCTCAGCAAAAACTTGATGAAAAATTCTTTCAGTCTTGGAACTTTCAAAAGGTTTTCGGTATAAATGATTTGCCCAAGAACTTTGATTTTGCATTCCTAAAAGAAGCTATTTCCGGTACCATAAAATTAAAGAAGCTTTTCAAGGATGAAAAAAATATTCCAGTTGAGCAAGCACCAAAAATTGTATGCCAAACAAACTTTAGCTATGTAATTAGCGATGGCGGTTTGAAACGCCGTATCATTCCGCTAGAGTTTACCGACTTCTTTACCAAGTGTGGCGGTATAGATGTGCATTTTGGTATTCACTTTCCTAAAGGGTGGGAAGAAGGAGATTTTGCAGGGTACGATAATTATATAGCAGAGTGCATACAGGCATGGATGAATAGCGGACTAAAACTGTCAGCTGGAGAGCTTACCTATGAAGGTTGGTTAAAACAATGGGCTTTGACATTTGGCAACATTACCGATTTCATCACGCAGAACTGGAAGAAGTGGACTGCAGACGAATACATCAAAAACGAAGAATTTAAAAAGAGTTTGGACGAGTACTATGCTGAAAACAATATCAGCAAGAACTACCAGCCAACATCTCACAAGGTAAATGATGCTATCGAAAGCTTTGCAAATAAGCACGGGTTCATCTACAAGAAAAATTTCAATAAAAAGATTAACAGCATCCAAAATAAATGCAGGGCATTCTTTAAAGGAGATGTGCCTGAAGAAGATTTAGAGGATGAAATAATGCCGTTTTAGAATATGAAAAAGATATTAGTTGCCTGCGAAGAAAGCCAGGCAGTAACTATAGAATTTAGAAAGTTGGGATTTGAGGCTTTTAGCTGTGACATTTTACCTTGCAGCGGAGGGCATCCTGAATGGCATATACAATATGATGTTACAGAAGTTTTAAAAGGAGGAATTTTCTTAAATCAAATAGGTCAATGGTTAGAGTTTTATAAATGGGATGCTATAATTGCATTCCCGACGTGTACCTTCCTAACCGTTACAGGTAATAGATGGTTTAATGTAGAAAAGTACGGAGATAAGGCATTAAAAAGGATTGATGACAGAAAAAAAGCAATTGATTTCTTTATGATATTTTCTAATGCTAAATGTGATAATATAGCTATAGAAAATCCTGTAGGAATTATGTCTTCTGTATGGAGAAAACCAAATCAAATTATAAATCCTTACCAATTCGGCGATCCGTTCGAAAAGAAAACTTGCTTATGGCTTAAAGGATTGCCAAATTTAATAGAAACAAATATTGTTAAGCCTGCTCCTAGAAAAGTATTCGAAAGTGGAAAATCCATGCCTGAATGGTATGCAGACCTTTGGGCATTGCCAAAAGAAGAAAGAAGTACTATGAGGTCAAAAACTTTCCCAGGAATAGCTAAGGCAATGGCTGAGCAATGGGGATGGTACTTACTAAATGGAATAAAATGCAATACCATAGCTAACGAGCAGCTATCGTTATTTTAAACGGCAACTACAGACGAACCAACCGCCCAGCAAAGGCGGTTTTTTTATGCCATCTTATCCCAAAAGGTTACCAAATTTTATAAAGGTTACCAAAAGGTTACCAATTTTTTAAGGCTATTTGGTAACCGTAAAACAGCCTTAATCAATATTCAAAAGCACTTTTTTATATATAGTTACCAAGTTACCAAATTTTTACTATTAAACGCTATATGTAAGATAAAGTAAAACGTATTATATTTTTTTTACGCATTTTTATAATGATACATGATTATGTTTTTTATATATAAAGAGTTTAGCCTATATTTTTTGGTAACTTGGTAACCATACACCTTAACTAACTGAATACCTTATAATTAAAGGTTACCAAAAGGTTACCAATTTTCAAAAACACTCGTTATTTTTGGTAACTGTGCTATAAATTTGGTAACCCGTAGCTACAGACAAAGCTAACAGAATACGATTAGACTTAATTTTGTAAGGTATATAGCAATAAAAAAGCCTAAGCTTATGCCAAGGCTCAAATTTACTTTAATTGCTTTGCTGCCATTATTTTTTGCCTTCAGGCATATTTTCAAGCATATTTCTATGTTCTGCTTCCATCTCAATCCAGTGAACACTTAGATTTATGAGCTTTTTAAGATAATTCACATCCATTGTCTCCCATTTTCTTATGTAGTGCGTCTCATCATTTCCTAACCAAACGGCTCTTTTTGCAGATTGCTTAAGTATTGGATTATTAACATATAAGTCTATGCACTTGCCAAGTAATGAGTTAGCAATTCCATTTTCGTTTTCTGGTTGTTGCTGTATCAAATAATCCTTAAGTAAAAACTCAAGCGCTTTTCTATATCCCATTCCGCAGATATCATTTAGTCCATGTATTTCAGCTTCATACGCCTGATTGTAAATATTAACGAATGTACGTGAGATGTCATAAATATGCTTAGAAAAATACTTAGAATTAGGTATACCATTTAAAAACCTACTAAATTGATAAGAATTTCTAAAATCAGGCCGGAATAGTGCTACAAAGTAGCCTTTACAATCATTCCTAACACATAAATAAGATAAGAAAAGTTCCTTTGGATCTAAGAATCCAAATCTAAAATTCGGATTTTGAGATTTATTACAGTGAGGACAAATGTCAACATGGTTCTCTACGTCTACTGAAGTAACCTTGGTAGGATCATCAGAATGATTTACATTTATTGTGATCATAATTACTGCTAAGCCAATTCCAAAGAAGACAACTCATCGCCTAGCTGACGAATACCAGCTATAATTTTTTCTACCTGCTTCTTCCCTGGTACTTTATGACCATTAACATATTGCGAAATCAAAGTTTTATCCATCCCTATCCTACTACCTAATGCACTTGCATTTATCTCGTTATAGAACTTAAAAAGCTGAGGGATATCTAACTGTATTTTGATATCGTGTAACGAAACATCCTCCACTCCTTCCATTTCCGCATACGAATTATAGGCATCAACGATATTCTGCTTTAATTCTGACATAGAATTGGCAGATGTTCCTACGGAAATATCGTCATCTAAAGCGTAAGCAGAAAAGCCATCCAATGTTTTCTCTACTACAAATACAATCTTTTTCATATTATGTGGTTTCTTGTTTCTTCATTGCTTAGCATGAAGAAAACTGGTTCTATTTCAAACCAGCCTTCTTCAACAACTTATTTGCTAGACCAGTACCGACCTCTTGGCTATCATGGTTGCATATAACCATCGTTTCACCTGTCTCTTCGTTACGCCAAATAACGTGACTACCTTTACCGCCTCTGAAATAAGAGAAGCCTGCTTTCTTTAGCTTCTTTTTTAATTCATGCCACTTCATAAACCTAAAATTTAAAATATAAAAAATTAACTAGCGATTACCTCTCGCCTCCTAATTCGATCGGTTCTCATTCAATTGGTTTATTTAGTTTGCACTTCAAAAGTAAACAATTATTTACTTACTCACAAATAAAAGTATAAAAAAGTTTACCTAAATAAATAATAGTTATCTGTATATGCTTTTAAAACGTATATTTACATAAACACCAACCTTTATTGACTATGTCAGAGATACGCTTGCAGGCTTCCTGCTTCCAATGGCTATGGAATAATCATCCTGAAACACGATTATGCTGTTTCCATGTCCCTAATGGTGGATCTCGCAATGCGATTGAAGGAATGCAGCTAAAAGCATCTGGTGTTGTTGCTGGCGTAGCAGACATCCTTTTCATATGGAAAGGCAAAATACACGCATTTGAGTTTAAAACGCCAACAGGCACAGTATCGCCGATTCAGTCAAAAGTTCATTCAGCTTGGGCTATGCAAGGCATTACGGTACAGATAATACGCTCCTTTGAGCAATGGTGTGAAGAGGTAGAAAAAATAATTTCACAATTTTAAATATCTTTTTTGTGATACAAAAGATATTTAATATATTAGCATTATAATTAGGTGTGCAGACCTTGAGAAGATATTCAATGCCTTTAAACGGGGGCGGAACTGCACATCCAAACCCTTGTTTAAAGGTTTTTTTATTATTTATTGATTTATGGCTAATAAAGAAGAAAACAGAATGCTTAATAATGCTGTTTCGGCTGTTATACCTTTTCTGAAAGAACTTAAAACTCAGGTAGGCAACCATTATGGAGAACGGATTGACGAACATATAGCAATGCTGGAAGGTAGAAATTTTATAAACATCCAGGATATGGGCCTTATTGACAGAAATGGTGAGCAATGAAAACATTAGAGCAGATAAAAGATGAGGTGGCTCGTAAAAAAGGCTTTTCTGATTGGAAAGACCTTTTAAAATATCAACTCAATTTAGGGTTGATAAGTAGAGATATGGATGAAGCTGCTAAACTCTACGCCAATGCCAAGCTTGAAGAGGCAGCTGAAAGATTAAAGCATAGTGATGGTGGTAGATATGGATGTACTTATGGAGATACAGAACACGACAGTATCAGCGCATATTTCGGGTACAACGAAGCCATAGTCGATGCCAAGCAATCAATTATAAACTTAAAAGATAAAGTGTGATGGATAAATTTGAATATGGAAGTGCTTATTATGGTAGTCATAATTTAAAAGAGCATGAAATCGATAAATTTCTAAATCAACAAGGCCAGCTAGGATGGGAGCTAATACAAATTATAGAAAGACCTTTTATAGATGGCACGATCGGCATTGCAAATAGAACATTTTATTTTAAACGGAAAATTAATTAAATAAACTAAAAAAATTATGATGACAAATGAAGAAGCAAAACAAGAAGCAATTAGAAAGGCTTTTTGCGATAAGTGGGATTTATCCACGGATGAATATAAAAATCACTTGCTAACTAAAAAGCATTGGGTTGATATGTCAATAAAGTATGGAGCATTATCTGGACTCAATTATTACAAAAGCCCAACGCCACAAATACTAACATATAATAATGAGATAGAGATAAACTGTGAATTTTGGAGACCGATAAGTTTAAAAGGCATTGAAGATAACAACGGATGGACAAGGATAGAGCCTGATGATAGTAATATACCTACAGAACCTGATACTTATATGGGCTATAGCCCAACTGTTGGAGAAGTAAGATGTTGTAAAACTTCTTTGAAATCTTTATTTAAAAATGGTACAATAACTCCTTTCAGAATATATACTGAACATCATAAACCAATTTATTAATATGGAAAACACATTAGAAAACAAAGCGAAGTTCTTTGCTCAATATTTGGGGCAAAAAATCGGAATTATGAAAACTGACCTATCCCAAATACTACCGTACTATCTTGGTACGGGGTTGAAGTTTAGACACTTTGACGAAGAACGATAAATAATAGAAATCTGCCAAATAGCAGAGTGGCGTAACGATGAAGTAACATTACTTTCTAGCATGCACCAATATGAAGTTTGGACGAAAGACTTAACGCCAATGATGCGCCCCCTATCCAAGTTAACCGAGCCTATCACGGATGAGGGCTATAACGATGGTAAGCCGTTTGTGCCTATATTTCAACTCCATCAGGAGGCTAATTCTCAAAAAATGTTTATTTCTGACAGAAAATTTTTATATGACAGAGATTTAGTAATTACACATAACAGTAAATTTATAAAA
>DDEP01000151.1 GCA_002336465.1 Pedobacter sp. UBA1951
ATAACTGTACAAAGACAATATCACGATGATGAAAGCTTGAGAAGGAGTAGCCCAAAACTGAAAATAGCCCACCAATAAATGCAATAGAAGGTAATCGAATAATATACTGGTTGCTGTTACAAAGCCGTACCTGAAAAGCTGTATACGACTTTCTAGATTAGATTGCTGAAAAACAACGAACTTGTTGAGGATAAAACCTATCGGGAAACTGATGGATAAAGCTACAATATATGCAGCAATGTAACGGGTAACCTCAAAACCCGCAATATGGATAAACTCTTGCTTAAAAATAAAATTATAAGCTAAAAAGAAAATAACTAAGTTCAATAAAGCATTGCTACCTCCGCAAACCGCATACCTGAAAGTTTGTAGATTCATCACTCTTTTAAAAGGAGGATAAAAAAAATCTATTACAGGCAGCAGAATGCTTCGTAGTGTTTGTGCAAATCCCATTTATTAAAGGTGCTATAATCTTTCTAGAACAGTTTTAATCGCTTTTTCTACAATTTGATTAGGGTTGCTGCTGAACTCAAATTTTACCCTGCTGGCTAAAATAGCATTTACAGAAAGCGCATGATGTCCTAGTGTTTTGGCTAGTGCATAAATACCTGCAGTTTCCATTTCAAGATTGGTAATACGGTTATTGTTGTAGCTAAAACTGTTTATTTGTGCAATGAAATTGCTTACTGCATTTTTAGCCCTAACTTGTCTGCCTTGAGGTGCATAAAAACCAGGGGCAGTAACCGTTATTCCTTTTGCCATATCGTGACCTATACTTTCTAATAGCTTGCTGCTTGCTGATGTGAGGTAAGGACTTATGCCTTCAATTTTACTAAAATGATTGTTGATCTGATTTAATAGATTTTTCTCTTCAGTACTGTTGCTTTGTTCATAATAATGCATTAAAGCATCTAAACCTAAACCATAAGTTGAAGCTAAAATAGTGCCCATAGGTATATCTTCTTGAACAGCACCTGAGGTTCCGATCCTGATAATATCTAATGATTTTAGTGTAGGTTTAATAGTTCTGGTTTCAAAATCTACATTTACCAAAGCATCTAATTCATTAAAAACAATATCAATATTGTCTGTACCGATACCGGTAGAGATTACACTAATGCGTTTTTTGCCTAAATACCCTGTATGTGTAATAAACTCGCGTTTACCTTTTTTTACCTCAATACTATCGAAATATTTGCTGACCTCTGGTACGCGATCTAAATCGCCCACGGTGATCACAGTATCGGCTATATCTTCTGGTAGCAGATTTAAATGGTAAATGCTTCCATCGGGGTTAATAACCAAGTCGGCTTCTGATAATTTTTGCATAGATTTAAAATTAGAACAACAAACTTATCAAAAAAACAGGACTAAACCGTTCTGAGATAAGAGATTTTAGCTTGATCTATCTTTTCAAGTTTACCAATAACGCTATTTAGATTGGTCTTCCTTACTTCGAACTCTAAGGCACAATATGTATCAAAATGTTGATTTAAAACAGTTAATTCCTCTTCTTTAACAACACGCATTACGGCATTCATTGCCAGATAATCAAATTCAATCTTGTAAACATCGTTTACGGTACGTGTTACAATTTCGTTATTGTTAAGTGCTTCCTGAGTAGCATTTTTATAAGCATTGATCAATCCCGGCACGCCTAATAATGTACCTCCAAAATACCTTACAACCACAACCAGAACGTTGGTTATATCTGCAGATAATAAGGTGTTTAATATCGGTCGTCCGGCTGTTCCTGAAGGTTCGCCATCATCATTGATTTTAAAAACACTGCGATCAGGTGTTAATCTTATTGCCCAACAATGATGTCGGGCTTTAGGATGTTCAGATTTTAACTTGCTGATGATTTCTTTTATTTCAGTTTCGCTTTTAACAGGGTAGGCGTAACCTATAAACTTACTGCCCTTATCCCTGAAAATGCCTTCACTTATATGGTTAATGGTTTGATAGGTATCGTTAAACAGCATAAATTTTAGATAAGGTGATCAATAAGATAGCTATAAGAGCCGAAACAAGTCCTAAATAATTGATTCTGCTTAATTTTTCTTTAAAGATGACAACACCAACTAGGGTTCCGGCAATGATTACCCCAAAGTTCATAGCAGCAAACACAGTAGAAGGATTATCGGCCATGGCTTTGTGCGCTTTGAGATAAAACAAAATATTTCCAAAATTGAAGAAGCCCAAAATGCAACCGCAAATAAAATTAACCAACTGTAGTTTTTCCTGCTTTCTGGCAGCTAAATATAAAGTATAAAGGAGTGATAGGATAAAAGCTAAGCTATAGATGTAAAACAAAGAAGTGGTGTAGGGTATGGTGGTAATTTGGCTTACCATTTTAAACAGTATATCTATTACACCAAAACCACCAAAAACCAATAACAAATAGAGCCAGCTTTTTATATTGGCTGCTTGTTCATTTTTACGGTATAGAATTAAAAAAATGGCTATAAAACCAAATATTAAACCAATTTCCTTAAAAGAATCGAACTTTTCTCTAAATAAAAAATAAGCAGCAGATAGTGAAATGATTAAGGATAAACGTTGCGCAATATCTGTACGGGCTAACCCGGCTGTTTTTACAGATAAGCCTAAAATGATAAAGATACCCGGTAGTAAAAAGCCTAGCGCAATATAAACAGGGCTAATTTCCGCAATCTTAAAGTCGGTTACATCTGGTTTAAAAAAGAAAAGGCTCAGTACAATGGCAAACAAATAA
>DDEP01000227.1:0-23099 GCA_002336465.1 Pedobacter sp. UBA1951
CTTGATGATCAGGATATCCATGCGGCTATAAAAGTTTGGTCAGCTTCTGAAGACAAGATTTTGGCTAGGATGTGTAGCATGTTAAAAGCTAGAAAACTGTACAAAGTAGAGATTACAAATGAAGAGCCTGATAAAAATCGAGTAAAACAACTGGCAGAAGACACAGAAAAGAAGTTAGAGCTAGATAATAAAGAGGTTTCTTACTTTGTTTTTACTGATACGATTAAAAACAGAGCATATAATATGAGTACTGCCAATACCAATATCCTGATGAAAACAGGAAAACTGGTTGATATTGCAAAAGCCTCGGATTTGTCTAATATACAATCTTTAGATAGGACTGTAGAAAAGCATATTTTATGTTACACTAAAGAGTTTTAGCATTTTTTAACTAAAGACAAAATAAAAAAGTACGATAATTACGTTATCTTAACGTTACAGGTTTTTTGTTCGTTTCATTTTAACATTTAACTTTGCATGATGCAATTTACTGCCAAGCAGATTAGCGAATTTTTAAACGGCACCATAGTAGGTGATGAAAAGGTATTGGTTGACAGGCTTTCTAAGATAGAAGATGGTGTTCCGGGGTCCTTATGTTTTTTGTCTAATCCTAAATACGAGAACTTTATTTATAGTACAGGAGCATCTGTAATTATTGTGGCTCAGAGTTTTGAACCCACAAAGCCTGTAAGTAGTACTCTTGTTAAGGTTAAAGACCCCTATAGCGCGTTTTCCGTACTTTTAGAAAAGTATGATGAGGTATTGAACAGCGAACAACATAAATCAGGGATTTCAGATTTGAGCTTTGTGCATCCTTCGGCTAAAATAGGAGAGAATGTATATGTTGGCCCATTTTGTTGTATAGAAGAGAATGCGGTTATCGGCGATAATACCAAGCTTTATGCGCAGGTATTTATTGGAACTGAAGCTACGTTGGGAGATAACTGTCAAATTAATCCGGGAGTTCGTATATATAAACACAGCCAGATAGGCAGTAAAGTAATTATACATTCAAATACCGTTATAGGTAGTGATGGATTTGGTTTTGCACCACAAACAAATGGTTCTTATAGCAAGATTGCACAAATAGGAAACGTTATTATAGAAGATAACGTAGAAATTGGTGCAAATACAACTATAGATAGAGCAACCATGGGTTCCACTTATGTGAGAGAAGGGGTGAAATTAGATAACCTGATCCAGATTGCGCATAATGTGGACGTAGGCTCTCATACAGTTATTGCTGCACAAACAGGTATTTCAGGCAGTACTAAAGTTGGTTCTAATTCAGTGATTGGAGGTCAGGTGGGTATTGCCGGACATCTAAATTTGGGTAAAAGAACGCAAGTAGGAGCAAAAGCAGGAATAAATTTTAATACCGAAGAAAATAAGCAGTGGCACGGTAGCCCGGCTCAACCCTTAAAAGAATGGATGAGATCAACGGTTATTTTTAAGCATTTACCAGAAGTTGAAAGAAAACTAAGAGAATTAGAAGCAAAGGTTGCGGCGCTTAATGCCGTAATAGATAATATTAAGGATACAGAATAATGAGCATGAACGTTAAGCAGAAGACAATTAAGGGAGAAATTTCATTAAAAGGCGTTGGTCTGCATACCGGAGCTAATGTTACTTTAACATTTTGTCCAGCACCCGATAACCACGGATTTAAATTTCAGCGAGTAGACCTTCCCGGACAGCCAATAATTGATGCTGATTGCGATAATGTAACTGATACCGCAAGAGGTACAACAATTACCCAGAACGGAGCCAGTGTAAGCACAGTAGAACACGTTATGGCTTCATTAGTGGGGATGGATTTGGATAATATTCTGGTTAAAGTAGATGGGCCAGAAACGCCTATCATGGATGGAAGCTCGATTAAATTTGTTGAAGCTTTAGAAGAGGCTGGAATAGCCATTCAGAATGCGGATAGAGAATATTATACCATTCCTCATAACATTACTTATACAGAACCCGACAGGAAAGTAGAAATTGTGGCCATGCCATTAGATGATTACCGCTTTACCTGTATGATAGATTATAACTCGCCAGTTTTAGGTAGCCAACACGCGGGTATCTCTACAATTGATGAGTTTAAAAAAGAAATTGCTTCTTGCAGAACTTTTTGTTTCTTACATGAACTGGAATACCAGCTTAACCACAACCTGATTAAGGGGGGAGATTTAAATAATGCCATTGTAATTGTTGATAAAGAGGTTACTAAACAAGAATTGCAGCACTTGGCTAAGATTTTTAACAGAAAAGAAATTGATGTAGCGCCTCAGGGCATTTTAAATAACATGGAGCTGCGCTATCAGAATGAGCCAGCTCGACACAAACTTTTAGATATGATCGGTGACCTTGCTTTGGTAGGGGTTCACTTAAAGGGTCACATTATGGCAGCAAGACCCGGACATGCTGCCAACGTAGCATTCGCAAAAAAAATTAAAGCAGCCATCAAAAAAGAAAAAGGAAAGAAAAAGATCACGAACTATGATATCAATGCCAAACCGGTTTTTGATACCGTTCAGATCATGAATATTTTACCTCATCGTCAACCATTCTTGTTTGTTGATAAGGTACTTGAATTAACAAAAACCTATGTGGTTGGTGTTAAGAACGTAACTATGAACGAAGAGTTCTTTAAGGGGCATTTTCCTGGAGCACCTGTTTTTCCTGGTGTTTTACAAATAGAAGCGATGGCTCAAACAGGAGGTATCTTGGTATTAAGTACTGTTCCTGATCCTGAAAATTACCTTACTTATTTTCTTAAAATAGATAATGTACGCTTTAGAGCACAGGTACAACCGGGAGATACCCTTATTTTCCGTTGCGATCTGATGGAGCCTATACGTCGTGGAATAGCACAGATGAAAGGTGTAGGCATGGTAGGAGAAAAGATTGCTGTAGAAGCAGAAATGATGGCTCAAATAACAAAAGTTAAATAAACGAACCCAACAAATAACATGATACAACCTTTAGCGTATATACACCCTCAGGCAAAAATTGCCGATAATGTAGTTGTTGAGCCTTTTGCGGTAATCCATAAAGACGTAGAAATTGGAGAAGGAACTTGGATCGGTTCTAACGTGGTAATTATGGACGGAGCTCGTATCGGCAAAAACTGTCGTATTTTTCCCGGAGCTGTAATTTCAGGCGTTCCACAGGATTTGAAATTTGCAGGAGAAGTAACTACCGTAGAAATAGGCGATAATACCGTAATAAGAGAGTGTGTTACCATAAACAGAGGTACTAAAGATAAGTGGAAAACCGTGGTTGGAAACAACTGTTTGATTCAAGCTTATTCGCACATTGCACATGATTGTCAGGTAGGAAATAACTGTATCTTTTCTAACAGTACTACATTAGCTGGGCACATTACCATTGGCGATTATGTGGTTTTGGCAGGTTTGGTTGCCATACACCAGTTTGTTAAGGTAGGTTCTCACGCTTTTGTTACCGGAGGTTCTTTGGTGCGTAAAGATGTGCCACCGTATGTAAAAGCAGCCAGAGAGCCGCTTTCTTATGTGGGGATCAATTCTGTTGGTTTGCGTCGCAGAGGTTTTTCATCTGAACAGATTAACGAGATACAGGAAATCTACAGGGTGTTATTTGTGCAAAATAATAATGTAACCAAAGCATTAGATAAAATAGAAGCAGAGTTTCAGCCTACAGAGATCAGAGATGAAATTGTAGATTTTATTCGTAATTCTGCTCGTGGCGTAATGCGTGGCTTTGGGTCAAATATGTAAATAGATGCATATCTCCCTAAAAAATATAGGCAGAAGATTTAATAAAGAGTGGATTTTCAAGGGACTTGATTATTCATTTGAATCGGGAAATAGTTATGCTGTTTTAGGGCCGAACGGTTCGGGCAAGTCAACATTGTTGAGTATATTGATGGCTAGTCTCAGCCCATCTGAAGGAACGATTACATATCGGGATTCGGATAAAGAAATCATGGCAGAACAAGTTTTTAACCAAATTAGTTTTGCCGGGCCATACCTTGATTTAATAGAAGAGTTTACGCTTGCAGAGACCATAGCGTTTCACTTCAATTTTAAAAACTATGTAGAAGGACTTAGCGCAGAAGGGGTTTTAGACCTTCTTGCTTTGGCCGGAGCAAAGAATAAACCGTTGAAATATTTTTCTTCGGGAATGAAGCAACGTACAAAACTTGCTTTGGCATTTTGTTCGGATACCCCGGTGTTAGTTTTGGATGAACCGACGTCAAATTTAGAGACGCAAGGAACAGATTGGTACCTTTCTTTGGTGGAAAAATTAACGGCAAACAAATTAGTTGTATTGGGGTCAAACCAGCAACATGAATATGATTTCTGTAAAGAACAGATTCATATCATGGGCTATAAACTAAAAGAAAAAACACCTTAAAATACGGTGTAATAGCGGTTTATAAATAAGACTATAAAAAAATAAAAATACTATTGTATAATTAAAAAAATGTCTATACCTTTGCGCCACGAAATAAGGCGGGTTTTGGACGCTAAATTTCAAAAAAATGGCAAAAGCATCTGATATCAAAAATGGAAATATTCTTCGCTTTAACGGAGAGTTAGTTACGGTAGAAGAATTTATCCACCGTACTCCAGGGAACTTAAGAGCGTTCTATCAGGCAAGAATGCGTAACGTAAAAACAGGTAAATTGGTTGAGTACCGTTTCCGTGTTGATGAAGAGGTAGAAATTTGCCGTGTAGAAACCAACGATTACCAGTATTTATACGAAGATGGAGATCATTTGGTAATAATGGATAACAACACTTTTGAACAATATAACGTTCCGAAGTTTTTGTTTGGCGAAGGAATTAAATTCATAAAAGAAGGCACCAATGTAATTGTGGCTTTCGAAAGTGAAGAGCCGATTATGGCACAATTACCTTCAAATGTTGAATTAGAAATTACATATACAGAGCCTGCCGTAAAAGGCAATACTTCAACAAACGCATTAAAATATGCTACTGTTGAAACAGGTGTTGAAATAAGAGTGCCGATGTTCATTAACCAAGGCGATAAAGTTAAGGTTGATACACGCACAGGCGACTATATAGAAAGAGTAAAATAAATTTTCATAGTTTAGTTTTAGGTTTAGGTTGATTATGGCTTCGGAGTGGTTCCCGAAGCCATCTTTTTTTTATACCTTAGTTCACATGCTAAAAGATGAAATAAGAAAAAAATCTTTACTGCAAAGAAATCTTCTTTCTGAAGAGACGCTTAGAGAGCTTAACCAACAGCTTTTACAGCAATTTATACAATTAGACTTTGGATCTATAAAGACCATCCATATTTTCTTGCCTATCATTAAAAAGAAAGAACCGAATACTTTTTTATTCATTGACTGGCTCGAACAAAATCATCCTGAAATTAAGATTCTGGTTTCTAAAGCCGATTTTTCCCAAAACTTAATGGAAAATTATGTTTATGGCGGAAAACATCAACTTAAGATAAACAGTTATGGTATTCCAGAGCCAGATTCAGAAGCGACAGTTTATCATGGAGAAATAGATATAACAATTATTCCATTGTTGGCCTTTGATCAAAAAGGGAATAGAGTTGGCTATGGCAAAGGTTTTTATGACAGGTTTTTGGCCGGAATGAATACACGTAAAATAGGATTGAGTTTTTTTGGTGCAATAGATGAAATTAAAGATGTAAATTTGGATGATATCAGGCTTGATGCCTGTATAACACCTCAAAAATTAATTATCTTCAAAGATTAATATCATGAACCCGGATTTTAAAATAACCAATGCCAAGCAGTACGAAGAAACCATGATTGCAATTTTTGAAATGCAAGAACAGGAAGATCCACTTACTGATCAGCAATTGGCAGATATGGAAATCATGCTTAGAGAGGCACAGCGTTATGAAGACGAAGAGCTTTAATAAAATCGCTTACAAGATAGCTTAATGTTTTCCCAATAAAAAGATTGGTTTGGCCATTTTCAAGTCGCAAGGCTCCTTCGCATAAATGCAAGTAACAAAATCTATTTGCTGTGGCTAAAATCATTTTTCGTACTTCATTTAACGCAAATCCAGAAGGCGTTGCAGCACTTGCTAAAACTCCCGATATGCTGTCTAAGTCTATTTCTAGCCCACAAGCTTCTTTTAAGCCCTTTATTGCGCTTTTAAAGGCGAGCACTGGGTTTTGGTCGTTCAAAAGAAAATCATCGAAATAAAACAGTTTTACGGGGTTGTTCTGGCTGTAGTTGATCAAGCTTTCGCTGATGTAACTCTGATGGATACCAAAACCTACATATTTTGAGAGAAATTCATGCGCAAAAGCGTTACTAAAACCATTTCCGCTATGCCTTCCTTCGGTCACATCACGTAAATCGGTATGGGCGTCGATGTTAATTACATCTATTTTCTGTTTTAAGGCCAAGCTTGTTCCCGAAATAAGAGGGTAGGCATTGTTATGTCCTCCACCTATGATCACAGGAATTTTGCCTGCTTTTACGATTGTTTCGATAACTGGAGCAACGAGCTGATCAATTGCTGTGGTTTTTTTACGCAGAGATTCGATATCATTTTCTTCTGGATCACTGATCTCAAAATGCCCTAATAGCAACATTTCCTCGCCGTTTAAGAAATGGTTTTGCTGTATATTAAGAAAAGTATTTAAAAAAGCTTGCCATGCGGTTTTAGCACCTGCTATGCCATAATTGGCCCTAACACCAATATCTTCAGGAATACCTAGAAGTACAACTTTGGCCTTAGAGGCTTTAATACCATCAGTTGATAAAATGCCATTTAAGATTTGGATTTTCTCCCCTAATTTGGTTTCTCCCTTACGGGTTTTCACATAAGTGCCAATGTCTTCTTGTGTATATACTTTAAAGCTATCCATGATAAACTTTACCATTTAAAATAACCGTTTCTACCTGACTTTGGCCAAAACTATAAGGCAAATAAGCCAATGAAGACATAGGTCGTGTAATGAAAATATTTGCTGTTTTGCCCTTGGCAATGCTCCCTAGCTGATCGCTGATTTCCATAGCGGCAGCTCCGTTTATGGTGGCTGCGTTAACCGCTTGTTCTGGAAGCATCTTTAATTTGATACAAGCCAATGAAACCACAAAATTCATGTTTCCCGATGGGGTTGAACCCGGGTTATGATCGCTTGCCAAAGCTACAATAGCATTATGCTGTATAAGACCTTTGGCATTGGCAAAAGGAATATTGATGTAAAAAGAGCAGGATGGAAGTAAGGTTCCTATGGTTGTACTTTTTCCTAAAGCTTCTAATACTTCTTGATCGGTTTCTTCTAAGTGATCAACAGAAATGGCATGATGTGCAATACCAACCTGTGCCGCTCCTGTAGAAGATAACTGATTGGCATGGATTTTTGGTTTTAAACCATATTTAGCTGCGGCTTCAAGTATTTGTGCGGTTTCTTCATTAGAAAAAAAACCTTTTTCGCAGAAAGCGTCTATATAATCTGCTAAATTTTCAGCAGCAACCTTAGGCAAAAGCTCATTGACGATAAGGTCTATATAACCTTGATGGTTTTCTTTGTATGCTGTAGGATAGGCATGTGCAGCTAGTAATGTAGCCTTAACGGGTATAGGAAATTGCGCTTTAAGTCGCTTAATAACCCTGAGCATTTTTAGTTCGCTTTCAACCGTTAACCCGTAACCACTCTTAATTTCAACGGCTCCTGTTCCCTGCTTGATCATATCATTTAAGCGGATACTTGCTGATTCGAACAGCTCATCTTCGGTTGCAGCCTGCATTTTATTGGCAGAGTTTAAAATCCCTCCACCTGCCGCTGCAATCTCTTCATAGGTTTTGCCTGCTATTTTCATGGCAAATTCTTCTTCGCGGGGAGCAGCAAATACAATATGGGTATGACTGTCGCACCATGAAGGAAAAACAAAACGACCTTTGGCAGAAATTTGTGGTTGAGTTTTAAGCACTTCAGAAGGAATATTTTCCATCTCGCCAAAGTCCTGTATTAATCCATCTTTAATCAGAAGCCATGCGTTTTCTAATAGGGGTAAATGAGCTAGCTCATTGCCTCTGAGCGACAATATATCTTTAGGGTGTACACCTACAAGTCCTTTAATATGGGTAATCAGCATAACTCAAGGTTTAAAGAATAAATTTAATTAAGCTCCAGTAAAATTGGACAATGATCAGAATGGATGGCATCAGGTAAAATGCGTACATGTTTTAAGCTATTTTCCATTTCTCGTGTAGTTAAATGGTAATCGATACGCCAACCTAAGTTCTTTCCTCTGGCTCCTGCACGGTAACTCCACCAGGTATAATGATGAGGGTCTTGGTTAAAATGCCTGAAAGAATCGATAAAACCGTTATTGATAAAAACCTCCATCCATTCGCGCTCTTGGGGTAAGAAACCGGATGAGTTGGCATTAGATTTAGGGTTGTGAATATCGATAGGTTTATGGCAGATGTTATAATCGCCCGATATGATCAAGTTAGGATGCTTTATGCGAAGTTCATGGATGTAATGGTTGAAGAAAGCCATGAATTCATATTTTTTGGCCTGTCTTTCATCTCCGCTTGAGCCAGAAGGCATATAAAGGCTCATTAAAGAAAAAGAATCGAAATCTGCTCTTAACATCCTGCCTTCTTTATCAATCCATTCTTCTCCACAGCCATATTCTACATGATTGGGTTTTATTTTAGTTAAAATGGCTACACCGCTGTAACCCTTTTTTTCTGCAGGAAACCAATAATGATGATAGCCCAATTGTTCAATAAGGGCTATGATATCAGGAATTTGTTCCTTTAGGGCTTTTACTTCCTGTAAACAGACCATATCGGCATCGGTAGCTTGCAACCAGTTAAAAAGGCCTTTTGTTGCAGCAGCACGAATACCGTTAACATTATATGATATGATTTTCATCTAAACTTTATTTTAATCCTAACGCTTTTTCTAATTTTTTAGCTTCTCTCTTTTTTAAAACAGTAACCGTCATGGCCACATCCTCAACAGGCCTGTCGGCTTTTCCAGTCTTTACATCAGCAATATTGTCAACCATATCCAAGCCTTTTACAACTTCGCCAAATACGGTATAATTTCTATCTAAATGAGGAGTGCCACCAGTGGTTTTATAGACTTCACGTTGATAATCAGGGATTTTATGTTTCAGTCTTTTCTGCTCTAACTGATCAAGCTGCTCATCGGTAAACGTTTTACCTTGAACAATATAAAACTGACTGCCACTCGAAGCCTTTTCTGGATTTACATTGTCTCCTTCTCTGGCAGCAGCAAGCACACCTTTTTTATGAAATAAACTATCTCTAAATTCTGCAGGAATAGTGTATTTAGGGCCTCCGTTACCTAAAAGTGAATCGGGATGGGCATTTTTTGAAGTAGGATCACCGCCCTGTATCATAAAGTTTTTAATTACCCGATGAAATAACGATCCGTTAAAATACCCCTGTTTTGCCAATTTAATGAAATTATCGCGGTGCAAAGGAGTTTCATTGTAGAGCATAATGATGCACTCTCCCTTTTCGGTTGTAATCTTTACGTACTGATGTTTGGGTTTTGCAGCAAAAGCATTAAGGCACAGAAATGTAAAAAAAAGAGCTAAAAATCTTTTCATAATGTGGTTTATTAGTAATCTTGCTAAGATATTTAAAATTTTTGAGCCTTGGTTACTGCCGTGCATTTTAAGGTTTAAAAAAAAATATTTTACATTTGTGCTTTATGAGGTTTAACCGAAAAATAGCTTTTAGCCTTTGTGTCTTTTACATTGTAAGTGTATTGGGCTTGGCTTTGAGTATGCATTTTTGCGGAGGCAAATTAGCATCGGTTGATTTTTTTACCAATGAAACGGTTTGTGGAATTTGCAAGGATGAACCAGTAAATAAAGCAGACAACAAATGCTGTAAAAATACTCAGGTAGATTTAAAAGTAAAAGATAGCCATCAAATGGCTGCTGCGATTAAACTGCCAAAGGTTTTTTCGGTAGATGTGGCTTTACCTTTCCCTGTAATCGCAAATGTTGCCAATGTTAATCAGCCAATTTTAACGCATTTCTTTAATAAAGCACCTCCCGAACCCCCAAAGCTTAGGTTGTACGTGCTCAATCGTGTTTTCAGAATTTAGGATTTATACTGCGAACGAAAGTTTCGCGGGAGAAATTTTATCGAGTAAAATTTTATAAATCTTAAAAAAGAAAATCATGAAATCATTAAAAGTTATTTTAAGCTTTTTGGTACTTTTTGCTATAAATAAAGTATCGGCTCAACAAGTTTCTAAAGTTGAATTACAAGCTACGGGCTTAACCTGCTCAATGTGCTCGCAGGCTACAGAAAAATCAATCAGATCATTATCATATGTGGGCGATGTTCAGCCAGATCTGAACAAGAATGTTTTTGTAATCACATTTAAAAAAGATGCAGAAGTAAATTTTGATGACCTGAGTAAAAAAGTTACTGATGCTGGTTTTTCGGTTGGGAAACTAGATGCAACAATTGATTTTGATAACGCAAAGGTCGATTCAAAAGGGCAAACTGTGGTAAATGGCAAAGTTTACCGTTTTATAAATGCCAAAGATAAAACCCTTAGCGGCCCGATAAAAGTTACGGTAATTGATAAAGACTTTGTTTCAAACAATACGTTCAAACAAAAATCAAAAGAATTGAAATTAGATACTTACGCAACAGGAACAGGCGTAATAAATGGAAAGAAAACAAGGGTTTACCATTTAAGTATTTAATTGCAGATGAAAAAAAGAATATGGGTATTGCTGATGGGCTTGTTAACAAACCTATCGGCAATTGCACAAGAGCTGTATATTTATGCTGAACCTGCAAGTAATATGCCCACAAAATCTATTGGTATTCGCTTAACTACCGAGGGAGCCATAAACCCTAAATTTACCAACAGGATAATGCCAGAGGTTATGTTCGGGATAAATAAGAATCTAATGGTCCACTTACAGGGTTTTGCTTCTGATACGAAAGGAAGTTATGGTGTTGAGGGAGGAAGTGTCTATGCAAAATACCGGTTTTTATCTTTAGATGATACCCAGAGCCATTTTAGAGGAGCTGCATTTGGAAGAGTAAGCACAAGCAATCTGCCCATAGCAACAGAAGACATCAACTTAGAAGGAGATAACTCAGGGTGGCAGGCAGGGCTTATATTTACACAACTGTTACATAAACTTGCTATTTCAGGAACTGTAGGATATAATCAGGCTTTTGGTGTAAAAAGCAAACAAGTGGCAGGAATGCCCACTCCTGATAAAATGATAAACTACAGTTTGTCTTCGGGCTATTTGCTTTTGCCTTTTATCTATAAAAACTATAAGCAGCCAAACTTTAACCTTTATTTTGAGGTTTTAGGAAAAACGAATCCCGAAAATGGAAATTCTTACCTTGACTTTGCCCCAGCGGTTCAGTTCATTTTTAACAGCCGTACCCGCATTGATTTAGGATACAGATTTCAAGTTGCAGGCGATATACAGAACAGGTATTTAAAGAATATGTATTTAGCCCGTTTGGAGCTAAACTTCTTTAACGCATTGAAATAAAAAATTAAGAAAACATAAAAAAAGAACAACATGAAAAAGATATTTTATTTAGTAGCCTTGATGGTAATTACAGGCTTAAATGTAAACGCACAAAGTGTAGTTGCAAAAAGAGAATTTAACAATGCGCTTAAGGCATATTTTGAAACTAAAAACGCATTAACTAAAGATAATGCAACAGAAGCGGGTGCTGGCGCACAAAAACTGTTGACAGTAATTAACGAGTTTCCTGTAAAAACATTAAGCACTGTACAACAAGCAGATTGGAATAAAGCAAATGTAGAATTGAAGAAATCTCTACAACCAATGCCGGCAGAAACAGATTTAAAAGCACAGAGAAAAAACTTTGACGGAGTAGCGGCTTCGATGATTAAGCTGGTTAAAGGCCTTAACCTAAATAACGAAGAAGTTTATGTGCAATACTGTCCTATGGCTAAAAAAAGCTGGTTAAATGAAGTTAAACCTGTTCAAAATCCATTTTACGGAAGCAAAATGTTTGACTGTGGAGAAGTAACAGAAACCATAGCTAAAAAATAAGATGAAGCTGCATATCAAAAATATGGTATGCGACCGTTGTAAAATGGTGGTTAAGGCCGAGCTTGAAAGTATCGGTCTTAACCCTATTGCTATTGAACTGGGTGAAGTAACCTTGCTGGATAAAACCATAAGTGAAGAGCAACTGGAAAAAGTAAAGGAAACGTTGTCTGGAGTGGGCTTTGAACTTTTAGAAGACCGGACTAAAGTGATCACAGAAAAGATTAAAACCCTGATCATAGACTTGGTTCACTACACAGCAGAACCACTTAAAGTTAATTTATCGAGTTATTTAAGTGATAAATTAGGAATGGATTACTCACAGCTTAGTGCCTTATTCTCTAATACCGCCAAGATTACAATTGAGCATTATTATATCAGGCAAAAAATTGAACGAGTAAAAGAACTTTTAGCTTATAATGAGTTAACTTTAAGTGAAATTGCTTTTCAACTTAATTATAGCAGTGTAGCTCATCTTTCTGCACAGTTTAAAAAAGAAACGGGCTTAACACCCTCTCAGTTCAAGAGCAGTAGCGAACGTAATACTATAGATAAGATTTAATTTCTTATCATACATCAATAACCTAGCAGAGCTAGGGTTGTACTTTTGTGTTATTAAAAAGTTAGAATCGGAAAATTAGAAACACTAAAAATATCATTTTATGAAAAAATTATTTCTATTCTTAATTGCGGCTACATTTAGCGTTGCTGCATTTGCACAAACCAAATGGACCACAGATCCAATGCACTCATTTGTAAACTTCTCGGTAAAACACTCGGGAATATCATTAGTAGATGGGTCTTTTAAAAAATTTAATGGAGAGTTTACTTCTGACAAAGCTGATTTTACTGATGCAAAAGTTTCTTTTACAGTAGAGGTAGCTAGTGTAAGTACCAGCGCTGAGATGAGAGATAATCACTTAAAGACAGATGATTTCTTTAATGCGGAGAAATATCCGAAAATGACTTTTGAAAGTACATCAATGAAAAAGCTTAAGGGCAATGAATATGAGCTTAAAGGTAAATTAACCATTAGAGATGTAACTAAAGATGTAACATTTAAAGTTACTTACGGCGGAGAAGTGAAAGACCAAAGAGGCAATGTAAAAGTAGGATTTGCTGCAAGTACTACAATTAACCGTTTAGATTATAATATAAAATATGATCCTACCGGTGCCGGAGTTGCTAAGGATGTAAATATTACCTTAAACCTGCAGTTTGTAAAATCTAAGTAGTAGCAAAAAATAATCAAATATGAGCTTGTTGGGTTTTACTTAACAAGCTTATTTTTTTAAAGATACCATGGAAACCTTAAATCAATTCAGAAACTTTACGCAAAACTTAGCTGCAACAGATACGATGCCGGTTTTGTTTATGGGGCATGGTTCTCCTATGAATGGGATTGAGAACAACGAGTTCAGTGCCAACTGGACCAATGTAGCAAAGGGTGTACAAAAGCCTGCGGCGGTACTGGTAATTTCTGCCCATTGGTTTACAAGAGGATCTAAAATAACAGCAATGGATTTTCCACCTACAATCCATGATTTTGGCGGCTTCCCACAGGCTTTGTTCAATGTTCAATATCCAGCCCCTGGAAATCCTCTTTTAGCTCGCGAAACAGCAGAACTGTTAACCTCTGCTCATGTAGAGCTTGACCATGATTGGGGTTTGGATCACGGAGCTTGGACCGTGGTTCGTCATATGTACCCAGAGGCTAACATTCCAGTTTTGCAATTAAGTATAGATTTTACACAAGGCCCGGCCTATCATTATAATTTAGCCAAGGAACTTGCGGCATTGCGCAAAAAAGGAGTATTGATATTAGGTAGCGGCAACATTGTTCACAATTTGCGAATGATGAGCTGGGAAATGATCAACGGAGGAGGATATGATTGGGCAATAGAGGCAAGCGCCCGATTTAAAAAAGCAATTGTTGAACGCGATCATCAAACATTGATTAATTATCAAAATATGGGCAGTGAAGCTCGTTTGGCTGTACCAACCCCAGAACATTATTTACCCTTGATCTATGCCTTAGCACTTCAAGGAGAGAAAGAGAATACGCTTCTCTTTAACGATAAAGAAGTAGGAGGTTCTTTAACCATGACGTCTGTTTTAATTGCATAACCTTCATTAAGAATACGCTTTTTTATGCAACAGCATAAAATTTTATAAAATTTTGTGCTTAATGTATAACATCCTATCTCGTATGTTCCCATAACTTTGTATATCAAAATTATAGATTATGAAACATACTTATAACGTAACAGGAATGACCTGTTCAGGCTGTGAAAATGCCGTGAAAACCAAATTAATGTCTATCCCTGAAATTACTGAAGTTATCCCTTCAAAAGATACAAATACCGCTGTAATTACAATGGATAAGCATGTGTCAACCGATAAACTTCAGGAAGCACTTGGAGGCGCAAGTTCAAACTACCAGATCAGCGAACAAATTTAATAGAGTTATGCGTTATTTGCTGTTGGGTATTGCTTTGCTCTTGCAGGTAGGTAATAATGTGGCTAAGGCACAAAAAGTGGTTAGATATGATTTATATGTAACCGATACACTTGTTAATTATACAGGCAAGATAAAAAGAGCAATAGCGGTAAACGGAAGCATTCCTATGCCAACATTAACATTTACAGAAGGCGATACAGCAGAAATTTACGTACATAACAAACTTAAAGAAGAAACGGCTCTGCATTGGCATGGATTGTTTTTACCCAATCAATATGATGGGGTTCCATACCTAACGCAAATGCCTATTAAACCTAATACAACCCATTTGTACCGTTTTCCCATTATTCAGAACGGAACATATTGGTACCATAGCCATAGCGGGCTTCAAGAGCAGATAGGCATGTACGGAGCTATGATTCTCAATAAAAAACAAGAACCCTCAATCAAAACACTTCCGCTGGTACTAAGCGAATGGGCAGATATGAAACCTGAGCAGATCGATAGGAGCTTGCACAATGCCTCAGATTGGTTTGCTATTAAAAAAGGCGCAACGCAAAGCTATGCAGAAGCAATAAGAGAAGGGCACTTGGGCACTAAGATTACAAACGAGTGGAAGAGAATGACTGCAATGGATGTGAGCGATGTGTATTATGATCGATTTTTAGTTAATGGAAAACCCAGTCTTGAATACAAGAACTTAAAAGCAGGAGATAAAATAAGGCTGAGAATTGCAAATGCAGGAGCTTCTTCCTATTTCTGGCTAAGCTATGCCGGAGGCAAGATAAAAGTGATTGCAAACGATGGAAACGATGTGGCTCCTGTTGAGGTTGACAGGCTTTTAATTGCGGTTTCTGAAACTTATGATGTTGAGGTTACAGTTCCAGAAAATAAAAGTTATGAATTTCTGGTAACCCCAGAAGATCGTACAAAATATGCTTCTTTATGGTTAGGTTCAGGAGAAAAGGTAGAGGCTATAAAAATGCCTAAACTGAAGTATTTTGAAGGGATGAAGATGATGAATGATATGATGGACATGGAGGGAAACATCATTGAAATGAAAGGTATGAAAATGCAGAATCAGGTTATGGATATGAATACGGTAATGTACCCTGAAGCAGAAGGAGAGATGCCTGTAACACTGAATTACGATATGCTTAAATCTCCCGAGGAAACAACTTTACCAAAGGGACCAATAAAAGAGCTTAGTTTTGAACTTACAGGTAACATGAGCCGTTACGTATGGACCATGGATAATAAAACGGTTTCAGAAACAGACCGTATTCTAATCAAAAAGGGCGAAAATGTACGCATCATTTTATACAATAATAGCATGATGCGACACCCCATGCACTTACATGGACATGATTTTAGGCTGTTAAACAAGCAAGGTAAAAACGCGCCTTTAAAGAACGTATTGGATATTATGCCAATGGAACGCGATACGATTGAGTTTGCGGCCAATACCAGTGGCGATTGGTTCTTTCATTGTCATATCTTATACCATATGATGAGCGGTATGGGACGGATTTTTAGTTATGAGAACTCACCTAAAAACCCTGAAATTCCTGACCCTAAATACGCACAACGTAAATTGTATGCCGATGATAGGATGTTCCATTTTATGGCAGAGAATGATTTTGCAAGCAATGGCAATGATGGGATGGCAATGTTTGCTAACACCCGTTGGAACCTTACAACAGAATGGCGCTTAGGCTATAATAAGATGCACGGCTACGAGGTGGAGACACATTTTGGAAGATATGTTGATCGTATGCAATGGTTTATGCCTTTTGTGGGCTTTGACTGGAGATACCGTAAAATGGGCAAAGATGAACACGAAAAGAATATCTTTGGGCAGAAAAATACCAAAGACAGCCGAGCGATGTTTAGTGCGGGGTTTACTTACCTATTACCCATGTTGGTGCAGGCGCAAGCAGAGGTTTACCACAATGGAACATTAAGGTTGCAGTTCATGCGAGAAGATATTCCCGTTTCAAAGAGATTAAGAGCGAGCATAATGTGGAATACAGACAAGGAATATATGGGGGGATTAAAATTTATTGCCACCAAGAACCTAGCCATATCTTCGCATTATGATAGTGACATGGGGTTTGGAGCAGGGCTTACTTTAAGCTATTAATCTTATTGAGTTTTCTTTCTTAGATGATCTTTTTTAATAAACTCAATATTCGCCCTTTCCCCTCGTAAGGAGGATATACCAAAGAACTGAAATCAATTTTAGATTGCAGCACTACAGCCCTCTCATGAGAAAAACTCTTAAATCCAAAAAAACCATGGCTGCTACCAAGCCCGCTGTGATTTACCCCGCCAAAAGGAAGCTTAGGGTTTGCAATATGTATCAGAACATCATTTACACAAACGCCTCCCGAAGAAGTATTGCCCAAAATATCTTTGATGTTTTTTCTGCTTTGGCTAAAAATATACAACGCTAAGGGTTTTGGTTTTTGGTTAATGATATCAATAGCTTCATTTAGATTTTTATAAGTGAGCACGGGCAGTACGGGGCCAAATATTTCTTCGGTCATTACAGGGGATTCAAGTTGTACTTGGCGTAGAACTACAGGGCTAATGACTTGGGTTTTTTCGTCGAATTTTCCTCCTAGATCTATTCGTGCACCATCTGCTATAGCCTGATCCACTAACGTTTTTAAACGATTAAAATGAGATTTGTTCACAATCTTACCATAAGAAGAGGGATTGATTTTTTCATCTCCCATAAAGAACATTTCTTGAACAAAGCCCTTATACAAACCTATAAATTCATCGGCATTTTGCTCTTGTATCAATACATAATCAGGCGCAATACAAGTTTGCCCACAGTTAACCAGTTTGCCCCAAGCAATTTTTTGGGCGGCTTTTTTAAGGTCGGCAGTAGAATCAATTACGGTAGGCGACTTACCGCCAAGTTCAAGCGTTACTGAGCTTAAATTTTTAGCTGCGGCCTCCATTATAATTTTTCCTACTGTTGTACTGCCTGTAAAAAAGATATGATCAAAAGGTAAAGCCAACAATTGGGTAGCCATGTCTTTGTCGCCCTCCATACAGGCAACCTCTTCTTCGCAAAAGATGCTTCCAATAATTTTGCTAACGATATGGCTAGTTGCTGGACTCAACTCAGAGGGTTTGATAATGGTGCAGTTACCAGCCGCAATACTTGATATTAATGGAGCCATGACCAGTTGAAAAGGATAATTCCATGGCGACAGAATTAAGCATACACCTTTGGGCTCATAGTAGATTCTATTCTTGGCAAAGGGGTTGCTCAAGGTTTTTCCCATCCGTTTAGGATGCATCCAACTCTTCAGGTTCTTAATGGCAAAATCTATTTCTCCGTTAATTAAAATAACTTCAGTAACTGCTGCTTCAAAAGAACTTTTCCCTAAATCTTTTCTTAAAGCCTCATAAATCTGGCTTTCATGTTCCTTGATGCTTTCTTTTAACGTTTTTAGCTTTTGTATTCGCTGAAGTGCATTGGTTTTTTTGACCGTGGGATGATGCTTTTTTTGCTGCTCAAAAATCAAATTTGCTCTTGAGTTCATGGGGCATTTAGTGAGGGCATTAGTTAAATATAGTTAAACCCGGTTAATATTTTACTAAAAATACATTTAAATGCTGCATCTTGCAACCAAAATAAAGATAAAATGAAAAAACTGTTCGTTTTTACGTTGATTTTGTTTTTCACTTTTAAAGTGTTTGCCCAAACCCAAAAAACAGATGTTTTGGTAGTTGGCAACAATAATGCCGCTGTTGCTGCTGCAATACAAGCTGTTCAGTCTGATGTAAAAGCTATATTGCTTTTAGAGGCTGGTGGCTTCGATATTGAAGCAATTGATAAAGATATCAATTCAGGCATACAGTTCAACTTTATAAATAAATTGACCTCTAAAAAGAGCTTTAATAAGCAGGAGGCGAATATGGTGCTAACCCAAATGACAGATAGCCTTAAGAAATTAACGGTTATCAAGAATGTAAACTGGGTAAAAGCGAGCAAATCTGGCAGCGGATGGAGCTTTACATTATCTAACGGACAAACTATTAAAGCCAAGATTTTAATTAACACAGCCGATATAAAACTCAATAGCACATTAAAGCTCAACGTACCAGAAACTCAAATCTGGCAAACAATAGATTATTCAAACAATATCTACAGAACAAGTGCTGCTGCGGGTAAGATGTTGAATAATGGTAACGTAACACAGGCGTCGTTGTATCGTTTTTTAATTCCTCAGCAAGAAAGCTTTTTGTGGCTTAAAGATAACAGTATGTTAAGTGGGCAAGCTGCTGGAGCCATAGCGGCTTATAGTGCCTTTTTTAGCATAAAATTATCGCAGGTAGATGTAAAGAAAATACAGGGAGAACTCATTAAATTTAAACTGAACCTTATTCCATTTGCCGATGTTCCAGTAAACAACCCAAATTGGGCTGCAATACAAAAAACAGGAGTTATGGGCGTAATTAAAGGGCAAGTTGAAAATAATCAGCTTTATTTTATGCCCGAAAAAGAAATTACAACAGAAGAAATAAAGCAACCCTTAAAAGACCATTTTTACAAAGCACAGATTTGGTTTGATGACCATACAAAACCATCGCTTACTTTAAATGAAGCATTGGATTTGGTGTGTTATACTGGCAACAAAGCAAGAGAAGCCTCAGAAAAAGAGGCCCAGAAGAAATGGAAAACCACGTACGGCTTTAAAACAGACTTTGACCTCAATAAAACAGTTACCCGTCAAGAGCTAGCGGTTCTGCTACAAGATTTCTCTCCTCCTTTTTTAGTAACCACAGATAAAGAGGGGAATATTCAACGTTAGAAACCCTTTAATGTAACATTTGTAAAATCTTAATTATGTTTAGGTTGAGAGAAAGCAATTTTTAAATAACTTGCATAAAATAATCCTAAACAGAATGAAAAAATATTTACCTCTCTTTTTATTGTTTGGCTCAACAGTACACGCGCAACTTGCGCCATTAACTGTAAGCAAAATTATGCGAGACCCAAAATGGATGGGGACTTCTCCTGAAAATTATGCATGGTCTGCCGACAGTAAAACGGTTTATTTTAACTGGAATCCAGAAAATAAAGATAAAATACAGCCGTATAAAGTCAATATCGCGAATAATAAAATAGACAAAGCCGAAGATAAAGAAGCGGATAAGGCCGCACCTTTAAACTACGCTTATAACAAAGACCGGTCTTTGGGCTTATTGGAAAAGGGAGGAGATATATATCTTTTTAACTTTAAAAGCAATAAAGAAACCAGATTAACCAATACACTTGATCGTGAAAGTGGAGCCCGTTTTTTATTTAATAACGATGTGGTTTACCAACGTGGAGACAATTTATACCAACATAGCTTAGCAACAGGAGAGATAAAGCAATTAACCAATTTTGTTAAGGGAAAACCTAGCCAGCCAATGCCTAGGGCAACAACTAGCCAGCAGGATATGTGGTTGCGTAATGAACAGATGGCTTTATTTGACGTGCTAAAAAGCCGAAATGCAGCAGGGGCAAACAGACCAAGATTTGGAGGTAGAGGTGGTTCTTTTAACAGTGGCGAACAGCGGACAATGAAACCTGTTTATCTAGAAGATAATTTCTTATCAAGCGTAGTAGCAAGCCCTGATGGCCACTATGTGAGTTACCGTCTTATTATTCCGGCAACCAATAATAAAAATACCATTGTCCCTAATTATGTAACAGCTTCGGGCTATACAGAGGATATGAATGGCCGAACTAAGGTAGGCGAGAATCTTTCTACCTTCAAAACATTTTTATATGATGTAGTTAGAGACACATTGTATGCAATTAACACTTCGCAAATACCGGGTATTAAAGATCTGCCTGATTATGTAAAAGATTACCCTAAAGAATTAGAAGAACGTACCAAAAAGAACGAAGACCGTAAAGTTAATTTAGGTGTTGCCAATTGGAACGAAACAGGAACTTTTGCAGTAGTTACGGCAAGATCTCAGGACAATAAAGATTTCTGGATATTAAAATTGGACCCTACTACAGGTAATGTTAGCTTAATTGATCGTCAGCGTGATGAAGCTTGGATTGGTGGGCCGGGTGTAGGAAGAGATGTACAATGGATAGATAACAATCGTTTCTATTTCCAAAGTGAAGCAACGGGCTATTCGCATTTATATGTTTACAATATTGCCACAGGCGAGAAAAAACAATTGACTTCGGGTAAATGGGAAGTACAACGGGTACAACTTTCAAAAGACAGAAGTACATTTTATATCTCTGCAAATAAAGAACATCCGGGCATAACCCATTTTTATAAAATAAGCGTGAATGGAGGAGATTTAGTTCAGCTTACCTCTATGAAAGGGGGTAATGAGGTAACGCTTTCTCCTGACGAAAAATGGTTAGCTATTAATTACTCTTACATGAACAAACCATGGGAGCTTTATATACAAGCCAATAAACCGGGAGCTAAAGCGGTACAAGTTACCAAGTCAACCTCAACAGAGTTTGACAGTTATAAATGGCGTGAACCGGTTATGGAGGTATTTAAAAACCGTTACGGTGCAGATGTTTATGCAAGAGTTTATCCGGCTGCAAATCCTCATCCAAACAAACCGGCAGTAGTTTTTGTACACGGAGCAGGATACCTTCAAAATGTTCACTATTGGTGGAGCCAGTACTTTAGAGAATATATGTTTAATAACTTGCTTGCCGATAATGGTTATACAGTTATTGATATAGATTATACCGCAAGTTCGGGATATGGAAGAGACCACCGTACGGGCATATATAGGCATATGGGAGGTAAAGACCTAACCGATCAAGCCGATGGAGTTAAGTTATTGGTTGATAAATATGGTGTTAATCCTAAAAATGTGGGTATTTATGGAGGATCTTATGGAGGCTTTATCACTCTAATGGCTTTATTTAACCAGAATGATGTATTTAGAGCCGGTGCAGCGTTGAGATCCGTAACAGATTGGGCACATTATAACCATGGTTATACCGCAAATATCTTGAACGAACCTTACAATGACCCTAATGCTTATAAATTGAGTTCCCCAATTTATTTCGCAGATAAATTAAAAGGAGATTTATTGATGCTGCATGGTATGGTTGATGTAAACGTACATTTCCAAGATATTGTTCGCCTATCGCAACGATTAATAGAGCTAGGCAAAGATAATTGGGAATTGGCTGTTTATCCAGTAGAAGACCATGGTTTTGTAGAACCAAGCAGCTGGACAGATGAATACAAGCGTATTTTCAAGCTATTTGAAACCACGCTGAAAAAATAAAGTAATAACACTCATAGAGGGCGTCTAACTAATCGTCATGCTAAACCTGTTTCAGGGTTTTAGAATATGAAATGACGATAGAAGTTTAGACGCTTTCTTTTTGCTTTTCTGCTATACTCCTTTCTCCAATCCTTATCTTCTTTATATACCCTTTTGTTAGCTTTGGCAGCTTACAGTACGTTGAAAAGAGGCTTTAAATAGCGATTTCATTTATATTTAAACTCGAATAGCATTATAAACATAAACTAATTTGTTTTTCTCTGCATATAGTTTTTCTCTATATGTGTATAGTAAATAGTGATTACAATCAGCTTGTTAAGCATACTTATTAAGCGTACCTTTGTGTATCGAAAATTTTAAACATTATATATTATGAGTTTAGTAGGTAAAAAATTTCCAAGTATCGCTGTTGATGCGATGTCTGAAATGGGCGACAATTTAAAAATCAATATCTTTGAAGAAGCAGTAAACAATAGCAGTAAAGTGTTATTATTCTGGTATCCAAAAGACTTTACTTTTGTATGTCCTACAGAATTGCACGCTTTTCAAGCAGCATTACCTGAGTTTAAATCAAGAAATACAGTAGTTATTGGTGCATCTTGCGATTCAAACGAAGTGCACTTTGCTTGGTTAAATACGCCAAAAGATAACGGTGGTATAGAAGGTGTTACTTATCCTCTTTTAGCTGATACACACAGACAATTATCTAACATATTAGGAATTTTAGATCAAGAGGTTGAGTACGATGAAGAAGGAAACGAAACTTACCACGGTTCAAATGTTTCTTATCGTGCAACATATCTAATTGACGAAACAGGAAAAGTTTTCCACGAAAGTGTAAACGATATGCCAGTAGGCAGAAATGTGAAAGAATATTTGCGTTTAATTGATGCTTATGCTCACGTTCAGTCGCATGGTGAAGTTTGCCCTGCAAACTGGGAAGAAGGTAAAACAGCAATGAACGCTGATAGAGCTGGTGTTGCTGCTTACTTAAGTGCTAATTAATAAATAAGGAATTTTATGTTTTTAGAATTAACAGCTGATAACCTAGAGCAACACGTTGCTGAAAATCAGAAAGTAATGGTTCAATATGCCGCCTCATGGTGTGGTAATTGCAGAATTATGAAGCCAAAGTTTAAAAAACTAGCTTCAGAAAATGAAGACGTTGCCTTTTTGATCGTTGATGCTGAGAAATTTCCGGAATCAAGAAAACTGGCAAAGGTTGATAATCTGCCTACTTTCGCTGCATTTGAAAATGGTTCTTTGGTAGAACAAGTGCA
>DDEP01000227.1:23162-23411 GCA_002336465.1 Pedobacter sp. UBA1951
CCTGAAAAATTAGAAGCCACATTGGAAGTTTTAGAAGCTTTTTGTGAGTTTAGAGGTGTTCATGATTCGGAAGTTGATGTAGCCGGAGAACTGATCACAAACATTTGTGGAGCGCTTGAGGTACATGAACAAGTTAAGAGCGGCGTTGCAGAAAGAGAAGCATTAAATGCATTTTCGCAAAAAGTCTTAGGTTCTATAGACAGATAGAATTTAGAAAACAAATAAAAAAGGGAGCATTTGCTCCCTTTT
>DDEP01000120.1 GCA_002336465.1 Pedobacter sp. UBA1951
TTGGAATGTAATCCAAAATTATTATAATTTTATATAATTATTGTTGTCAAAATGATTATACGTAAACAGTTGGATTATGCATTAGCTAGGCTTTTTAAAGGCAAAGCTTTTATCGTTTTTGGTCCGCGACAGGCTGGAAAAACCACCTTTGTAGAACAATTGCTAGAAAAGGTGAACAAAAAGACTTTATATCTTAATGGCGATGATGCCGATGTAAGGGAAACGATGGACAAGCCTAATGCTGCTCAATTAACTCAATTGCTAACAGGTTACGAAGTACTTTTTATAGATGAGGCACAACGTATAAATGAAGTTGGACTATTAATCAAAATTATAGTTGACAGATTTAAGCATATCCAAGTTATAGCCACAGGCTCATCGGCATTCGAGTTGTCGGGTAAAATTAACGAACCATTAACCGGGCGTAAATATGAAATGTTGCTTTTGCCTTTTTCTTATGTAGAATTGCTAGAACATAATGGGTTCTTAAATGAAGAAAGAGCCTTAGAACAACGTTTGCTTTATGGTTCTTATCCCGAAATCATTAATGATTTTCCTAATGCAGAAGAGCATTTAAAATTGCTTGCTGATAGTTATCTATATAAAGACCTATTTGCTTTGGAGGATGTAAAAAAGCCTGCACTTTTTGAAAAGATAGTTAAGGCCTTAGCATTGCAGGTGGGTAGTGAGGTTAATTTTTCTGAGCTTGCAAAGCTGGTGAGGGCCGATCAAAAAACAGTTGAGAAATATATAGATTTATTGGAAAAAACTTTTGTGGTCTTTTCATTGCCCGCTTTTTCGGGTAATGTACGTAATGAAATAAAAAAAGGACGTAAAATCTACTTTTACGATACAGGTATAATCAATGCTATTACAAGAAACTTTAATACTTTGGCCAACCGGAATGACGTGGGCATATTGTTTGAAAATTACATGATTGCCGAACGTTTAAAATACTTGCATCAAAACCAAAAAGAAGCAAAATCTTTTTTCTGGAGAACTACTCAGCAACAGGAAATAGATTATATAGAACAGCAAGAAAATAGCTTATTGGCTGTAGAGTTCAAGTGGAACGAGAGCAAGAAAACAAGAATTCCGCTTACGTTCAAGCATGCCTATAAAGATGTGGAAGCCTATTTTATTTCAAAATCAGATCGGTCTGCATTTCTCAAATAGTTAATTAATAAAAACTATCTTTGCAAAAAAAAACAACGATATGAGAATGAGATCTTTTGTATTGGCATTGCTGTTATCGCCCGTAATGCTTTTTGCACAAAAAACCACTCCCGAAAGAGATTATACCAATGCTGTTCTTTGGCAGCAATATAGCGGAGAATACAGAGCATTGGCTTTTCAGGCCTATAATTTTGCCCGTCTTTCTTTAAAAGAAGCTTTATGGGAGCAAAGTAATGGTAAACCTAATTGTGTAATCGTAGATGCAGATGAAACCATAATTGATAACTCAGCCTTTCAGGGTACTGAAATTAAAAGAGGCGTGAGTTACGTACCTGAGCATTGGACAGAATGGACTACTTTGGCTAAAGCCGATACCGTACCCGGTGCATTATCTTTCCTTAAGTTTGCTGCAAGTAAAGGTGTAGAAGTATTTTATGTAACCAACCGTGATGAAAAAGACAGGGTAGGAACTATAAGTAACCTTAAAAAATTAGGCTTCCCTTTTGTGGATGATGAACATATCGTATTAAAAGATAAAACCTCTGATAAAGAACCTCGTCGCCAGAAAATAGCAGAGAAATATAATATCTTA
This sequence comes from Pedobacter sp. UBA1951, assembly GCA_002336465.1. GTDB lineage: Bacteria > Bacteroidota > Bacteroidia > Sphingobacteriales > Sphingobacteriaceae > Pedobacter. The sequence goes on from DDEP01000120.1 coordinate 1,769, forward strand.
TTGCTTTGTGGAGATAACCTGAGCGATTTTTCTAATGTTTTTTACCGTGAAGGTAAAGACACTAAAGAACAAGTTGATCTGCACCAGAAAATGTTTGGAACCAAGTTTATTGTACTTCCAAACCCGATGTACGGCGACTGGGAAAAACTGCTTTACAAAGAAGGAAAATTTACCGATGCTGAAAAAGCTAAGCAGCGTTTAGAGAAGCTGAAAACTTATTAAAAATAAATGAGGTAAATTACCAAGAAATACTATTTTTGTAACTTAAAATCAAAATAAAAACTCATGGATGCTAAAGAAAGAGAAAGCAGCATGGAAGCTGCAAACCAATCGGGTATTTATATGAACCTTGTAGTTGGTGTAATTGTTGGTATTGTTGGCGTTTTCTTACGTTTCGCCTATGATTCAAGAATGCTTTCAATTATTTCTTGGGCCATTTTAGCAGTTGGAACAATCTTAGCATGCAAAGCTGTTTTTAGAATTCTGAACGCAAAATAACCCGTTTTATTAAAATATTTAAGCCACGCTGTTCATCGCAGCGTGGCTTTTGTTTTTATACGTGATGATTTTTCTTAGGGTTACCTTTTTAGGGTGAAAAGCATTAAGCTGTAATAAAATCCTAATCTTATGAAAAAGAACCACATGTGCCTGCTTGCTGCTCTATTTGTTTTCTTTGGATGTAACAGCAACAACAATAAAGAGTATGCGCAAACAGTTGAAATGGCCGCTGATACTACTGCGGTAACAGCAAACCTGCCTAAGGTCATTAAAACGGCAGATATGAACTTCAGGGTAAAAGACGTACAACAGACCAAAGAACTATTGAGCGCAAAAGTCAAAGCAGAAGGAGGCGTTATTACAGAAGTTTCAATCAGCAGCTCGATACAAAATACCGATAAGTTCAAGCTTTCTGCAGATTCACTTAAAGAAATTACGGCTTATAAGAAAGAAGCCTATTTAGTTGCAAAAATCCCTGCAGAAAAATTAGATGAATTTGCAAATGGAGTGGCAAAAATGGCTTTGTTCGTAAACAATCAATCTTTAAAAATAGATGATCAAAGTGTTGCTTATTTAGCCAATAAAATGAAAGTGCAGAACAGGGAAGAAGCTGTTAAGCAAATCAATAAAGTTGCTGTACCTAAATCAAATAATGTAGAAAGCTCACTGTATATCAAAGACGACCTGATTGATAAAAAAGTTGAGAACATGGATATTGACAACAGGGTAAAATATAGTACCATTACACTTAATTTTTATCAGGATAATACCATTCAAACGGCTGTTATTGCCAATGATAACCTCTATGACTTTAGGCCGGGATTTTTTACGCGACTAGGATTAAACCTGGTAGATGGTTGGGTAATCTTTAAAGAGTTTATTTTATTCCTTACCAGATTATGGATGCTTTTTGTTGTAGCGGCTGTTATTTATGCTGGAATAAAGTATTATAAAAACCGAAGAAAAAGAATTACGACATAAACTCTGTAAAAAAATTGGGATATGTTTTAGGTATGTTGCAAAAGTTTTAACTTCATTTAACAAAAACGGACAAATTATGAATTTCAAAAGATTAGCAACACTTGCTTTGGTTTGTACTGGCTTAACTGCATCCGCGCAGGATAACTTTAGCAGTACATTTGAAAAAATTAATAGCGAGGTGCAAAAGAACTCGCAGGCTTACCAAAATTTAAAAGATGCAACCAACAAAATAGGACATCGCCTAACGGGGTCTGCCAATGGTAAAAAAGCCGAAGAATATGCTTATAATCTTTTGAAATCTTATGGTTTTGATGTAAAATATCAACCTTTTGAAGTAGAAAGCTGGGACAGAAAAACATTAAAAGTTGAAATAGGGAACAGTTTATCAAATTTAAAAGCGGTTAAAGCTGTAACGCTGGCACACTCGCCTGTTGAAGCCAATGTGAGCGCTGAGATTATTGATGTGGGCAATGGTTTAGAAGCAGATTATGAGCCACTAAAAGATAAAGTTAAAGGCAAAATAGCTCTGATATATCTGGGTGTACTTCCGGGTTCGCCAAAAGGAACCCCTTCGTTGCACCGATCAGAAAAAACAGCTATAGCAACTAAACATGGTGCTGTAGGAGTAATCATTATTAACCAAGTAAAAGGAGGCGTTTTGTTAACAGGAACGGCTTCTGTTACCGGAAAACTTATTCCTATACCAGCAGTATGTATTGGCCTTGAGGATGGCATGAACTTAAAAAATGAAGTTAAGTCGGGCACTCAATATGCCAACATTAAAATGACCAATTTTTCGGGCATGATCAAAGCAAGAAATGTAATTGCAACGATTAAAGGTACTTCTTTGCCTAATGAGAAAATCGTAGTAGGTGGACACCTAGACAGCTGGGATTTGGCAACTGGTGCTATTGATAATGGTATAGGTTCTTTCTCTGTTTTAGATATGGCAAGAACATTTAAGAAGTTAGGCTTAAAAACAAAAAGAACGGTAGAGTTTGTAATGTTTATGGGCGAGGAGCAGGGCTTGTTAGGTTCAAAAGCATATGTTGAGGCTGCTAAGAAGAATAAAACCTTGGATCAGATAAGATTTATGCTTAATTATGATATGACCAATGATCCAAAAGGATTTAGCACTACCCGCAACGAGATGAAAGACCAGTTTAGCAACTGGGGCGCACAGGTAGCTAAAATAGATACTGGATTTAAAAACTTATTTAATGTAGGTGCCGGATTGCATAGCGATCACCAGCCATTTATGTTAGAAGGTATCACCACAGGAGGTGGTGCAGGTGGCAGATTGCCAAATAATTCAGGTCCGTATTACCATTCTGATGGAGATGGATTTCATTTGGTTGATGAGCAGGGTATGAAAAATACAGTAAGATATTCTGCTATGCTTACTTATGCTTTAGCCAATACTCCTGTGATACCGGTTAAGCGTTTTGACGATAAAAGCTTAAAAGAGTTTTTAGAAAAAAATAAACTGAAAGAGCCTTTAAAAATTGCAGGCGAATGGAAATGGGGAGATTAATCTCCCCATTTTTTTATAATTAAATCAGGGTTAGGATTTCATCCACATATTCCCTACTATTAGCCAGTCTAGGTACTTTATGTTGACCGCCTAATTTACCGCGTTGTTTCATCCAGTTATAGAATGTTCCGCTTGGTGCATTATGTACTTTAGGTCTGCGCAAAGCCATATCTTTAAAGCGTTTGGCATCATAATCAGAATTAACCTCCCGCAGGGTTTGGTCTAATATGTCAATAAATTTCTCGAAGTCGTTAGGCTGATGTTCAAATTCAATGATCCATTCATGCCCTCCGGCATCTTCTCCTTGAAAATAAATAGGGCAAGCGGTATAATCCTTTATTTTCGCTTGGGTAAGCTCACAAGCCTTAATTAAGGCATTTTCAGCATTGTCAATAATAACCTCTTCGCCAAAAGCATTGATAAAATGTTTGGTCCTGCCCGTTATCTTGATGCGGTACGGAGATAAAGAGGTAAATTGTATGGTATCGCCTATCATATAGCGCCATAAACCTGCATTGGTAGAAATAACAACCGCATAGTTCTTATACAGCTCAACTTCTTCTAATGATAATGTTTTGGGTTGCTCATCCTCTATGCGATCCAGGGGTAGAAATTCATAGTAAATCCCATAATCTAGCATGAGCAGCAACTCCTCAGAATTGGGCTGGTCTTGTATGCCAAAGAAACCTTCAGAAGCATTGTAGGTTTCTAAGTAATACATATTTGGAGAAGGGATAAGTTGTTTGAATTGTTCGCGATAGGGTGCAAAATTTACCGCACCATGGAAATAAACCTCTAAGTTAGGCCATACTTCAAGCAGATTGCTTTTGCCTGTTAGGGCCAGCACTTTTTTGGCTAAAACAATAGTCCATGTAGGCACGCCCGAAATACTGGTTACATTTTCTTTAATGGTGGCCTCAGCCATCTTATCCATTTTGATTTCGTAATTGTCCATTAATGCAATGGACATATCGGGTGTGCGGTAATACTCTGCCCAGATCGGTAAATTCTTGATGAGTACCGCAGACAAATCGCCGTAGCGTATATCTTGGCAAAGCTGATTGATCTGATGGCTACCGCCTAATACAAGCCCCTTTCCTGTAAAAACCTGCGTATCGGGTTGATTATTGCAATAGATGGAAAGCATATCCTTGCCACCTTTAAAATGGCATTCTTCCAATGCTTCTTCAGATACCGGAATGAACTTGCTTCTATCGCTAGTGGTACCTGATGATTTTGCGAACCATTTAATTTCTGAAGGCCAAAGAATATTCTCTTCGCCTTTTAACATTCGCTCTATATAGGGTTTTAAGGTATCATAAGTTTGCAGGGGTACTCTTTCTTTAAACTGATCGGCTGTAAGTATAGATTTATAATCGTAAAATTTACCCCATTCTGTATTCTCTGCACTTGAGATCAGGGTGTGAAGCCATTCATCTTGTACTTCTAAGGGATACTTCTTAAAAAGCTCGATCTGATGGATCCGCTTTTTCATGTACCAGGTAAAAATGGAATTGACTATAGCCATGGCAGATTACAGTTTTTTTCTTCGTAAAACAAAATTAGAGCCTAAGTAAACTTTTCTAACCATTTCATTGGCAGCTAAAACTTCAGGAGTGCCTGATTCTAAAATTTTTCCTTCAAAAAGTAAATAGGCCCGATCTGTTATAGATAAAGTTTCTTGTACATTATGATCGGTAATTAAGATGCCTATATTCTTGTTTTTAAGTTTGGCTACAATGCTTTGGATTTCTTCTACAGCAATAGGGTCAACTCCGGCAAAAGGCTCATCCAATAAAATAAAGTTAGGATTTGCGGCTAAAGCTCTTGCAATTTCTGTACGGCGGCGTTCTCCTCCTGATAACAGGTCGCCTCGGTTTTTACGTACCTTATGCAAACTGAATTCCGCGATTAATTCCTCAAGTTTTTCATGTCTTTCTTCATGATTATCATAGGTCATTTCTAAGATGGCCATGATATTGTCTTCAACAGAAAGTTTCCTGAAAACGCTAGCTTCTTGTGCCAAGTAACCAATACCTTTTTGAGCACGTCTGTACATAGGATCCTTGGTAATGTCGTGCCCATCGAGTAAAATGGTGCCTTCATTTGGTTTGATCAAGCCCACAATCATATAAAATGAAGTGGTTTTTCCTGCTCCGTTAGGTCCTAGCAACCCAACGATCTCGCCTTGGCTTACTTCAAAAGAAACGTCGTTTACAACTGTACGCTGTTTATATTTTTTAATAAGATGCTCAGCCTTTAATATCATTTAGTTCAATATTTTAATTGCTAAAGAAATGATTTTCATGTGTTTCTGTAGCCATTCTAATGTCTTTAATGTTTAACTGCAAACGCTTGCTGTCTTTCCAGTTGTTCTCTTCAATGGTGTAACATATAGAGAATACACTTTTAGCATTAAGTAAGGTTGCATAATGCCCCAAATTGAAGCCTATAGCTTCAAAAATAGGGGAATTTTGTTGTTTTACTGCTATTTTAAGATGATTTGTGCCCACAACTTGCGGGAAACCGACAAAACTTATGCCATGGCTTACAAAAATAGGCGCCATATTTTGAGGACCAAAAGGTGCCATTTGTGCTAAGATCCGGTGAAACTTCCCATTGATCTGTTTCAATTCTAAATCAGCATCTATGGTAATTTGTGGTACCAATAAAACCGGATCTATACTTGCAGAAACTACTTCTTCAAATTTTTGCGAAAAAGCATTCAGGTTTTCAGGTTTAATGGTCAATCCTGCGGCGTATTAATGCCCTCCGAACTGTTCAAGAAGGTCGCTGCATAGTAAAAGTGCTTCATAAAGATCATAGCCCCAAACACTGCGGGCAGATCCGGTGTATTTACCATTTGATTCTGTAAGTACAATAGTAGGACGATAGTAAGTTTCTATTAAGCGAGATGCTACGATGCCTATAACCCCTTTGTTCCAGCTATCTTGAAAAACAACTGTCGTTTTTCTTTGTACCAATACATCGTTATTACCAATAATAGCAAGTGCTTCTTGTGTTATAGTTTGATCAAATGATTTACGGGTGTCGTTCTGCTGGTTAATATAAGAACTGTATTCATCTGCTAAATCTGGATGGGAACTTAATAACATTTTAACCGCATCTTTGGCATGCCCCATACGTCCAGCTGCGTTTATGCGTGGAGCAATGAGAAAAACCACATCTCCTATGGTATAATTTTTTGTTCTGCCAGATGATTGCATCAGGTGTTTTAACCCTAAAATGGGGTGGTTGTTAAGTTTTATCAGTCCAAAATGGGCTAATATCCTATTTTCATCAACAATAGGTACAATATCTGCGGCAATACTTACTGCACATAGATCAAGATAACGGAGGTATAGTTCTGCATCTAAATTGTGGTCAATACAATAAGCTTGCGCCAGTTTAAAGCCTATACCACAACCTGATAATTCTTTGAAAGGATAAGCACAATCGTTAATCTTTGGGTCTAAAACAGCAATGGCATCAGGTATTTCATCGCCGGGTAAATGGTGATCGCAAATGATGAAATCTATACCCATACTGTTGGCATATGCAACCTTATCAACAGAGCGAATACCGCAATCAAGTGCAATGATAAGGCTAAAGTCATTGTCTTTGGCAAAATCAATTCCCGTGGTAGATATGCCGTAACCTTCGCTATGCCTATCGGGTATATAATAAGCAACAGCAGATGTAAACTGTAGCAAAAAACTGTAGAGCAACGTTACGGCTGTAGTTCCATCTACATCATAATCGCCGTAAACCAGTATGTTTTCATTATTTTGGATAGCCAAATCAATCCTGCTTACCGCTTTTCGCATGTCTTTCATCAGAAAAGGATCATGTAACTGGCTAAGCTGGGGCCTAAAAAACTCTTTTGCTTCGTTAAAAGTGTGAATATTGCGCTGTACCAATATCTGGGCTAGCGTAGTATCTATATTAAGTTGTTCGGCAAGCGCATTAACGGTGTTTTGGTTAGCATGGTTTGTGTTTACCCATCGTTTTTGCATTGGCTATTAAAATTGGTTTTTGAGCAAATTTTTATGTAAGCAGACAATCATATGAGGCTAAGCTCATATTGGTTAATTATATTTGCAGTATTGCTCGTAAATATATCATTTAATTTTTATCTATAAAACAATGTCTATCCAGGTTTTTACACTTAAAGAAGGTTCGTACTCAGTAGATGTCACTAAGAAATTCATTCCTTTTGACCCCTTGAAAGATAATTTTAAAGACAGACCTGCATCTTTATTTATCCACGTACAACCTTTTTTGGTAAAATGCGGAAACGAACTGATGCTTTTAGATACAGGTTTAGGTTATAGCGATGAGCAAGGAAATCTTCAATTACATAACCATATCCGTAAAGCTGGTTTTGAACCAGAGGATGTAAGCATGGTCTTGATGTCTCATTTGCACTTTGATCATTCTGGAGGCATGATACATGCTTATAATGGAAAGGTAGAATTGAGCTTTCCTCATGCCACTTATGTTATGCAGAGAGGCGAATGGGAGACTGCTTTTTCAAGCAAATCTTCTTCTTATCATCCTGAAATCTTTGAGTTTATGCAACGTAATGCTCAAATTGAACTGGTAGAAGGTTCAGGAAAACTGACAAACGAAGTTAGTTATGAATTAACGGGAGCACATTGTCCGTATCATCAGGTGTTTTTATTTGACGATGACGAAGATAAGGTGTTTTTTGGTGGGGATGTTCTGCCCGAACCAGAAGAACTTTTGCGGAAATTTATTGCTAAGTATGACTACGATGGAAGAAAGGCAATGGAGCTACGCGATGAGTTTGGACATAAAGCGGCTCAGGAAAACTGGAAGTGCCTGTTTTATCATTCTAAGTCAAAAACACAAGCTTATATTAGGTTTGATGGAGAGAAGTTTCAGATTATTTAGAGAGAATGTCGTTAATTAGTTCTTTTAGTTTCTCGATAGAGAGCGGTTTTGAGATAAAGCCTTTTATTGTTTTGTAAGTCTTGGCCTTTTCGATGTCGTTTTCGTAAACGGAGGAGGAAAGCATGTACATATCAATTGGCGTTTGAATGTTGAGACTTTCAAAAGCCTCGATAAATTCCCAACCATTTAAAACCGGCATATTAATATCTATGAGCATGAGATGGGGTAACTCTGCATGGTTTTCTAATAGCTCTTTGATGTAATCGATAGCCTGCTGTCCGTTATTTTTAGACAGCATCTTTACATCATAGTCGGTTTTTTCGACTATTTTTTTGATAATGAAGATATTAATGTCATCATCATCTATAACCAGCAGATTGACTGTTTTATCAACCATTGTAAATTTTAAGTTGTGTGTGTATTCCTTACGGAATGTAGGCAAATGTAAATTACTGCAATATAATAAAAAAGCTGCATCAATTTTTTTACAAAAAAAAAATCCGGTTAGTTAAAAACCGGATCTTTCTTTTTTTGTTTGCAATTATTTGCTTGCAACAAGTTTTACGTTGATGGTAAATTCATCATAGATGAAGTTATCGCCAATATTGCTGAAAATTGATTTCGATTTATATTGGATACCGTATTTTGTTCTGTCTATTTTAATTTTTTCGGCGGTAGCGGTTACGGTTTTATCTGCATTCCAAGTGATGTTTGCAGGGAAAGTAACCGATTGTGTAACACCTTTAATCGTTAAATCGCCAGTGATATTTACTTTAGCACCTTTACCTTCTACTTTTTTGATAGCAAATGTTGCAGTTGGAAATTTATCTGCTCCGAAAAAATCATCTGCTTTTAAGTGTTTTTCTAAACCTGCACTTCCATCAGCATCTTTGATAGAAGTCATGTTCACTACAAAATTACCTTCGGCTAAATTGTTACCATTAAAGCCTAAAGAACCAGAGGTTAAGCTAACTGTACCGTTATGAGAACCGGCAAATTTCTTTCCCTCCCAAGTGATGCTTGATTTTGCTGCATCAACGGTGTAAGCGGTAGGTTTTGATGTAAAAGCAAAAAATGCTAAGCTGGCTACAAGCGCCAATGCTAAAGTTAAAGAGTTTTTAAATTTCATTTTTATCAGGATTTTTAGTTTTTGCAAAGCTATTTGTTAGAATGATTACTTTTATTGATGTATGATATCTTTTTTAAATTATGGTTTAAAGATGATGATCAGATTTAAGCAGTTTTTAGCAAACTCTTATAAGATCCGTACATTTTTTCTGTGATCAGGTAAATGTCATGATTGGTTTTCGCGGTAATACGGGCATTAACACCAATTTCTTGTATAATGCTGGGTTGGGTTATACATTGTAAAATAAGTCGGTAAAACTCATCGGTAGTATCGGCTATGAGAATGTTTTTTTTATGTTGGTATTCTATACCTTCGGCGGCGGCGGTAGTGGCAATGATGCATTTCTGCATGGCCATTCCCTCAATAATTTTTACTCGCATACCTGTGCCGTTTAAAATAGGTACGATCATGATCGCTTTGCTGTTTATAAATTCAACGGCATCAAAAACTTCGCCTTCTACAATAAGATTTTCAGAATCGTATTCAAAAAAGTCTTTAGGCATGTTTTTTCCGGCAATATAAAAACGAAGTTCGCGGTTAAGGCTCTCTATATCGGGCCAAACTTCATCTAAAAACCAAGCTAAACCTTCTTTGTTAGGTCTCCAATCCATAGCACCTAAATGAAATAAAGTAGGGTACACTGTTTTAGAGGCATCTATCTTGTATTTTGTTAGATCTATGGCAACAGGAAAAACGTCTAATCTGGTTTGACAGCCCATGAGCACAAATTTCTGTTTATCGCGTTGGCTGATTGCAAAGATCTGGTGAAACCTATTTATCTGCTCAGTTTCATATATTTTAAGCCGTCGTGCTAAAAATTCTAAGTATTTTTTTCTTGGCCTGAAATGTTCTTTTACAGCCAATCGTTCCCAAATATCGTGTTCTATGTTGTGGGCACGATAAACTAATCTGGCATGGCTAAGCGCTTTTACCGTATCGATGTAAGGAACCACAAACAGCCCCTCAAACTGTATGATGTCAAATTCTTTTTCACGCAAGATATTTTCTAGCAATTTTGCAGCTTCGTCGCTATAAAAGCGAGAAACGTTATAAGAATCAGATGAGAAGATGTTAAAAAATGCATCCCATATATTTACTTCTGTATTGACATGATAAGAATGAAAATCTATCTTTTCAAAAACAGGGTCATAAATGTCATCTACATCAACATAATGCTTAGAACTGTTGATACTAAATAACGTAATCTCTACATTTTGCCTTAACAGCCCCTTTATTGTATTGTAAACTACAATAGAATACCCGTTGTTGGGCGGAAATGGGACTCTGTTTGTCAGCAAAAGTACTTTCATCACTATTCTTTAAAGTTAATGCTGAGTTGTGGGGAGCTAACCTGAAAGGTTTTACGGTGATACGGCGACATGCCCTGTTCAATCACTACTTTACGGTGTATAATGGTGGGGTAGCCTTTATTTTTTTTCCACCCGTATTGTGGATGAAGCTTGTCAAGCTCGTCCATATAAGCATCACGATGTGTTTTTGCTAAGACAGAAGCCGCGGCAATATTTAAATATTTTCCATCGCCTTTAATGATGCAGCTATGTTGTATATCTGGATAGCTTTTAAAGCGATTGCCATCAATAATCAAATAACCGGGTTTAATTTTAAGCTGCTCAATAGCCCTGTGCATAGCCAAAAAAGAAGCATTCAGGATATTGATTCGATCAATTTCTTGGTGATCTACTATTCCAACCGCCCAAGCAATGGCTTGCTCTTCTATTAAGGGTCTAAGTATTTCGCGTTGTTTGTGGTTGAGCTTTTTTGAGTCATCTAAACCTTCTAGATAAAAATCTTTAGGTAGGATAACGGCAGCAGCAAAAACCGGACCCGCAAGGCAGCCTCTCCCAGCTTCATCACAGCCGGCTTCAATCAAATCTTGTTGGTAACAGTTTAGTAGCATGATACAAAATTAATACTTATTTGTATTTGAACACCTAAATAGTGTTTATATACTTGCGTTTTGTCCTTTAACGTCAAAAGCATCGCGTAAACTGATAGCCACTAAGTTAAAAGCATATACGGTAAGCATAATAGCCAAACCTGGCAAAACAGCTAGGTAAGCCGCATCCATGATAATGTAACCGTAGTGTTCTTTGATCATGCCACCCCAGCTTGGCATAGGTGGTTGGGCACCAAAACCCAAAAAGCTTAAACCTGTTTCTAATAAGATTGCTGAAGCGAAATTTGCTGATGCAACCACTAAGATTGGGCCTGCTATATTGGGTAAGATATGTCTTATAATTGTGCGGGAAGTTGAAAACCCCAATGCCTTTGAAGCCTCTACAAACTCAACCTGCTTTAAAGCCATTACCTGCCCACGAACCAAACGAGCCACATCAACCCAAGTTGAAAGTCCAACGGCAATAAAGATTTGCCAAAAGCCTTTACCTAAAGCAAATGAAATGGCTATAACCAATAATAATGAAGGTAGTGACCAGATTACATTCATGAACCAGCTTACGGCCGCATCAACTTTTCCGCCAAAATAACCAGCAATAGCACCTAAGCTTACGCCAATAAATAGAGAAATGATCACGGCCATTAAACCTACAGAGAGTGAAACTCTGATGCCGAGAATAAGGCGGCTCAACAAATCGCGGCCATAAATATCTGTGCCTAAATAAAAGGTCTGTTTATAAGTGTTTTGGCCGCTAACCAAGGGGTATGCTTTTTCTTCGGCCTGCTCGTCATCCCCAATATATTCGCGCGCATAAACTTTGCCCTGACTAACTCGGTAAGAAGTAATGGGAACACTCTTGAAATTGGCTTCCTGCCCAAACAGCATTTTGTTGAAGAAATTAACCTGCTTTATTTTATCGTTGCGACTAATAATCAGAAACTCAAATGATCTGCCGGGTTTCTTATTGCTCAACTGCAAATGCATGGTGTTGGCATAAGGTGTTTGATCAGGAGTAACCAAATAACCCAGAGTGCCTAAAACAACTAAAAGACTAATAAAAATTAAACCGGCTACAGCCAGCTTATTGCGTTTAAATTTGATCCAGATTTTTTTTGATGGGCTGTTACTCATTATTAGTTAACCATTCTTCCTTTCCAGTTGTATTTGCCTGAATTTCCGGCGATGCCAATATAAACAATGTAAACTACATGCAAAAGGGTTAAAACAGGCAATAAGCCCAATAAAGCTTTGCGTTTAAAGAAATCGGTTACATTGTATAGAAAAATAAATTCTGCAACGAATTTAATACCTAGCTGAAAGACCAAAAACGGTAAGGATGCAGGGAAAAATAGAGCTAATAATGCGTTTACAAGGATGCTTAGGTTAAACAACCAAATGCTTACACCTAAAATAATAACCGATTTTTCTTTGTACCGGGTACTTTTAGATGCCCAGCGCCTGCGCTGTTGTATAAATTCTTTTAGGTTGGGTTTGGCATGTGTATAAACCACGGCAGCTCTGTTCTTTAAAAAACCTATTTTGTTGCCATATAGCGCAGCCATTTTATGTAAGAGCAACTCATCATCTCCCGATGCTAAGTCATCAATACCCGTAAAGCCACCCACTTCAAAGAATGCCTTCTTTTCATAAGCGAGATTTGCACCATTACAAGTACTTGGATTTTTATTGCCTATGGTTGAGGCTCCTAAGCCGATTAGATACGAAAACTCAAGAGATTGAGCATGCTCGAACCAGCTTTTTTCTTGAAAATATGCTACTGGCGATGAAATCATTTTAAAACCATTCTCTTCGTAGTAATTTACAATTGTGCTTAACCAGTTAGCACCCATACGGCAATCGGCATCGGTGGTAATGATCAAAGATCCTTTGGCTTGCCCTATTGCGGTTTGTATGGCTTTCTTCTTGTATGAATTGATCAGTTTATCTTCCTTTAATTGAATCAGTATAACACCCTTATCGGCATAAGAACTAATGATTGAAGCTGTATCATCGGTAGAGTTGTCGTCTATGATGATCAACTCGAACAGGTCTTTATTGTAATCTTGGTTCAGTACATCATTTATGGTAGCTGCAATTTTATCTTCTTCGTTACGGGCAGCAATAATAATAGATACCATCGTATTGGCAATCTTGGTAGAGGGGCGGTAATATTTAATGCGAAGCCAACCCACGATAAAAAAACATACCACAAGCACATAAATAACGGCTAAAAAAGCAGAGAAATAATTAATTGCGCTGAGTATTTCCAAAGAAGTTGAGTTTAAATACAAAATAAGAGCCTAATATAGCAGGAATTATAATATTGATCAGCCAGATACTTGCAATACATGCTACAACTGCGGTGTTTTGTTGGGTAACAAACTTAAAGAAAAACAGACCCGTTACGCTTCTTATACCAATATCAAATAGATCTAATGATGGAAGTGACGATTGCACAAAGAATAAGATGGGTACTAACATTAAAATATCAGCAAAAGCAAGCGAGGGTACCAACCACATGAACATGATCAGATACTGCGAAGTAAAAACAGCATAACGAACTAGGCAGATCATTAATATTTTAAACAGTTCGGTTTTTTTGTAGCGGGCCAAGAAGACATAAAACCTTTTGTACTTTCGGGTAAACCTTATGGAAAGCAGTATGCCATTAACCCATTTAATGTTGAAATAAAAAACCAAAAAGAATGCGGCAAAAGCAAAAGCAAGCGTGCAGAGTGCAAAGAACAAAATAGGCTCTAAGGAGGTAAACCTATAAACAAAAATACAAATGGCAATAGCACCAAAAACATTGGTTAATACCAGTTGGCCAATGTTGCCAACCGTCATTACAACTACACCCGCAATACGTCTTTTGGGCGATAAGAAGAAAACTCTACCTCCATATTCGCCTAAGCGATTAGGTGTAAAAATAGCCCAAGTTAAACCACAGAATACAGATTCGATAGCTCGCCATAATGATATTTGCTCTATTTGAGCAATCAACCTTTTCCATTTAACCGCTTCCAAACCCCAATTGATCAGCATGAGTACAAAAACAATACCTATATAGAGATAAACTTCTGATATGGGGATGCTTTGAATGAGTGATACAAACTTTTTAAGATCATTATTGCTGATCAGCTTGGTATAAATGAACCAAAAGGCAAAAGCTACAATAGCAATCTTCAGTAATAAGGAAAAAGATTTTTTAAGGCCTGATGTCAAAATATTAACGTTTGTATGTGCAAATATGCTTAATATTGTTTTATGTTGGTTGAAAAAAAGGAACGTATTATCATGGGCATAGACCCGGGTACGGCCATTATGGGTTATGGTGTTATTTTGGAAAAGGGAAATAAAATGGAGTTGTTGAGCATGGGCGTAGTAAGAATGGACTACTTAGATGATCATTTCCTGAAACTGCAACGCATATTTGAAAAAACAACCTCGTTAATTGAACAATACAATCCTGATGCCCTAGCAATCGAAGCACCGTTTTACGGTAAAAATATACAAGTAATGCTAAAATTAGGGCGTGCACAGGGTATAGCCATGGCTGCGGCTTTGGCTAAGAATATACCTGTGTGCGAATATGCACCCCGAAAGGTAAAACAATCGATAACCGGACAGGGAACTGCGAGTAAAGAGCAAGTGGCAGCTATGCTACAACGGCTGCTTAATTTCAAAGAAACCCCTGAGTTTTTAGATGCTACAGATGGTTTAGCTGTAGCTGTTTGTCATTCCTTTCAAAAGATTACTTCTGGAGGTAAAAATAAAACTTATACCGGATGGGAAGCTTTTGTGAGCGATAATAAGAAACGTGTACGATAAAATTACCTGGTTTTAACTTTATTTTTCTTAGGAAAAGCCAATGAAGCAATAATACTGATTGCCAAAATGGCTACGATAATAATCAGTGAATGTTCGGTAGTAAAGCCCCATGCTTTTAAATAGCCATGTCCTAGCATCTTAACACCTATAAAAGCCAACAAGATGGCTAATCCGGTTTTTAGATAATGGAATTTATGGATAATATTTACCAGTAAAAAGAACATAGATCTTAAGCCCATAATGGCAAAAATATTAGAGCAGAAAACAATGTAAGGATCTTTGGTAACTGCAAAAATTGCAGGTATAGAATCTACGGCAAAAATCAGGTCGGTAAACTCCACGATAAGCAACACCAAGAACAAAGGGGTGATCATTTTCTTATGATCTATTTTGTGAAAAAATTGATTGCCCACATAATGCGGATGGATGGCGAAAATTTTGGAAGCAAATTTAACTACAGGATGATTGTGGGTATCTATCTTTTCTTCCTCATCTTTAGATAAGAACATTCTTATACCAGTAAACAACAAGAAAGCACCAAAAACATACAAGATCCAGTCGAACTTGTTGATCAGTGCGGCACCAGCAAAAATAAAGATGAAGCGCATGACAATAGCACCTAAGATACCCCAGAACAATACTCTGTGGTAATATTTCTCAGGCACGGCAAACGCCGAAAAAATCAATACAATTACAAAGATATTATCTACAGAAAGTGCGTATTCTATAACATAACCTGTTAAAAACTCGAGACCAAGGTTTTGTTTGTATAGGCGTAAGCTTGCATCGAAATTACCGGGAATAAGTTCTATAGAGTGTTTATGGCTTTTTACTACTTCGGCCAAACGATCATAATCATGTATGCCGTGTAAGTATTCACCTTTTAGGATCAGCAATAAGTAAAAGCTCAATGCCAATGCTACCATTATAAAGCTCATAATGCCAGCCTGTTTTAAACTTACTACGTGGTCTTTTTTGCTAAAAAGACCTAAGTCAAGTGCCAAAATAAGCACAATGAACAGTAAAAAACCGGTAATAAATAAAAGTTCGCTCGACATTATTTTTTTCTCTCAGTAGTATATCTAACTAATTGCTCCAATCCGGTTTTAGCATCGCTGTCAGGAAACTGATTTAAAATCTCGAAGGCTTCCTCTTGGTATTCGAGCATTTTTTGATTGGCGTAATGCACACCATCTTTGCTGTTTACAAAATCAATAACTTCCTGTATTTTTTTAGGATCGTCTTGATGGTTTTTTACCAGATTGATAATATGCTTGCGCTCGGCTCTATCGCTCCGGTTAAGCGCATAAATCAAAGGTAAGGTTACCTTTTTCTCTTTAATATCTATACCTAAGGGCTTGCCCACATCATCGGTACCAAAATCAAAAGTATCATCTTTGATCTGGAAAGCGATACCTACCTTTTCACCAAAGAGGCGCATTTTTTCAATTGAGCTTTCATCAGCTCCTGCCGATGCTGCTCCGCAGGCACAGCATGAAGCAATTAATGATGCCGTTTTTTGACGGATTACATTGAAGTAAAGCTCCTCGCTAATGTCCATTCGGCGTACCTTTTCAACCTGTAATAATTCACCTTCGCTCATCTGTTGTACCGCTTCGGATACTATTTTTAACAAAGTAAATTCATTATTGTTTACCGAGAGTAGAAGGCCTTTGGCCAATAGGTAATCGCCCACTAAAACAGCAATCTTGTTTTTCCATAAAGCATTGATCGAGAAAAAACCACGACGTTCATAGGCATTATCAACCACATCATCATGTACCAGTGTAGCGGTATGTAGCAATTCAACTAAGGCAGCGCCACGATGTGTAGATTCCTGTATACCTCCGCATAATTTGGCAGCAAAAAATACGAACATAGGACGCATTTGCTTGCCTTTACTTTTTACGATGTAGTGGGTAATTCTATTAAGTAACGGAGCATCACTGCGCATCGAATCTTTAAACTTGATCTCAAACGCATCGATTTCTGCTGCAATAGGTTGCTTAATCTGGTCTAATCCGGGCTTCATGTTAAAAATCTGATTGCAAACTTAGTTAAATTCCGCCAAAAGCGTATTTTTATGTAACTTATTACTATGAAAAACTATAAAAAGCTATCTATTGCGCTCATAGCCATTATTCTGGTCGTTTATTTTTTAGGTCCTAGGCCTTCGCAACCCATATATAATACCAATTTACCTGCTGTTCCTCTTATAAATCAACTAACCGCATTTATTCAAAATAATGATCGTTTACACAAAATCAAGCCCGGAAATGAAGCAGAAATTGTCTGGGCAGATTCTGCACATCAACAGACAGAATACGCCATTGTTTATCTGCATGGATTTTCTGCAAGTAAAGAGGAGGGGAATCCTGTACATCTGAACTTGGCCAAAAGGTTAAAAGCAAATCTCTATTTAACCCGATTAGCCGATCATGGTATCGATACGGTTGCGCCTATGCAATATTTTACGGCAGAGCGTTTGTGGCAATCGGCCAAAGAAGCCTATGCCATTGGCAAACAGTTGGGCAAGAAAGTGATTTTAGTAGGGACTTCAACAGGTGGTACCTTAGCCTTGCAATTAGCGGCAAGTTATCCTGAAGTAAACAGCATCATACTGCTTTCGCCTAACATTGCCATAAATGACAATAAAGCATGGCTACTTACGATGCCTTGGGGCTTGCAGATGGCTCGTTTGGCAGAAGGGGGAAAAGAACGTAAAACTTCAGGTAATAACGAGCTATACCGTAAATATTGGTACACCCATTATCGTTTAGAATCGGTAGTTCAATTACAAGAACTGGTAGAAACCACTATGCATAAAGCTGTGTTTACTAAAATACATCAACCAGTTCTGCTACTTTATTATTTTAAAGATGCTAAACACCAAGATCCGGTGGTAAGGGTTGATGCCATGCTGAGCATGTATGATCAATTGGGTACCCCGCAGAATGAGAAGATGAAGGTAGCACTTCCGAATGTGCAAAATCATGTAATCGGATCATACATTACTTCAAAAGATGTGCCCAGCGTTGAAAAAGCCATCAGCGATTTCATCAGCAAAATGAAACTCTGAAAAAAGATTGTTAGTTTAGCCGCTCAAAAGATACACTATGATGGAGTGGAAGCACCTGTTGTCGTCAAGAAGATGGGGACATGCCAAGAGACATGAAGATACAGATGAAGCGCGTTCGCAGTTTCAAAGAGATTATGATAGATTAATTTTCTCTTCACCTTTTAGGAGATTGCAAAATAAGACACAGGTTTTCCCTTTACCGGGCAGCGTGTTTGTACATAACCGCTTAACACATAGTTTGGAGGTTGCTAGTGTGGGGCGCTCTTTAGGGCGCATTTTTTACAACAAACTTAAAAAGCACAATCACGGTCTTGATGAGAAACTTCCTTTAATGAGCGAGGCAGGTAATATCGTTGCTGCTGCTGCTTTGGCTCATGATATGGGTAATCCACCTTTCGGACATTCGGGCGAAGCGGCCATATCAAGATATTTTACCGATGGCGATGGTAAACAATACCAAAATCAGGTTAAAGACGAGCAATGGAGCGATATTGTGCATTTTGAAGGAAATGCAAATGCACTGCGTATTTTAACACATCCTTTTAGTGGTAAAGGAAATGGAGCATATGCTTTAACCTATTCTACTTTGGCAGCCATAGCCAAATACCCCTGCCAATCTATTGCAGGCCATAACAAAGCCAATATTTATACCAAAAAATACGGGTTCTTTTACACAGAGATAGATACTTACCGTGATATTGCACAAGAATTAGGGATAGAAAAAGTATCGGATCAACCGTTGGTTTACAAACGCCACCCTTTAACTTATTTAGTAGAGGCTGCTGATGATATTTGCTATAGTATTATTGACCTAGAAGATGCACATCGTTTAAAAATATTGAGTTACGAGGATGTTAAAGACCTTTTGATACCGCTTTGTAATGATGAAAGCATAGAACAGCGCTTAAAGAACGAATTTGAAGATAATGATGCAAAGATCAGTTTGCTTAGAGCAAAAGCGATCAATACTTTAATTGCAGAATGTTCTGAAATATTTTTTGAGCGACAGACCGAATTTTTGAACGGAACTTTTAACCAAAGTCTTACAGATAGTTTACCTTCGGCACTTTCTGCTACTTGGAATAAGATTGGAGCAATTTCTATTGAAAAGATCTATAACTATGAGTCGGTTATACAGAAAGAAGTTTCGGGTTATAAAGTAATGGCCGGATTGCTGGAAGAATTTGTGCCAGCATTGGTAAATAACGATACGCATTACTATAAGAAATTAATAAAGCTTATACCTCCGCAGTTTTTGCACAAAGAAGATGATATTTACGCTAAAATACAGAGTGCATTGGATTTTGTTTCGGGCATGACAGATTTGTATGCGGTAGAGCTTTACAGTAAAATAAAAGGAATTTCTTTCCCCACCATAAGTTAAAATAGTTAAGGTTTTGCTGTTAGCTAATAACATAACCTTTAAATTTACTTCTGATAAAGTTGAAAATATGAAAAAGGTATTAAACCCATCTAGTTTGAATATTGTTAGATTTTTGGCTCTTTTAATAGGCTTTTTGTTTTTCCAAAATCAATCCCTTTATGCAGCAACGAATGGTAATCTTGAGATTATAGGTGCTAAAAAATTGGATGCGACAACGATAGAACTTATCTTAAACAATCAACATAAGCTCGTGGTCGATTTTTATGGTAATCATATTTTTAGGCTTTTTCAGGATAATGGTGGGGGCGCAATGAGAGCTCCACAGGCCAAACCTGATGCCCAGATTTTGGTTGATCAACCCCGTAAGCCTGTTTCGTCCTTAAACTTAACAGATAACGGACATGAGATTTTAATCAGTACACCAAGTATTGCACTAAGTTTCAATAAAGCAAACACCTTGTTTAAACTGGTTGACCTTCATGCCAAGAAAGTGGTTTTAGAAGAAGCTGAACCTATCTTGTTTGAGAACGGAAAAGTTACCTTAAGCTTTAAAGCTAACCCCGACGAGTATTTTTATGGGGGAGGTGTACAAAACGGTCGTTTTTCTCATAAAGGAAAAATGATCGCAATTGAGAACCAGAATAGCTGGACTGATGGAGGGGTAGCTTCTCCCACACCGTTTTACTGGTCAACTAAGGGCTATGGCTTAATGTGGTACACTTTTAAAAAAGGTAAATATGATTTTGGCTCTAAAAATAAAGCGGTTGTAAAAGCCTATCATGAAACCAATTACTTAGATGTGTTCTTCATGGTAAATCAGCAACCTGCTGCATTGTTAAATGATTTTTATCAGTTAACAGGCAACCCTGTACTGTTGCCAAAATTTGCCTTTTACCAAGGTCATTTAAATGCTTATAATCGCGATTATTGGAAAGAAGATGAAAAAGGAATTTTATTTGAAGATGGCAAAAAATACAAGGAAAGTCAGAAAGACAACGGCGGCGTTAAAGAATCGCTGAATGGAGAGAAAAATAATTACCAGTTTTCTGCACGTGCAGTTATAGATCGTTATCAAAAAAATGATATGCCTTTGGGCTGGATACTCCCTAACGATGGTTATGGTGCCGGATACGGACAAACGGAAACTTTGGATGGTAATATCCAAAACCTCAAAAGCTTTGGAGAGTACGCCCGTAAAAATGGGGTAGAGATTGGCCTGTGGACACAATCTGATCTTCACCCTAAAGAAGGAATCAGTCCTCTTTTACAGCGCGATATTATAAAAGAGGTTAGAGATGCGGGCGTAAGAGTGCTCAAAACAGACGTGGCTTGGGTAGGTGCAGGTTATTCTTTTGGCTTAAACGGAGTAGCCGATGTAGGTAAAATCATGCCTACATATGGTAATAATGCCAGACCTTTTATCATTTCACTTGATGGCTGGGCTGGTACGCAACGTTATGCAGGTATATGGTCGGGTGATCAAACTGGAGGAGTATGGGAGTATATCCGTTTTCACATCCCTACTTACATTGGTTCGGGCCTTTCGGGTCAGCCCAACATCACTTCAGATATGGATGGTATTTTTGGCGGGCAAAACCCTATTGTAAATACCCGCGATTTTCAATGGAAAACCTTTACACCCATGCAGCTCAATATGGATGGATGGGGAACCAATGAAAAATATCCGCAAGCTTTGGGCGAACCGATTACCTCTATTAACCGTAACTATTTAAAGCTCAAATCGGCTTTACTGCCCTATACTTATAGCATCGCCAAAGAAGCCGTAACGGGCTTACCTATGATCAAGGCAATGTTTTTAGCAGATAAAAATGCATATACTTCAGGTACTGCTACACAATATCAATTTATGTACGGTCCTTATTTTCTGGTAGCACCTATCTATCAACAAACTCAGGCTGATCAACAAGGGAATGATATTCGTAACAATATTTATTTGCCAAAAGGTACATGGTACGATTATTTCACGGGCGAAAAATATGAGGGCGGTACGGTAATCAACAGTTTTGATGCACCGTTATGGAAATTACCTGTATTTGTAAAAGCAGGGGGAATTATTCCGATGGTTAACCCGAATAACCATGTAAAAGATATTGATGAGCATACTCGCATCTATGAGATTTATCCTTATGGAAAAAGCAGTTTTACCGCTTATGATGATGATGGTAAAACCGAAATCTATAAAAAAGGTCAAGGAGTTACAACCTTGATTGAAAGCAGCTTGAGCCAACAAACAGCCCTTGTTACGGTTCATGCAACTAAAGGTAATTTTGATGGTTTGGTAAAAGACAAATCAACTTGGTTTAAAGTAAACCTTAGCGAGAAACCGAAACAAATAACTGCTAAAACAGGTAACAAAACAATTAAATTAAGAGAGGTAAACAATATAAACGATTTTATAAAAGGCCAGAATGTATTTTATTATAATGCCCATCCTAACTTTAATGAATTTGCTACAAAAGGAAGTGAATTTGAAAAGATAGTGATTACCAAAAATCCTCAGTTATGGGTTAAAGTAAATGCAGTAGATATTACCGCAACATCAGTAACGTTAAGCATTTCGGGCTACCAATTTAATCCAACAGATCAGCTTAAAAAATCAACAGGAGCATTGGATGTTCCTCAAAATACACTCGTTTCTGAAACAAATACAGAAGCTTATACTTTAAAGCCCACTTGGGGCAAAGTAAGCAATGCAGATTATTATGAGATTGATTTTAATCAGATGATCTATACCCATATAAAAGATACGGGCTTTTTATTTGAAGGTTTAGAACCTGAAACAGATTATACTTTCAGGTTAAGAGCCGTAAATAAGAGCGGGACATCAGGTTGGACTACTATAAACGCGAAAACAAAAGTAAATCCTTTACAATTCGCTATTAAGGGCATTACAGCACAAACCACCGCTCAAAATCAAGAGGGAGAAGAAATAGAAAATCTTTTTGATTTTGATGAAGCCAGCATGTGGCATACCAAATGGGGCGCTAAAGCTGTTCCATTTGATTTGATAATAGACCTAAAAACCATTAATAAACTGGATAAGTTGCATTATTTGCCTCGTAGTGGCAGAGGAAATGGCATTTGGCTAAAAGGTACAGTTTATTATAGCAATGATAAAGAAACTTGGACAGAAGCAGGGCCGTTTAGTTGGGAAAGGGATGACAAAGTAAAGGTGTTTAATTTTTCTGAGCATCCAAATGTACGTTACCTAAAAATTGCCTTAACCGAAGGTGTTGGAGGTTATGGTTCTGGTCGTGAGCTTTATGTGTTTAAAGTGCCGGGAACAGAAAGCTATTTGCCCGGAGACATCAATAATGATAGGAAAATAGACCGAAACGATTTGACTTCTTACACAAATTATACAGGATTGCGTAAAGGAGATGCCGATTTTGAAGGTTACATCAGCAATGGAGATATCAATCATAATGGTATAATAGATGCCTATGATATTTCTGTGGTAGCTACGCAGCTAGATGGGGGGGCAAAACCAAGTGCAGAGAAAATAGAAGGTAAAATAGAATTTACCGGAAATAAACCTACCTACAATAAAGATGAAATGGTGGAGATTACCGTAAAAGGGATAGGGCTGAAAGCTGTAAACGCTTTAAGTTTTGCGTTTCCTTACGCCAATCAGGATTTTGAATTTGTAGGGATAAAGCCACTTAACATGAAAGAGATGGATAATCTTACAAACGATAGATTGCATACCAATGGCGATAAGGTTTTATATCCAACTTTTATCAATACGGGAAATAAAGAAACTTTAGAAGGAACGCAAGACCTATTTATCATTAGGTTTAAAGCTAAGCGAAAAGCCACGTTTGATCTAAAAGCCACACAAGGCTTCTTGGTTGATAAGGCACTGAACGTGATCAAGTTTTAAGATCAAATATTTTGCAGGATGATAGAATCAGATTGCTTCGGATAAGACCTCCTGCAACTCTTTCAACTCGTCAACCTTCTCTGCCGAGCCTAAATTTTCATAAGCAGAAATGAGGTTCCTGATGATACGGCGTACAATTTCGGCATTGCTACAAGGCGCATAAAAACCCGGCTGTGGCTCTAAATTGAGTTGACGTAAAAACTGGTCAACATCATGTTTGCCAAAAATAGCACCTTTGTTAAACGCATTGATGTAGAACAGTACAGCCTTTTCTTTATCGGGATTGGTCTCGTCTATATAGCCTAAAATAAAATGCTGCGGTAGATTTACACCGTAAACCGGAATATCAAGTTTTTGTGCTAGAGTAGCATAGATAATGGCTAATGAAATCTGATTCCCTCTTTTACTATCTAATACCTGACTGATATATGAATTCTGAGGGTCGTGGTGGTTTTTGGTATTGCCGCTA
Organism: Pedobacter sp. UBA1951; assembly: GCA_002336465.1. Classification (GTDB taxonomy): domain Bacteria; phylum Bacteroidota; class Bacteroidia; order Sphingobacteriales; family Sphingobacteriaceae; genus Pedobacter. The sequence goes on from DDEP01000120.1 coordinate 25,413, forward strand.
AATCCAAATTGAGTATAAAAAACATGGTTGATCAGCTTTATTTTTTCAATAGAACTCATTTCATATTGTAAGCTTACCCAGATTTCGCGTTTTATTTCTTCTATCTGGTTAATTACATGTTGCTCATCTAGATCGGGATATTGGTAACGGTTAATGATCAAAGCGCCCTGCAACAAATCAAAAGCGCCACTCTGGTACCATAAGTTCAGGTCTAACTTTACATTGTTGAACTGTATGGTATGAACAATGTTCTCGATACGGTCTTGCATAACAGTATCTAAAGACTTTTCCCATACATTTTCTAGGTAAGAAACCACCTCGCTGCCATAATTGATCAGCCGCTCCTCCACATGCTTAAAAATCTCTTCATCAGGATCATCAAGCAATCTCACCAAAGCATCTATCTCAGCAAAATTTTTCATTATTATGCAATTACAAGTTCAGTCTTTACTTTTGTTTATGGTTTTTACTTTCCTTTTAGATTTTTTTAAGCATCGTTTAACGGCTAAAAGCCGGCATGGAACACATTCGCCTTTTGTTTACAAACTGGCAGATGAGGTAATTTACGATTTTTCGAATAAAAACGAATACAAGCAAATAGAAACGCAACGCAAAAAGCTGTTAAATGACGATAGACTGATAACTGTTACCGATTTAGGCGCTGGTTCTCATCTCAATAAAAACCGTACAAAGAAAGTTAAACAGATTGCAAAAAATGCCTTAAAAGCACCTCGTTTGGCGCAGCTTATTTATCGTTTGGCAAAAGATCACAACCCGCAAAACATAATAGAATTGGGTACTTGTTTAGGTATAACAACAGCGTATCTGTCAAAAGCTTGTCCTGAAGCAAAAATATTAACCATTGAAGGTTGCCCGCAAACAGCGGCTGTTGCCGAACAAAACTTTAAAGAGCTGCAATTGGATAATGTAGAGTTACAGGTGGGTAATTTCGATGATTTATTACCCGCAGCTATTGCGGCAAGAGAAAGGTTAGACTTTGTTTATATAGATGGAAATCATACCAAAGCAGCTACCTTAAATTACTTTAACTGGTGCTTACCTAAGGTACATGACAATACCTTGCTTATTTTTGATGATATTTACTGGAGCCAAGGTATGAAAGAAGCGTGGGAGGAGATTAAAGCACATCCAGAAGTGACGATAACCGTAGATTTGTTTTGGATTGGACTGGTTTATTTTAGAAAAGGACAGGCAAAAGAACATTTTAAGTTAAAATACTGATATGAAAAATACATCAGGATTGAGCAAAATACAAAAACAAAAAGCAGGAGAACGTTTTGCCATAAGCGTTGTTTGTGGTATAGCAGCGTTTTTTATCAGTGAAATATTTGATCTTGATTTGATCAGTCGCCTCATGTCTGGATGGATTATATTCTGTATCATACAGATTGCCACTAGTTGGTGGATATTTAACCACACCACACCTAAACAGACAAAGCTTCATGCAAATATTGAGGATGGGGGTAGGGCTGCTATTTTTCTGGTAGTATTACTGGCAACCTTTGCAGGGTTACTGGCTGTATTCATTTTGATCGCCAAAGCTAAAGTGAACGAAAGCCATGCGTGGTTATATCTTGTTTTGGGAATGTTAGGTATGTTTTTAAGCTGGTTCTTGGTACATACTATTTATACGGTACGTTATGCACATCTGTATTATGAGATGCATGGCAATAAAATACACGGGGGATTAAAATTTCCTCATGATGACGAACCTGATTTCATTGATTTTGCTTACCATTCGCTGGTAATAGGCATGACCTTTCAGGTATCTGATATTGATGTTACTACTCGTAAAATGAGAAGACTGACCTTGTGGCACAGTGTAATTTCTTTTGTATTCAATACCTGCATTATTGCGCTTACCATCAATGCTGCGGCAGGTATTGCAGGATAACTTCTTTTTTTAATTTTGGTCTATGCAGGTTTTAAAAAAGTTAATAATTGCAATATTGGCCCCGATCGGGTAAGCATGACCGCCATTGTGTGTGAATATATACACCGGATTGCCAGTTTTAGAAGGGTAAAAAGTAACAGATCCTTCGGTTTTTTTAGAAGCCAAATCGCATTGATTGAGCTTTAAAACATATTCATATGTTGTTTTCTGCCAAATGGGTTTAACAAGCGGGTCTTTTAAGCCTATGAGATGAAATAAAGGTTTGGGCTGTAAATAGCTTAATAACTTTAATGCTGCTGCAGCAGTAGGTGCTACGGCTTTTATTTCATTGCCTCGTTTGGCCCATAATAAATAGGTGAATCCTCCTCCGTTAGAGTGACCGGTTATAAAAACTTGTTGTTTGTCGATACGGTAATTTTCTTTCAAGGTTTTTAGCATGGCATCAAAAAACTGCAAATCTGTATTTTCGTTGTCATCAATACTCATTTGCCAGCCCGGTAGGTTTCCCGCGCGATCAACGAGCTGCCCTGCTGTGTTTAGGCCCTGTGGGCATATAAAAATGGCTTCAGGCCATAATTGGTCAAATTGTTGGGTGTTGTACATCTTACGCATAGTGCCTCCGTGCCCATGAAAAGCAAAGATAACAGGTGTCTTGCCGGGTACGGTTTGTGGAGGTATGTAAACCAATGCTTTTCTTGTGATGCCTTTGATTTGCCATGTCATTTCTATGGGAGTAGCACCATTAGAAGATTTGGCGTTTGCATGGCACAATTGAACAAAACCTATGTATGCAATTATAAAAGCACATACATTTATAAAGCGTTTTATGCGATTTTTCATAAAAAGAGATTTATATCTTAAGAAGATACTTTTTACCGAAAAAGGTTTAATAACTGGTGTTGTCATAAAAAAAGAGCATCCTTGTAAGGGTGCTCTTTTATTGATTTAAATTTAAGTTATTCTCCTGGTCTGTAAATACGTTCTGCATTTTTCAGTACATCCTCCTTATAGAAGTACACATCTTTAAACTGTCCTTTACTGTACATTAGGGCTTGGTCGTTAAAATGTTTTGATTTGGGATCTCCACTATTTCCGCCTGCCAAAACAGATTTAGCTTTTATCCTGTCGCCAAATTCTACTACGCATACAAAGCTGTTACCACTTGTTCCATAACGTTTATTGGTTTTGAACATACTGCTGCGGAATGAAGGTAATTGTCCCCAAATACCCGAACCAAAAGCTACGGGTAAACTTGGTGCATTATCGTCATATTGTTCATCTATGTTTCCGGTTAAACGTTGAAAACGGTTTATCTCTCCCCAAGTTACTTGCCATTTGCCAAAACGCTGGTTCAAATTGTTGATAGTGGCTTTTAGAGGCGCCAACAAATCTATGGGTTTTGCAGTTTGGGCAAATGCGGTTGTAGAAGTAACCTGATCTTTCTCTTCGGGATCAATATATACCTTTTGTATCATGCTGTTTAAGCGTGGAGCCCACTCCATAGCCAAAGCGGCTGCTACAGAGTTTTCGGCACTATGGTAATCCCATTTTCTTAAAATATCAACAGGGTTTTTTAAAGTGCTCTTTAAGGTGTCGGTTGCAGGTAAATCATCATAAGCTTTGATCAGCGCAGGCAATAAAACCTCAAATGCCGAAAGGTAAGTGTCATATCCCATGGCAATCACTTTATCCATGTTGTATTTAACAGGTCTGTTCAGTAAACGTAAGGCCGATACACCTCTGAAGTTTTCGCCATCTGGGGCCATATAACTAGGATAATTGCTTTTTTTAGGGCTGTTTGCACCTGCTACAGTAAATGGTGTTGAGTTGCAGTTTTGTAACCATCCATTTACCGGGTTATAAACGTGTACACTCTCATTTACCGGGTGTAAACCTTTCCAAGCGGTTGCAGATGTAGAACCATCCACTACATCGGCCCAATTGTATTTGGTATCTCTTATGGGTATGTAGTTGCCGTGCCAGTAGGCAATATTGCCTGCTGCATCAGCATATACGGTATTATTTGAGCCGTTGGCTCGTAAATCCATCGCTTTTTTATAATCGTCAAAGCTTTTTGATTTGGTACGTACCCAGCTTTGTACCAAACTTTCGGGGTTTCTGTTCTGATGGCGCAACGTGATCCATTTACCATCTCTTATAGCCATTACAGGGCCGTTTATGGTAAAGTAAGTCTTGAAAGATTTAGATTTCAGTTTGCCATTCTCAACATACTTGATTTCTATGTTCTTGATCTTTACAGGATGTTTTTTTCCATCGTACTCGTAAAAAAGATTTTCGCCTGTCTTGGTGATTTTTTCGGCATACATATCTGCAATATCTACGTTGTTAGAAGTGTGCATCCAACCGCAGAAATCATTGAAACCTTGGTACACAAAAAACTGACCCCAAGTTACGGCACCATAAACATTTAAGCCTTCATCGCTATGTATTTGTACCTCGGGCCTAAAATAGAAAGTAGTATGTGGGTTAAGATATAAGATAGCTTTCCCATTTTCAGTGATCTTAGGTGCAAAGGCAAAGCCATTAGAACCGCTTTGTTGATCTTTTATTTCTGGAATATAGGCCGTAGGCTCATGGTCATTGGTGTAAAATCGTTTAAGTTCGGCAATAGTAAGATTGCCGGTATTGATGGCACCTATACTACCATCTGTCCACAGAAAAGGGTACCAAGGTTTAAAACGGGTTAATAAAGCGGGTTTTACCTGCGGATTTTTATACAGGTAATAGTTAATACCATTTGCATAAGCATCTAATAATTTCTTTAACCATGGAGCTGCTTTTTTATAATCAGCTACGGCATCGGCACTATCAATCAAGAGGCGGATCTGTAAATCGTTAAAGAGATTCTTCTCGCCGCTGATCTCAGATAACCTGCCTAATTTTTCTACATAGTTCAATTCTACTCGTTTAAAATCATCTTCGCATTGTGCGTATAAAAGACCAAAAACAGCATCAGCATCTGTTTTGCCATATACATGCGGTATTCCCCATTTGTCTCTAATGATCTGTACCTGCTTTGCCTGCTTCTCTAAACGGGAAATTTCGGTTGGGGTTAATTTTTGCGCAAATAGGGTTAAAGGAAGAAATAAGAATAGCAACAATTGTTTCATATACTGATTACAAGTTTTGGTTAACATTAACGAATATCCAAACTTTATCTTAGTATATAAAGCATGTGCTTAAGTTGCAAGCATATTTTTACTTAGCGTTTTTTCAAGCTTGAACAAACATAAATTGAGAATAAGCTGATGAAGCTTTGCAGATGGCTATTAAAATGCTTCGCCTAAGCCAATATAAAAACCGGTTTGCCTTTTTTCGCCGGGACGTTTTTCGCCCACGCCGTAATCAAAGCGCACACTTAAACCTTTGGCCGTATCAAAAAAGTATCTGCCTCCAACACCATAGTTGGGCTTGAAATCATTTAAATTTACTTCATTGTTGTTGAATACTTTACCTAAACCAGCAAAAGCTACAAAAGCGAAACGGTTCATAAAACGATAACGTAATTCGGCTTGCCCTTGCAGTAGGTTCTCATCACGGTAACGACCCGCATAATAACCCCGCATAATTTCATCATTACCCAATTGCGGTAACATGTAAAAGGAAGTACGGTTGCTTTGAACGGTATGGTAAATGGCTTGTACACCTAAAATTACTTTAGGTGTGAAAGACCAGAAATTGCGCAAGTTTATTTTAATCTGGCTACCTTTAAAATTATCTCCTCCAAAAATATCGGGCGCATATTGGTAAGAAATACGACCAAAAAAACCTTTTGTAGGGAAGTTGTTGCTGTTGCGGGTATCTAAACTTTGTGATACACCTATAAATACTACAGACCCTCCATCTTTATCTAATATAAGTGGGTCTTTTGCAAAAATCCCATCAGCTACCTTATCTGTAAAGCTGTAATTTTCAAAACCTAGGGAAACTCCAGTATAGCTTTTTGCAATAAAGCTTTTTTCGGCGTCAAACAACATTTTTATAGAATGCTGTACAAGTTTGTCTTCGTTAGCGGCCAATGTGTTGTTGCCTAAGCCATAAAAGTTAAAGGGCATATCTTTAAAGCGTATTTCTCCAATGAGGTGATGCTTATTTTCTTTTGTCCAAACATCGCCTTTTAAAGTAACGCTGTAAGTACCTTTTGTAGAATAAGAACCCATACCATAAAAATTAGAACTGCGGTTTAAAGTATCTTTCCTATCGAGGTATAATGAATATACTGCACCTAAGCCCAATTCAAACCCGGTTTCTTGTGCATACCCCAATACGGGTACAGGCATAAAACTCGATTTGCGGGTAGTATCTTTTTCATTCGATAACAACTTACGGATCAGTTTGCCTTGTGCGCTGCATACCAATACGCTTATGGTCATTAAAAAGGATAGTACAACTTTTTTCATAGGGACAAAGCTATTACAAATACCTTAAATGCGTTTAAAATTTTAATAATTAACTTGTTTTGAATGCCTTACCTTAAGATGACAAATAAACAACATAGATTGGCAAAGATTAAAGTAATTGGTTACTTTTGCCGAATTAAAATCAATAAATAATGAGTACTACAAGAGGACCAATATCCAAATTTATGGAGACCAATTATCTCCATTTTAATGCTGCAGCTATGATGGATGCGGCTAAAGGGTACGAAACCCATTTAGATGAAGGTGGTAAAATGATGATTACGCTTGCGGGTGCAATGAGTACTGCCGAGCTTGGGATTTCACTTGCCGAGATGATTAGACAAGATAAAGTTTCTATTATATCTTGTACAGGTGCAAACTTGGAAGAGGATATCATGAACCTTGTAGCGCACTCTCATTACAAACGTGTGCCTAATTACCGCGATTTAAGCCCACAAGATGAATGGGACTTGTTAGAAAACCATTACAATCGTGTTACAGATACTTGTATTCCTGAAGAAGA